>JAZSFW010000276.1:0-6449 GCA_045532445.1 Acetatifactor sp. | reverse complement strand
AAGACCACACTGCGCGGTGAAAAGATGTATGAGTTCATGGATCGTCTTGTGAACCTGGCTTTACCTCGTGTACGTGACTTCAGAGGTGTTAACCCCAACGGCTTCGATGGAAGAGGTAACTATGCACTTGGTATCAAAGAGCAGATCATCTTCCCCGTGATCGAGTACGATAAGATTGATAAGACCAGAGGTATGGACATCATTTTCGTAACTACTGCTAAGACCGATGAAGAGGCACGTGAATTACTTAAATTATTCAACATGCCGTTCGCGAAATAATAAGGAGGTAAATTCTGATGGCAAAGACATCAATGAAGTTAAAACAGCAGCGTAAAGCTAAGTTCTCTACTCAGGCTTATACCCGTTGCAAAATTTGTGGACGTCCACATGCTTACTTAAGAAAATACGGAATTTGCAGAGTTTGCTTCCGTGAGTTGGCATACAAGGGACAGATCCCCGGTGTTAAGAAAGCAAGTTGGTAAGAAGGAGGAAATATAAAATGACTATGAGCGATCCTATTGCAGATATGCTTACAAGAATCCGTAATGCAAACACTGCAAAACACGACACAGTAGATGTTCCTGCTTCTAAGATGAAATTAGCAATTGCTGACATTCTTTTAGAGGAAGGTTACATTAAGAATTACGAAATCATCGAAAACGGAAACTTCAAGACCATTCACATCACCTTAAAATACGGTGCTGACAAGAATGAGAAGATCATCTCCGGTATCAAGAGAATCTCCAAGCCCGGTCTTCGTGTATATGCCGGCAAGGAAGATATGCCCAGAGTATTAGGCGGACTTGGTATCGCGATCGTTTCCACCAACCAGGGTGTGATCACCGACAAGAAGGCAAGAGAGCTGGGCGTTGGCGGCGAAGTGCTTGCATTCGTTTGGTAAGTTGTAAAGCAAAAGTAACAGTTAATAATCCCATATAATTATAGGAGGTACGGGCATGTCACGTATAGGTAGAATGCCAATCGCGATTCCTGCAGGCGTAACTGTAGAAGTTGCAGAAAATAACAAAGTGACCGTTAAGGGTCCCAAAGGAACACTCGTAAGAGTATTACCTTCCGAGATGGACATCAAAGTGGAAGGTGCAGTTGTAACCGTAACAAGACCTAACGACTTAAAGAGAATGAAATCTCTTCATGGTTTGACCAGAACGCTGATCAACAACATGGTAGTCGGTGTTACTCAGGGTTACGAGAAGAAGCTGGAAGTAAACGGTGTAGGTTACAGAGCAGCAAAGTCCGGTAAGAAGTTAACCTTATCCCTTGGTTATTCTCATCCGGTTGAGATGGAAGATCCCGAAGGAATTGATTCCGTAGTTGAGGGTCAGAACATCATTATCATTAAGGGTATCGACAAAGAAAAAGTTGGCCAATACGCAGCTGAAATCAGAGATAAGAGAAGACCTGAGCCTTACAAGGGTAAGGGTATCAAGTATGCTGATGAGACGATCAGACGTAAAGTTGGTAAGACTGGTAAGAAATAATAGATAAGGAGAGTGTAAAAATGGTTAGCAAAGAATCAAGACAGAAAGTTCGTGCTAAAAAGCACATGAAAATTCGTAACCGTTTCAGCGGCACTGCTGAAAGACCTCGTCTTGCAGTGTTCAGAAGCAATAATCATATGTATGCTCAAATTATCGACGATACAGTTGGTAATACTTTAGTAGCTGCATCTACTCTTGAGAAAGAAGTAAAGGCAGAGCTGGAAAAGACCAATAACGTTGATGCAGCAGCATATCTTGGAACTGTGATTGCAAAGAGAGCAATCGAAAAAGGTATCAAAGAAGTTGTTTTTGACAGAGGCGGCTTTATATACCAGGGTAAAATCGCAGCATTAGCTGATGCGGCCAGAGAAGCTGGCTTGGAATTCTAGGAGAGGAAGGAGTAAACCATGAGACATACAATCATAGATGCTAGTCAGCTGGAATTAACCGATAAGGTTGTTACCATCAAGCGCGTAACTAAGACTGTAAAAGGTGGTCGTAACATGCGTTTCACCGCTCTTGTAGTAGTTGGCGACGGCAATGGCCATGTAGGTGCCGGCCTTGGTAAAGCTGTGGAAATTCCCGAAGCGATCCGTAAAGGAAAAGTAGATGCAATGAAGCACATCGATGAAATTGCATTAAATGAAGATAATTCTATCACACACGATTTCATCGGCAAGTTCGGTTCTGCAAGCGTTCTGTTAAAGAAAGCTCCTGAAGGTACCGGTATCATCGCTGGTGGTCCTGCCCGTGTTGTTTGTGAGTTAGCAGGTATCAAGAACATTCGTACCAAATCTCTTGGCTCCAACAACAAGCAGAACGTTGTTCTTGCAACGATCGACGGCTTGAGTCAGGTAAAGTCTCCTGAAGAAGTTGCTAAGATGCGTGGCAAAGCTGTAGACGAGATTTTTGCATAACTTAAGGCTCATACAGGAAAGGAGAATCACAATGGCAGACAAAATGCTGAAAGTTACTTTGGTAAAGTCCACTATCGGCGCTGTACCGAAGAACAGAAAGACAGTTGAATCTATGGGACTTCGTAAACTGAACAAGTCCGTTGTACTTCCTGATAATGAAGCTACAAGAGGACAGATTCGTCAGGTAAGTCACTTAGTTAAAGTTGAAGAAGTATAAGACAAGGAGGTGTGAGGAATGGAATTATCCAATTTAAGACCTGCAGAAGGTTCCAAACACAGTGATAATTTTAGAAGAGGCCGTGGACATGGTTCAGGTAACGGCAAGACAGCCGGTAAGGGCCATAAGGGTCAGAAAGCTCGTTCTGGAGCTCCCAGACCTGGTTTCGAAGGCGGTCAGATGCCTTTATACAGACGTATTCCTAAGAGAGGTTTCACTAACAGAAACACTAAGGAAATCGTTGCGATCAACGTAAGCGCTCTGGAGTGCTTTGAGAACGATGCAGTGGTAGATGTGAATGCATTAATAGAAGCTGGTATTGTTAAGAACCCCAGAGATGGTGTTAAGATACTCGGAAACGGAGAACTTACCAAAAAGCTTAATGTTAAGGCAGATGCATTCAGCGCTTCTGCAAAAGAAAAAATTGAGGCTCTTGGTGGAACAGCAGAGGTGATCTAATGCTTACAACCCTTAAAAATGCTTTTAAGATCAAAGATCTAAGAAAGAAACTTTTTTATACCCTGATGATGTTGGTTGTGATCCGTATTGGATCACAGCTGCCCATCCCGGGGATTAATGCATCATATTTCAAAGACTGGTTTGCACAGCAGAGTGGAGGCGCATTCAGCTTCTTTAATGCTTTGACTGGTGGATCCTTTGAAAATATGTCAATTTTAGCTTTAAATATCAGCCCGTACATTACATCATCCATTATCATTCAGCTTTTGACCATTGCGATCCCGAAGCTGGAAGAGATGCAGAAAGATGGTGAGGAGGGTAAGAAGAAACTTGCCGCAATCACAAGATATGTGACAGTTGGTCTTGCATTGGTTCAGTCTACTGCCATGGCTATCGGTTTTGGCAGAAGCGGACTTTTGGTAGACTACAACGCAATGAGTGTGATCACTGCAGTTGTTACCATGACCGCAGGTAGTGCTTTCTTGATGTGGGTTGGTGAGAGAATCACAGAGAATGGAATCGGAAATGGTATTTCCATCGTGCTGGTGATCAATATTATTTCCAGAATCCCTACTGATCTGGCTAACCTGTTCCAGCAGTTTGTAATCGGCAAAGCACCTGCTACAGCTGTTCTTGCTGCAGTAATTATTATTGCAATCATTGTTTTGATGGTAGTTTTGGTTATTATCTTAAACGATGCTACCCGCAAGATTCCTGTGCAGTATGCCAAGAAGATGCAGGGCAGAAAGATGGTTGGCGGACAGACCTCCAACATTCCTATGAGGGTAAACACCGCAGGTGTTATTCCTGTTATTTTTGCTCAGTCCATCATGCAGTTCCCTATCATCATCTGCAGCTTTGCAGGATATGAAGGAACCGGTTTCTGGGGAGAGATCCTCAAAGGCTTAAACGGCGCTAACTGGTGCAAGCCAAGTGAGCCTGTTTATACCATTGGTTTGCTTGTATATATTGCATTGATTATCTTCTTTGCATACTTCTATACATCCATTACCTTTAATCCGCTCATGATCGCTGACAATATGAAGAAGCAGGGCGGTTTTGTACCCGGTATCAGACCCGGCAAACCTACCAGCGATTACCTGACCAAGGTACTGAATTACATCGTAATCATTGGTGCAGTCGGTCTTACGATCATTGCTGTGATCCCCTACATCTTCAGTGGTGTGTTCAACGCAAGTGTATCCTTTGCCGGCACCAGCCTGATCATTATCGTAAGTGTTATCTTAGAGACAATGAAACAGGTGGAATCCCAGATGCTTGTACGCAATTACAAGGGATTTTTAAACGATTAATAAGTTAAAATGAGAGACTGCAAAGGCAGAATGAATGATCTGCTTTTGCAGTTTTTTGCATTTTTGCTATTTTCTTTATATTTAAGCTTGCAAAGTCCAAAGTTTCCATGTAAAATATATATTAACTATGTTCAAATAAAATAGGACATTATGGCGTCGAGACTGGATCATGTCATAAGCCCATATCATGGAGGCAAGTATGAAGATAATTATGTTAGGTGCGCCCGGTGCAGGCAAAGGCACCCAGGCTAAAATGATTGCAGAAAAGTATCAGATCCCTCACATTTCTACCGGAGATATTTTCCGTGCCAATATCAAGAATGGCACCGAGCTTGGCAAAGAGGCAAAGAAGTATATTGATCAGGGGCAGTTAGTGCCCGATGAGCTTACCGTGAAGATTCTTTTAGACAGAGTAGCCAAAGAGGATTGTGAGAACGGTTATGTTTTGGATGGTTTCCCCCGCACCATTCCTCAGGCAGAGGTTTTGGATGAAGCTTTAAATAAGCTGGGTGATGCCGTTGACCATGCGATCAACGTAGATGTTCCCGATGAGAATATTGTGAGAAGAATGTCAGGCAGAAGAGCATGTCTTACCTGTGGTGCTACTTATCATATCGCGCATATTCCTCCTAAGAAGGAAGGCATCTGTGATGCCTGCGGACAGGAGCTGGTGCTTCGGGATGATGATAAGCCTGAGACCGTATTGAAAAGATTAAAAGTATATCATGACCAGACACAGCCCCTCATAGATTTTTATCAGAACAAGGGCATTTTGAAGAATGTGGACGGCACGGTGGATAGTAAGGATGTATTTGCTGCCATTGTGGATATTTTAGGTTAGAAGAAGGTTTGCAGTATGTCAATCATTATTAAATCTGAGAGAGAAATAGAACTGATGCGGGAATCCTGCAGGCTTCTTGCCATTGTACACCAGGAGATGGAGGCGGCTGTTAAGCCCGGTATGTCCACTCTGGATATTGACATTTTGGGAGAATCCGTTATTCGCAAATTGGGATGTATTCCCAATTTCAAGAACTATCACGGCTATCCTGCCAGTGTTTGTGTGTCTGTGAATGATGAGGTGGTACATGGGATCCCGAGCAAGCGCCGCATTTTGCAGGAGGGAGACATTGTCAGTCTGGATGCGGGTCTTATCTACAAAGGATACCACTCTGACGCGGCCAGGACCCACGCTGTGGGACAGATCAGTCCTGCGGCACGTAAGCTGATCGATGTGACAAAACAGAGCTTCTTTGAGGGAATAAAGATGGCCAAAGCCGGTAATCATTTACATGATATATCCAATGCCATTGATGCTTTTATCAAGCCTTACGGTTACGGCATCGTGACGGATCTGGTAGGCCATGGCATAGGCACAAGCCTTCATGAGGATCCGCAGATCCCCAATTTTGCACAAAAAAGAAGAGGACCCAAGCTTCAGGCAGGCATGACCCTTGCCATTGAGCCCATGATCAATATGGGACGTGCAGATGTGGATTGGCTTGATGATGATTGGACAGTCGTGACAGAGGATGGCTCCTGGTCGGCTCATTATGAGAACACCATACTCATCACTGACGGGGAACCGGAGATCCTGACATTGTACTAAGGGAGGCTATATGATAGGAAAGTATGCCACTTCCAAAGCAGGCCATGACAAAGGAAAACTTTATGTGATCGTTGATGCAAATGATACGCATATCTGGCTTGCGGATGGTGAAGCTAAAAAAATCGGTGCTCCGAAGAAAAAGAATGCAAGGCACGTACAGATCATAAATGAAACAGTGGATGAAGCCTTGCTCTTACAAATCAGTCAGAAGCAAGAACATATTAATGAAGCGATCAAATGTGCGATCAAACAAAAACTAGATCAATAAAGACGGAGGAATGAAATGTCTAAAAGTGATGTGATTGAAATCGAAGGAACTGTAGTGGAGAAATTACCCAACACCATGTTTCAGGTAGAGTTGGAGAACGGTCACCGCGTGCTGGCACACATAAGCGGTAAGCTGCGTCAGAACTTTATCCGTATCTTACCTGGTGA
>JAZSFW010000250.1:0-2986 GCA_045532445.1 Acetatifactor sp. | reverse complement strand
AAGAAGACTTTGATGCAGTTTGTGCAAAATAAAAGATTAGCGCGTCGCTTCCGCGACGCGCTTTTTAGGTTGTCTTAATATCAAGTGCACTGCTAATATCAGCAGCAGTGGCTGTGATGCTGCCCTGTACCATGGGTGAGGTACCGCCACCCTTTGCTCCAAGTTTTTCTCTGAGGAGTGCAGCAGCCTGTCGACAGTCTAAAGTGGCACTGCCGATAATATATCGATATCCGGCAGTATCGTCGCCGGAAAAGATGCAAACATAACCGGAATATTTCTTACACAGGGAGTTGACTGTATTGCGCAGTGCAATGGCATCTAAGTCTCCCGTAAAGAGAAGTACGCTGTTTTGTACTTCCGCAGGGGGAAGCATGCTGGTCTGAAGGGTAAGAAGTCTTGCCTGCAGCTCATTTGCTCGTATCTTTAAGCGTTGATTCTCCTCTTTCAGATGAAGAACCGCTTCGGCCACCGCATCCTGTTTTGCAGACAGAAGTGTAGAGATGGCAGTTATATTGTCTTGATGTGCGGTAAATGCTTTCACAGCTCTTGCACCGCAAAGGATGTTTACGCGCACACCGCCTCGGTGACTTTGCACCCCTGTCACCTTCAGAAGGCCGATCTGTCCGGTGGTATTTACGTGAGGTGCACAGCAAGCGCAAGTGTCCACACCGGGGATCTCCACGATTCTCACATCTTCTGTTAATTCCAGTTTGCTGCGGTATTCCATTTGTGCCAATTGTTCCTTGTCTGCAAAGGTCACCAGAACAGGAAGATTCTGCCAGATGATCCTGTTTGCCTCGGTCTCAATTTCCCGAAGCTGTGCAAGGCTTAAGCTGCCGTTAAAATCCAGTGTCACTTCCTCTTTGCCCAAATGAAATCCCACATTATCATATCCATACCGGCTGTGAACCAGACCTGATACAATGTGCTCTCCGGAATGCTGCTGCATATAATCAAAGCGCTGCTCCCAGTCCACATGTCCGGTGACTGTACAGCCGGGAGTGAGGGGCCTTTCTACATAATGCCAGATCACGCCGTCCAGAATCTGTGCATCCAGTACCGGGAGTCCGGCAAGGGTTCCGCGGTCCGCGCCTTGTCCTCCTTCTTCCGGAAAAAAGGCGGTTTGATCTAAACTCACTCGATATCCCTCTTTTGCTGGAACACAGTCTGTGACAATGGCTTCAAAATCTATCATGTGTGTGTCTTGATAAAACAATTTTTCCATACGCAAGTATCCTTTATCACTGTTTTGATTCTTTTGGCTATGAATATTATGCCATGAGCGCAGAAAAGGAAGCGCCCGCAGGCTTATTATACCATTTTGGGGAAAATTTTCAATATCAGAGTTTTTGTCGCCAACGATAATTATACTCTAAAGAAACTTTCATTAGGTCTTTGTAAGAACTTAGCACTGAATGAATTCCACATTATGGCATATACTATTGTTGTAATCTTTGTGAAAGTAACACAATTTGCCTGCGGCGCAGAATCGAGGTTATTATGAGAGAAGAAACCTACCCCTTTGTGGTAAAACCGTTACCCTACGAATATGATGCTTTGACTCCGGTATTGGATGCCAATACCCTTACCTTTCACCACGATAAGCATTATAAGACCTATGTAGACAATCTGAACAGTGTACTGGCAGACTATCCGGAGCTTCAAAAGATGAGTTTGAAAGAACTGTTGAATAACTTGGACGAGTTACCAGCAGCTGTACGGACACCCATTCAAAATAATGGCGGCGGTGTTTATAACCATGAGCTTTATTTTGACGCCATGAAATGTCCTGTAGGACAGGAACCTTCAGGAGAATTGGCTGAAGCCATCGTGCGTGACTTTGGCTCCTATCAGCAATGGAAGGAGAAAATGAAACAAGCGGCAGTCAGTAAGTTCGGTTCCGGCTGGGCCTGGCTCCTTGCAGACCAGAAAGGTATTTTGACCATACAGCAGACTGCCAATCAGGATGTGCCGGATTTGGAAATATACACGCCTCTGTTTTTGGTGGATGTGTGGGAACATGCCTATTACCTGCAATACCAGAATCGTCGGGCAGACTATGTGGATGGCTGGTTTACTTTGATCAACTGGAAAAAAGCCGGCAGAAGATATGAAGAAGCCATTGCCAGAGGGCAGTAAAGTGTGGTATCGTATTTATGGATACTTAGGTGACGGAGAGATACCATGAGAAATTATCAAAAAGAGTTGGATGAAATTTTAATAAAACTGGAACGATCAGGTGGGCAGAAGGTTCCCCGTCTGTATCTGCATAGCTGCTGTGCGCCCTGCAGCAGCTATGTTTTGGAGTATTTAAGTACATATTTTGCGATCACCGTTTTTTATTATAATCCCAATATTTCTTTTGAGGAAGAATATAGAAAACGGGCAGAGGAGCAGAAACGTCTGATCAAGGAACTTAACCAGGAAGTTTTTGATTGGGAAGATGCGGGGAGACTTACAGATAGGGCTTACAAAACTGGTGTCAGGCGTCACTTGATTGAGGTGGAAGAGGGAGAATTTGAACCGGAGCTTTTCTATCATCTGGCAAAAGGGCTGGAAAGTTGTCCGGAGGGCGGTGAGAGGTGCTTTCGCTGTTTTGAGCTACGCTTAAGGGAGACCGCCAGACGGGCTGCCCAGGCAGGATATGACTATTTTGCCACAACGCTCAGCATCAGTCCCCTGAAAAATGCAGCCAAGTTAAACGAGATTGGAGAGGCATTGGCGGCCGAATATCACGTCCCCTGGCTTCCATCCGATTTTAAGAAAAAGAACGGTTATAAGCGGTCAGTTGAATTGTCCAATATTCATCAGCTATATCGCCAGGATTATTGCGGCTGTGTTTATTCGAAGGCAGAACGGGAGTATCAGAAGACTTCCAATTTTTCCGAAATGGCAGATTGACAAGTTTTTTGATTTCCGTTATGATAGATAGATGACAGTAGAGGGCGGTGCCCTCTGGGAAAGGAACTGAAGTTATGAAGAAAAT
>JAZSFW010000277.1:0-2641 GCA_045532445.1 Acetatifactor sp. | reverse complement strand
AGACTGGGTACCGAAAGCCATAGCAGCAATTGCCTGGGCGCCCCCTGCTTTATAGATTTCATCCACGCCTGCAATGTCAGCCGCAACCAAAGTACCGGGGTTGACTTTGCCGTCTGCTCCGGGAGGCGTGGTCATAATGATACGGCTGACACCTGCCACTTTTGCAGGAATCACATTCATCAGAACGCTGGAGGGATAGGCAGCTTTTCCGCCTGGTACATAGACACCGGCTCTTTCAATAGCTGTGATCTTCATTCCCAGGATGGTTCCGTCTTCTCTGGAAGTAAACCAGCTGTTTCGAAGCTGTTTTTCATGAAAAGAGCGGATATTGGCAGCCGATTTACGAATCACCTCTACCAGCTTCGGATCCAAACAAGCGTAAGCTTCTTCGATCTCTTCTCTGGTTACTAAGATATTTTCTGCACTCAGATCAAATTTGTCAAATTTCTTTGTATACTCAAAAATTGCTTTGTCACCGTTTTGCTTGACATTTTCTATGATGTCATTAACCGCTGACTCATATTGTCCGTAATTGTTGGGACTTCTTTTTAATAAATCGTTCAGGACACTTTTTTGACTGTCCTTGGATAAACTGACAATTCTCATGGGTATTCCTCTCTTCTGTGAATGATTTATTCAGCCATTTTGTTTCTGATATCGGTAATGAGTTTGCGGATTCTTTGATTTTCCATTTGCATGCTCACAGGATTTACGATCATACGGGCGGACAGAGGACAAATCTCCTCCAGCACTTCAAGACCATTTTCTCTTAAAGTAGACCCGGTCTCCACAATATCTACGATCACATCTGAAAGTTCCACCAAAGGACCTAGTTCCACAGAACCGTTGAGCTTAATGATGTCTACTGTCTGATGCTTTTTGTTGTAAAAATAATCTTTGGCAATATTTGGATACTTGCTTGCCACTCGAATGCGCTCATGATGTTTTAAAAGCTCTTTGGCCGATATCGGACCACAGACGCACATTCTGCACTTTCCAAATCCCAGATCCAGGACTTCATATACATTTTTATTTTCTTCCAGGATTGTGTCTTTTCCGACTACGCCGATATCGGCCACACCATATTCTACGTAGGTGGGCACATCAGGACCTTTGGAGAGAAAGAACCGAAGCTTTAATTCCTCGTTGACAAAGATCAGCTTTCTGGAATCCTTGTCTTTCATCTCTTCACAGGTGATTCCAATCTGTTCAAAAAGCTCTAAGGTCTTGGAGGCAAGTCTTCCTTTTCCCAGGGCAAATGTTAAATATCTATCTTCACTCATTCTTTTATTTCCTTTGCAAACTATTGTCTATGATTCAGGAAGCAGTTCAACGATCATGCCTTTTTTACGAAGGGAAATAGCTTTCTGAAGCATTTCCTGATAATTGTCCTGCGTAAAGTAAAGCTTCTGTTTCTCTGGTGACTTTGGCAGTTCCACCTTCTGTCTTGACAAAGCTTCCAGCAGATCATCAATCACGATCACAAAGCCAACAGCAGGGGCATTTTTTCCAAACTGCTTTAAGAGATTATCATAACGACCGCCTTTGACTAAGGCATCGCCGATACCGTAGGTATAAGCCTTAAAAATGATCCCGGTGTAATAATGATACTTGCTCAACATACCCAGGTCAAAAGACACATACTGCTCTACACCGTAGAGCTTGAGCACTTCATAAAGTTTCTCCAATCTTTCAATGGCCTTCAGAGACCTTTCGTTGGTCACCAATTCCTTGGCCTGCGCAAGAGAATTCATATTGCCAAAGGTATCCGCAACCTGCAAAAGAATCCTATGATAAGGTTCTTTTACCTGGCGCTCTTCCAGAAGCTCTTTTGCGGCAAAGAAATTTTTGCCGGAAATAGATTCTCTCAGCGACATTTCCGTTTCTTCATCCAAACCGGCCTCCTCGCAAAGCCCCTTAAAGTACTCTACCTGACCGATGCTTATTTGGAAACGGCTTAATCCGGTGCTCTTCAGCGCTTCAATGACCATGCTGATCATTTCCGCGTCTGCCTCAACAGAATCATCGTTAATTAACTCCGCCCCCAACTGGGTCACTTCTTTTAATTTCCCCTGAAGATTAGAGTTATTGGTAAAAGTATTTCCCATATAACAAAACCGGATCGGGAATTGATCTTCCATAAAATATTTGGCTGCACATCTGGCGATGGAGGGCGTAAAATCCGGTCTTAAAACCAGTGTATTGCCTTCCTTATCAAAAAATTTGTACAGCTCCTTGCTTGGAGTTGTTCCGATTTCTTTGGAAAACACATCAAAAAATTCAAAAGTCGGGGTCTGAACGGCATCATAACCGTAGCTGGCAATGATATTACAAAGCTTATTTTCTACAGAAAGCTTTCTCTCATATTCTATTCCATAAATATCACGTACTCCTTCGGGAGTATGTAAAAGTTTTTTGCTCATGAAATCCTCCTGGCACTTTATCAAATTAACGTGCTACCATGGTAGCATGCGAAATCATATGTAAGTATAACGAATTTTCACCTATCTGTCAAGTAAATAATGATATTTCTTTAGCGATCATCCAGATCTTTTTGCAGGACGTCCAGATAAGGAACCAATACTCCGTGCTTCTTGGGTAAAATATACTCCGGATTCAGTTCTTCATACCGAAAACTTTT
>JAZSFW010000131.1:0-3830 GCA_045532445.1 Acetatifactor sp. | reverse complement strand
AAAGTGGAAAAAGCGCTTCCGCTCACCGGTGCGCATTCTAATTTGTCAGATTCTATCGTAACGGAAATTTTTGCAAATCTGAATTATGATTTTGTATGGATTGATATGGAGCATACGATGCTTTCCTGCAAGCAGGTATATCACCATATCTTGGCGGCCAAAACGTGTGGTGCGGCAGCATTCGTCAGAGTGCCTGTGAACGACCTGACTTATACAAAAAGAATTCTTGAAATGAACATTGACGGCATTATTTTCCCGATGGTAAGAGATGCAGCGCATGCCAAGGAATTGCTCGACTATACACTGTATCCTCCTTTTGGAAAGCGTGGATGTGGTCCTAAGGGAGCAGTGCATTATGGGATAGACAGTGAACCGCAATTTTATGTGGAAGGACACAAGAAAATCTGCCGTTTTGTCCAGATTGAACTGGAGAGTGCAGCAATGGATGCGGAAGCGATCGCAAAGCTGCCTTACCTGGATGGTTGTATTCTTGGTATGCATGATTTGTCGGGGTCTATCGGCAGGCTGGGGGATGTTTTCTGCGAAAAGAATCTGGAACTTGCAAACCGTGCAATTGCCGCATTCCGTAAAGAGGGGAAAACAGTGGGTGTGGCTACCTTTGCGTCAGACGAGGCCACGCTTCGACGCTACCATGAAATGGGAATCAACATGATCTGTACCGGAGCGGATTATGATTATATTCTGAAAGGGGCAAGAAATACATTGGAGACTATCGGGAAAATTAGGGGTTCTATGGTGTAGATGTTTTAGACATTTTTGAAAGTGTTTTAGAAGGAGTGTGACTTGCCGGCAGTGAAAAAGAGTTACACTCCTTTTAGTATTACAAATTGAGCTTGAAGTGTTGGAATAAATAAAGTATAATGTTATTGGTCGTCGGCTGTTTTTCCAGCTCCATGAAAAGGTAATGAGCGCAGTCTGGAGAAGATAAGTGATACAACTTACTGTGCGGCCATTCCGGCAACAGGCTTTGTTATATTAGAATTTTAAACATGTGGGACAAACGATGAATGATATAAGAAGATATTCAGTGGGTGAAGCTGCAGCAATCTGTCATGTTACGGTCCAGACTCTTCATTTTTATGATAAGAAGGGTCTGGTTTGTCCTGCCATGAAGAATGAGGCGACAGGATATAGGTATTATGAGAGAGAGCAATTGGTCAAAATTCAAATGATCAAGAACTTGAAAGAGCTGGGCTTTTCTTTGGAAGAAATAACAAGGTTACTTGCGTCAAAAGATATCAAGTATCTCACAAATCAGATCCAAGAGCGCCTTGACGTGCTGTTGGAGGAGATTGAACAGCAACAGGCTAAGTATTACAGCGGCTATCTCTTTTTGGAAAGATTGCAGCAAGGAAGGTCTGTGCTTCAGCGCAGCGAAGAGCTTGGTGCCTTTGCGGAAGATATTGTTCAAGTGGAAACGATTCCGGCACAGGACTGGATTTATATTCGCAGACCCAAGCAAAATTATCGTAATGAAGAGATCAACATAGACCGTTGGGCAGAATTGTTGGAGTTAATCCGTAAGGAAAAGGTTCAGGAAGCCGGTGCGATCAGCATCATTTACCACAATCCGCCATTAGAGCAGTTTTATGGCAGTGTTTGTGACTATGAGACATGCATGCCTGTAAAGTCTATCCCCACGGACCATATGCAATACTACCGGCATGAAGAGGCTTATCTTGCTGCTACAACCTATCATATCGGCGCGTATGATTCCTTGATACAATCGTACATGACGCTTATGCGCTGGATATCTGAAAATAAGTATAAAGTTTGTGGAGACATCAGGGATGCCTTCATTATCTCCCCCATTGATACCAATAACACGGATGAATATGTTACCAAGATTATTGCCCCCATATGTAAAGTATCAGAAACCCTGTTCTAAGAATAGGGTTTTCTTTTTTGCCATTTATAAATAGTAAAAACAATTCTTGACTCTGTTGCTGGAATATCATTTATCATAATGCAATAAAGCAAAAGGAGGCTTCCATTATGATAGGAGAAAAAGTAACGATCAGAGTAAGAATGAATACAGGAGATGCCCATTATGCAGGGGACTTGGTAAATGGTTCCCACATGCTGGATTTTTTTGGTGATGTAGCAACGGAGCTTTTGATCCGCATGGATGGTGATGAAGGTCTGTTTCGTACCTATGAGCATGTTGACTTCCTTGCTCCGGTATATGCAGGAGATTTTATGGAGTACGTGGGTTGGATTGAAAGCGTCGGAAATACTTCCCGTAAGATGGTTTTTGAGGCATACAAAGTCATCGAACTGTGTAAAGAGGAAGGGTTAGAGGTTTCTGCAGCCAGAATCTTGCCGGAGCCTTTGCTGGTTGGCCGTGCGGAGGGAATCTGTGTTGTTCCGAAGAAGTGCCAGAGGGGACCTCAGGACGAAGCGTTCCGCATCTGATTTGATTAGGGACAGGAGGATGAGATAATGATGGGAAGACCATTGGAAGGCGTACGGATCCTGGATCTGACACAGGCATACAGCGGCCCTTTCTGTACCATGCATCTGGCAGATCAAGGGGCAGAGGTGATTAAAATAGAATCTCCCTATGGAGATCAGTCCAGGACATGGGGGCCGTTTAAAAATGATTACAGTGCCTATTATTCCTATATTAACAGGAATAAGAAAGGCATGGTTTTGGATCTGAAGACTCCTGCAGGAAAACAGATCCTGTGGGAACTTATAAAAAAGGCAGATGTTTTGTGCGAAAATTTCAAAGTGGGTACCTTTGAAAAGCTTGGTTTCTCTTATGAAGAAATGCATCAGGTGAATCCCCGCCTGATCTATGGTTCCATTTCCGGCTTTGGCTTGGAGGGACCCCTGGCGTCCCGCCCTTGTTATGATATTATCGCGCAGGCTATGAGCGGTATGATGAGTGTGACCGGTCATACCGATGGACCATGCGTGAAGGTGGGCCCCTCTATCGGTGACAATTATTCCGGAACATATCTTGCGCTGGGCATTTGTATGGCTCTCTATCAGAGAGAAAGGACGGGGGAGGGGCAGCGCCTTGATATTGCCATGCTTGACACCCTGTATTCTGTTATGGAAAATTTTGCAATCTCCTATACTGTTGCGGGTGTGGTGCCGAAACGTATGGGAAATGCGGATTCCGGCATTGCGCCCTTTGATTCTTTCCGGGCAAAAGATGGTCAGTTTGTGATGGGCTGCGGTACAGATAAAATGTGGGCAAAGTTATGTAGTGTTATGGGGCGGGAAGACTTGACCCTGGATCCCCGATATGAAACCAATGATGCCCGTTGCCGCAATTACCTGCCTGAGCTGAAAGGGATCATCGAGGCGTGGAGTATGGAGAAGACAGTGGGGGAACTGGAAGAACTCATCACGAGCGTGGGCATTCCTTTCGGACAGATCAATGATATTGCGGAAGCTTCTAAACATCCGCAGCTTCAGGCAAGAAATATGCTTTGGAAGGTGTATGATCCCGGCATGGGGGAGGAGATCACGATACCGGGCACGCCGATAAAAATGCATGGAAAGCTGGATCAGGTGCAAAAAGCTGCGCCCAGGCTTGGCGAGGATACGGAAGCGATTTGCTCGGAGTGGCTGGGATATTCAGAGGATGTGATTGAAAAAGCCAGACAGGATAAGGCGTTTGGATGATTTGAAATTTAAATGGTGGGAGAATGATATGAAAGGGCATCCCAAAGTCGCGAAATGGCTTGAGGGATGCCCTTTTTGGTTTCTTCTCAATGATCACAGAACAAGCTTATTTACCAAGAAGTGAGTGACCTTCCCATTCTCTTGCGGGTTTTACATCCAATAGATAAGTC
>JAZSFW010000047.1:0-47251 GCA_045532445.1 Acetatifactor sp. | reverse complement strand
GGTTGATCAGTTTGCACAGGCGTACTTTGGCTTGCTCGCCGCCGCTTAACACTTTTACTTTGCTCTCGATATGATTGGTGGTCAGACCGCATTTGGCCAGGGCAGAGCGGACCTCGTATTGGGTGAAGCCCGGGAAGGTCTGCCAGATTTCTTCGATACAGGTGGTGGTCACATCCTGGCTCATTTCCTGCTCAAAGTAGCCGATTTCTAAGTAATCTCCCTGTTCTACGTTGCCGCTCAAAGGTGGGATCAGACCCAGAATACTTTTGAGCAGTGTGGTTTTACCGATACCGTTGGCGCCGGTCAGTACAATCTTCTGGCCACGCTCCATGGAAAGATTTAAGGGGCGGGAGAGGGGCTCGTCATAACCAATCACCAGATTTTCGGTCTGGAAGATATATCTGCCGGGGGTACGTGCCTCGCGGAAGTTGAATTCCGGCTTGGGTTTCTCGGCAGCTAACTCGATCACATCCATTTTGTCCAGTTTCTTTTGGCGTGACATGGCCATGTTGCGGGTGGCTACCCGGGCTTTGTTGCGGGCCACAAAGTCTTTTAAGTCGGCAATTTCTTTCTGTTGCTTATTATAGGCAGCCTCCAGCTGAGACTTTTTCATGGCATAAACTTCCTGGAACTTATCATAATCGCCTACATAGCGGGTCAGCTCCTGATTGTCCATGTGGTAGATTAGGTTGATCACACTGTTTAAGAAAGGAATGTCGTGGCTGATCAGGATAAAAGCGTTTTCATACTCATTCAGATAGCGCTTCAGCCACTCAATATGTTCCACATCCAGATAGTTGGTAGGCTCGTCCAAAAGTAAGATGTCAGGCTTTTCCAAAAGAAGCTTTCCCAGCAATACTTTGGTTCGCTGGCCTCCGCTTAATTCGGTTACATCCCGCTCAAAGCCAATATCCGCAAGACCAAGGGCACGTCCCACCTCTTCTACCTTGGAGTCGATCATGTAAAAATCATGCATGGTCAGAAGATCCTGGAGAGTACCCAGGTCTTCCATATACTGCTCCAATTCTTCCGGTGTGGCGTCGCCCATTTTGTCACAGAGGTCATTCATCTGTGCTTCCATATCATATAAGAAATCAAAGGCAGAGGACAATACATCACGTATGGTCTGCCCTGCTGTCAGCACTGTGTGCTGATCCAGATAACCTACCCGGACATTCTTTGCCCATTCAATCTTTCCTTCGTCCGGCATCAGTTTGCCGGTGATAATATTCATAAAAGTAGACTTTCCCTCGCCGTTGGCACCGATCAGACCGATGTGCTCCCCTTTTAACAGACGGAAAGATACATCATTGAAAATGGCGCGGTCACCAAAACCGTGGGTTAAGTGTTCTACATTTAAAATGCTCATTGCGTTACTCCTTTAGATATTTGCTCGGTCAATTTCCTTGTTAGTTTAACACAAGTCTCGTTATTGTGCAACTGTTCCCGGTCAAACTGTTACGGTGCCAAGTTTCTGGCTTGGTCGCTGAATGATGAGTCCGCCCTGCTCATTAAAACTTGTGCTGTAAGATAAATTAATCTGATATCACAAATCTATCTTATAAAAGTCCCCAAAAATCCAAAATAAATTGCCCAAAAAGCATATAGAACATAAGAAAGCTAAGATTCTATCTGCCTTGCTTACGACAATCGTCCCACTTTTCGGGTCTTTCAGGAAGATATATCACCCCAAAATGAGAAATCTATCTGAATCAGAATAATTTCCGGCAGGTCAAGAAGCCGCCACAAGAAAACCTTACGCTTTTTCTTAAATGATAATTATACTCTAAGTTACGGTGCGTTGATAAACATTCACAAATAAGAGAGACTGCAGATTTATATTTTAGTTATTTTATTTTTATAAATCTTTTTGCAGACAAATCCTAAAAAGTATGTTATGATAGTCAGGTGCCAAGAACGGGAGACAATGAAGGCTCCTGTTTTGATGCATATTCCGGAAGAAACCGGGAACATTAGTAGCTAATGAAATGAAGAAACAAGAGTGTGCGGCGGATATGTCGTAGGACCGCACATCGTAAGGAGGAAATGAATGAAAAAAGCAGTTACATTTGCGTGTATGATAGCACTTTGTATGGCTCTGGCGGCTTGCGGCAAAGACCAGCCGGAACAGGAAAGCAGCGTACAGGATAATCAGGCTACGCAGGAGAGCTCAGTGCCTCAGGATACCGAAGAGGCAGAAAAAACAGAAGAATCTCAGGAATCTGAGAGCGCATCAGAAGAGACAGAAGATATGCCTATGATCGGTGTGGAAGGCTGGAGTCAGGAGATGGAAGCCTTAAAGAGCGCAGTAGTGGATAAATTGGGTGATAATTATTGGCCCAATATGCCGATGACTCCGGATATCCTGGAAGGTCTGTTTGTGATCACCCCTGATATGTATGAAGATTATCTTGCTGAGATGCCTATGATCGGCACCAATGTAGATACTTTGGTGATCGTGAAGCCCAAGGCCGGTCAGGAAAAGGCAGTGGAGGACGCGCTGATCGCTTACAGAGAGGCAAAAGTTAATGATACCATGCAGTATCCCATGAATGTAGGCAAGATTCAGGCTTCTACCGTTGAAAAGATTGGTGATTATATCTGCTTTATTCAGTTAGGTGCAGACACCATGGAGCTTTCTGAGAAAGGTGATGCTGAAGTGATCAAGCATTGCCAGGAGCAAAACAAACTTGCTATTGAACAATTGCAGGCAGCTGTGGTAAAGTAAAGGAGAAGACAATACTTTACCTGAGGAGCTTTTAAGATGGTATTTAGCAGTGTTCTATTTTTGTTTCGATTTTTACCCATATTTTTAGCTTTATATTTTGTGACTTATTTATGGCCGGCTGCCCGGAGGATGCGTAATGTCATCCTCTTTTTGGGCAGTCTGTTTTTCTATGCCTGGGGAGAACCGGTGTATGTAATACTTCTGTTGTTCTCTACCCTGTCAGACTATATTCATGGGCGGTTGATTGAGAGATTTCGGGAGAGACGGGTTGTATCTGCGGTATTCCTTTGCACCTCTATCCTGATCAATCTGGGCGTGCTGGGCTTTTTCAAATATGCAGATTTTTTACTGCAGACAGTAAATCAGGTGGCAGGTACCAGTATACCTTTGTTGGAGTTGCCGCTTCCCATTGGTATTTCTTTTTATACCTTCCAGACCATGTCATACACCATAGATGTGTATCGGGGAGAAGCGAAGGTGCAGCGCAATCTGTTGGATTTTGGTGTGTTTGTGACCATGTTCCCTCAGCTGATCGCGGGACCTATCGTCAGGTATGTAGATGTTCAGGATGATCTTAGGGATCACCGCAGCAGCATCGAGGGTGTCAGCTATGGCATCAGGCGGTTCATTGTGGGACTTGCCAAGAAAGTATTGCTTGCCAACAACCTGGGTCTTTTGTGGGAAGAGGCGCTGGCGGCAGGCCCGGAAAATCTGAATGTGCTGCTTTGCTGGATCGGTATCGTAGCTTACGCTTTTCAGATTTATTTTGATTTTTCCGGATATTCTGACATGGCCATTGGATTGGGCGCGATGATGGGCTTCCGGTTCCCGGAGAATTTCCGATATCCTTATATCTCCTGCTCGGTGACGGAGTTCTGGAGACGTTGGCATATGACACTTGGTCAGTGGTTTCGGGATTATGTGTATATTCCACTGGGCGGCAACCGGAAAGGACTGCCCAGACAGGTGTTGAACATTCTGATCGTCTGGATGTTGACCGGTATCTGGCATGGCGCCAGCTGGAATTTTCTTTTGTGGGGACTTTGGTTTGCGTTTTTCCTGATCCTGGAGAAAGTGGGATTTAGCGGATTATTAAATTATCTTCCCAAGATCTATGGTTTTGTTTATACCGCATTTGTGGTCCTTTTGGGCTGGGTAATCTTTGCCATAGAGGATGTGAACGGAATTTTTGTGTATGTGAAATCCATGTTCGGCCTGGGTGCTTCCGGTTTGTATGACGGCAATGCACTGTTTTTGATCAAGGAATATGCAGTGCTTTTACTGGTGGCCATTGTGGCATCTCTTCCGGTGGCAAGTACTTTGGCAAACAAGCTCAGGAAGGGCGGAAGCGGTCTGGCCATCGCGGTCAGAAGACTTTTGGAGAAGGTGATCCCGGCTATCCTGTTGCTTGCGTCGGTTGCATATATCGTGGATGCATCCTATAACCCGATTTTATATTTTAGATTTTAGTGAGGAGGTCTGCAATGAATGAAAAATCGAATGCAGCGCTGACAGTCGTGTTTTTTGCTGCGATCCTACTGATTTTTACAATAGGCGATCTGGTGACAGCAGACCGGACCTTCTCTGAGAATGAGAACAGGATGCTGGCCACAAAGCCAAAACTGAGCATAGAATCCCTGTTGGATGGCACTTTCATGGAGGATTACGAGACCTATGTGACGGATCAGTTTGTAGGCAGGGATACCTGGGTGGAGCTAAAGACCAGAGGGGACGTACTTTTGCAGAAAAAGGTCATTAATGGTGTCTATTTGGGTGAGGATGATTACTTGATCGAGCAGCATCTGCCCCAGAATATCAAGCAAGAGGATGTGGACAAGAAGCTGGAACTTTTAAAGGGACTGGTGGATAAATATGGTGCCAAGGCTATGTTGGTTCCCACGGCAGATAATATTTTGACGGACAAGTTACCTTTTGAGGCATCATTTTATGACCAGAGGCAGTTTCTTTCCCAGGCGGCGGAGGTGATCGGAGAAGACAATCTGATCAATGTGTACGACAATCTGAAGGCGCACAATAAAGAAGAGATTTACTATCGCACGGATCATCACTGGACGACACTGGGAGCGTATTATGGTTATCTGGTGTGGAAAAAGCAAGCGGGTAATATGGCTATGGAAACCTTTGATCCGGAGAGTCTGTTTACTGTGACGGATGAATTTTTGGGGACGCTTCACTCCAAATTAAACTTGCCTCACAGAGAGGATAAGATTCAGATTTTCCCGGAAACCATGAAGAAGACTCCTTCTGTCACCTATGATTTTCAGACCAAGAAAGACACCTATTATGAAAAAAAGCATCTGGATACCAAGAATAAATATGGTTTCTTTTTAGATGACAATCATCCCTTTATAGAGATTGAGACAGGGTATCAAAGGGGGCGGGAGTTGGTGCTTATTAAGAACTCTTATGCCAACTGCATGGTGCCTCTTCTGGCAAACCACTATGATAAGATTTATATGATCGATCTTAGGTATTATAACGGGAAGCTGTCCAATCTGGTAGATCCTTATATGACGCCTCAGACGGATATGTTGGTGTTGTATGACTGTATTCATTTTATAGATGATTTTCTTTATTATAAGTGACCGTAAATGTTTTTTTGGAGCAGTTTTTATGCCGATGAGCAAGGGAATGATTGAAAGGTGATGCGAGTGCGATGGATGCAGTGATCTTTGATATGGATGGGGTGTTGTTTGATACAGAGCGTCTGTATCTTGAAGGATGGGTGCAGGTGGCAAAAAAGCGGAAGATCCACGGAATTGAAGAGGCGGCAAAAGGCTGTATCGGTCGGAATAGGAATGATTGCAGGGCATATATGCAGGCGCAATATGGGGAAGCTTTTGACTATGACAATTATCGCGAAGCAGTCGACTCCTGGGTCAAAACCCACATAAAAATATATGGTCTTTCCATGAAATCGGGAGTAAAGGAGCTTTTGGAGTATTTAAAGAGGCGAAAGATTCCTGTTGCACTGGCTACTTCGACCTCTTATCAGACTACATTGAATCATTTAAAGAGTGCTGGGATCGCGGATTATTTTCGAGTGATCGTCACAGGGGATTTGATTGAACATTCCAAACCCAATCCGGATATTTATCTGCTTACTTGCCGGAAACTTGGAGCGACTCCCGGGAAGACATATGCCATTGAGGATTCCCCCAATGGCGTGTTGGCCGCGTATCGTGCCGGATTGAAAACGCTTTTGGTACCGGACATGATAGAGCCCACGCATGACATGAGAAGCCAGAGCTTTCAGATATTTGATAATCTGACAGAGGTTGTACGTTATTTTCAAGAGATCGTATAGCGTCCGCAGATAGCTTGATATATGAAAAAACCAGATAGTGCAGTGGATAGAAAATGAGATAAAAAGGTGAAAGAAGATGGCAACACTAGGAATTCCGCAGAATACGATCGCTGTTCTGCAAAAATATAATTTTAATTTTCAGAAAAAATTTGGGCAGAACTTTTTAATCGACACAACCGTTCTTGACCGCATTATAGAGGCATCCCAGATCACCCCGGAGGATTGTGTTCTGGAGATCGGTCCGGGTATTGGCACCATGACTCAGTATCTGGCAGAGCGCGCAAGAGAAGTGATCGCTGTGGAGATCGATAAAGCACTGATCCCTATTTTGCAGAATACCTTGGCAGAGTATGACAATGTCACAGTGATCAATGATGACATTCTCAAGGTAGATATCAACAAAATTGTGCAGGAGAAAAACGCCGGCAAACCCATCAAGGTGGTTGCCAACTTGCCCTACTACATAACAACCCCGATCATTATGGGCTTGTTTGAGAAGCATGTACCGTTAAAGAGTATCACGATCATGGTGCAGAAAGAAGTGGCTGACAGGATGCAGGTGGGCCCGGGAACCAAGGATTACGGAGCCCTTTCCCTGGCTGTACAGTATTATGCCAAGCCTCAGATTGTGGCCAACGTTCCGCCCAACTGCTTTATCCCAAGACCGAATGTGGGAAGTGCTGTGATCCGCCTGACGCGCTACGAGGAGCCGCCGGTAAAGGCAGATGACGAGGCTTTTTTGTTTACCCTGATCAGAGCTTCCTTTAACCAGAGAAGAAAGACACTTGTGAACGGACTCTCCAATGCCCAGGGACTTTCCGTGACCAAGGAAGAGGTGACGGCGGCACTGGAACAGATGGGACTGTCCCCTACCATCCGGGGAGAAGTCCTGACACTACAGCAATTTGCACAGCTCAGCAATTTGCTGGGGAACCGGGCGGATTTGTCAAAGTGATCAGGTAGCGACAGTGCCATATGGTGTGGGGCTTTGGCAGTTGCAAGGCAGTAAGTGTTACTAAGAATTGGCAGGCATAGGAAATAAAAGTTAAGGGCAGAGCCCACAACCACAAAACTCACGCGCTACGCGCGCTCAGACATGTTGTGGTTGTGGGCTCTAACACTTTCATTTCCTATGCCTGCCAATCCTAAGTAACACTAACAGCCTTACAGATGCTAAAGCCCCACACCATATGGCGCTGTCGCTACCTGATCACTTTGACAAATCCGCCCGGTTCGCACCAATCTTCCTTACCTGAAAACTTGGGCATAATTTTATAAAATTTGCAGATTGCTTTTGACAGATACAGGGGACTATGTTACACTATAAAAGAGTGGGTAATTGTACACTTTTTTGGAACAATAATGTGGATAAAACTGGTAGATATGGGAGCGAAGTACCTTGGATAAGTTTGAGTACAAAGTAAGAGCGGAAGAGATCAAGTCATTAATTGCAAAAGGTGATTATGCGCAGGCTGCGGAGATTGCGGACACGATTGATTGGCGTCGTGTGAAGAGTGTCATGATGTTGTGTGTTGTCAGCGATTTGTATAAGATAAACAAAAGATATGAGGATGCGCGTGATATGCTGCTTTTGGCATATGACCGTCATCCGGGAGCAAGGACTATTGTTTATTCTCTGTGTGAGTTGTCCATCAAGATGGAAGAGTTTGTGGAGGCAGTAGAGTATTATAAGGAATATGTGCAGATTGCTCCGAAGGATACGGGCAGATACATATTACAGTATAAGCTCTATGTGGCTCAGGATGTGAGTCTGGAGGAGCGGATTGCTGTTCTGGAAGAGTTAAAGAAACGGGATTATAGGGAGAAATGGGCGTATGAGCTGGCTTATCTGTATCATAGGGTAGGACAGTCCACTCGCTGTGTGGAAGAATGTGATGAGCTGATCCTGTGGTTTGGTGATGGCAAATATGTGATCAAGGCGTTGGAGCTTAAGATGCTGCACCAGACACTGACACCGGAGCAGCAGCAAAAGTATGATTATCGTTTTGAACCTCGTTATGAGCAAACGGAAATAAAAGAGAGTATCGTGGAACAGGAAGAAGAGCAGTCTGTGCAGACTCAGGTTGAGGAGGATTCGGAAGTGATCTTCCGTCCGGATGCAGAGATGGAGCAGGAAGAAGTGGATGATTCTGTTGAGGAAACACCGGAGAACGTACAGGTAGAAGCAGAAACAGAAGAATTTGACATTCACGTGAAGATGGTGGACGTAAGCCAATATAATACAATTAATTTGCAAAATGAATTGGCAGAGGGATTAAAGGAGATACTGGATGAGGAGGCTTATGAGCAGCCACAGTACAGGGTGAGCAATCCTTTTGAAGAGACCCTGTCAATGGATCCTGATGGTCAGATTAGGCTTGTGATGCCGGAGGTGAAGGAAGAAGATGCGCAGATCGATGGTCAGATGAGCATTGATGACGTGATGAGAGAGTGGGAGCGACTGAAAAAAGAAGCAGAGTTCGACATGGACATGCCGGATGAAGCAGAAGAGATTGCCGAGATAGAAGAATTTACTGAGACAGAAGAGATTGCTGAAGCAGAAGAAATTCTGGAGGAATTAGAGGAGGAGCAAGAACTTCTGGATGACCAGGAGATGCAAGAAGAACAGGAACAGCCACAAGAGGAAATGGATTCAGATGAGGCGGATGAAAATTTCCCTGAAGCAGAAGTGACGTTCGAAGAAGAAATAAAAGAGCCTGAGAAACCTCACATCCGCAATCTGTCCAATGAAGAGAAAGCGCTCTTTGGCTCGTTTATCCAGAATCGCTCTGACAAGGATAAGCTGATCACGATGCTGGACAAGATCAGCATGGCTTCTTACACCGGCAATGTGATCCTTACCGGTGGTGAGGGCGTTGACACGTTGAATCTGGCCAAAAGTATTATCCGTGAGCTGCAGATGACGGACAGTAATTTCTCGGGGAAAACGGCCAAAATATCCGGTCAGGCGCTGAATCAAAAGGATGTTGCAGTTTTGGTCGACCAGATGCAAAACGGTGCGCTGATCATCCAAAAGGCTTCTGAAATCAATGAAAAGACGGCGGCTGCCATGTACAGGAGGCTTCAAAGGGAGTCACAGGGAATCATCATAATCATGGAAGATACCAAGAAGAATATGAACAAGTTCCTTGCACAGAATGCCATGTTGGAGGAATGCTTCCCTGCACGTATGGATATGGAAGCCCTGAGCAATGAGGCTTTGGTTGCCTTTGGTAAGAAGTATGCCAGGGAGATGGAGTATTCCATTGATGAACTGGGAGTTTTGGCGCTGCATACCAGAATTGAGGAACTTCAGACGATCGATCATGCAGTGACGATTATGGAAGTCAAAGAGATCGTGGATGAAGCCATCAGGCAGGCCAACAAAAAGAATATCAAGCACTTTTTTGATATTTTAATGGCAAAGAGATACGATGAAGAGGATATGATCATTTTACGGGAAAATGACTTTTTTTAATCAGGAGGTAAGTGTGTGGGAGTAAGAGAAAGGATTTACATTTCTGAAGAGGACCAATATCTGTTTGGTCAAGGTACCCACTATGAAATTTATAAAAAGCTTGGTGCACACCTTTCCTGCGAAGAGGGTGTGGATGGCGTGTTCTTTGCTGTATGGGCGCCCAATGCAGCAAATGTGCATGTGGTAGGAAGTTTTAACCATTGGGAAGAGGATGCTCATCCCATGACAAAGATTGGCGCGGGAGGTATCTGGACGGTCTTTGTACCGGGCATCGGCACAGGAGAGTTGTATAAGTATCTGATTACAGCGCAGGATGGAAGGAAGCTGTATAAGGCAGATCCTTATGCCAATCAGGCGCAGTATCGCCCGGATACCGCATCTGTTGTGACGGACCTGTCCGGTTTTGAGTGGAGCGATGCAGATTGGATGTGGTATCGTGGTGGTAAGGATATGAGAAAGGAGCCGCTTGCAATTTATGAGTGTCACATCGGTTCTTTCTTAAAGCACGAAGATGGCACCACAGCAGGTTTTTACAATTACAGAGAATTTGCAGAAAAAATAGTTGCTTATCTGCAGGAAATGAAATATACCCATGTGGAGCTTATGGGGATTGCAGAATTTCCTTTTGACGGTTCCTGGGGATATCAGGTGACCAATTATTATGCACCCACCTCAAGGTATGGTGAACCTAAGGATTTTATGTATCTGGTAAATGAACTGCATAGGGCAGGGGTGGGTGTGATCCTTGACTGGGTACCTGCTCATTTTGCAAGAGATGCCCATGGACTGGCTGAGTTTGACGGAACTTGTATCTATGAGCATCCGGATACGAGATTGGGTGAGCATCCTGACTGGGGGACCAAGATTTTTAACTATAGTAAAACGGAAGTGAAGAATTTCCTGATTGCCAATGCGTTGTTCTGGATGAAGGAATTTCATATAGACGGTATCCGTGTGGACGCGGTGGCTTCCATGCTTTATCTTGATTACGGCAAAAAGGATGGGCAGTGGTGTCCCAACAAGTATGGCGGAAACGAGAATCTGGAAGCAATAGAGTTTATGCGACATTTAAACTCTGTCGTACATGGGTTGGGAACCGGTGTGATGACCATTGCAGAGGAATCTACCGCATGGCCTAAAGTAACCGGAAGAGTGGAAGATGGCAGCCTGGGCTTTACATTTAAGTGGAATATGGGGTGGATGAATGATTTTTGCGAGTATATGAAGCTGGATCCCATTTTCCGCAAGGGAAATCACAATGCGCTTACCTTTGCCATGAGTTATAATGATAGTGAAAGTTATATTCTGCCCCTGTCTCATGATGAGGTGGTGCACTTAAAGTGCTCCATGCTCAATAAAATGCCCGGTTATCCGTCAGATAAGTATGCCAATCTCAGAGTAGGTTATACCTATATGTTTGGTCACAGTGGCAAAAAGCTCTTGTTTATGGGTCAGGATTTTGGTCAGGAGAGAGAGTGGAGCGAAGAAAGATCTCTGGACTGGTATCAGTTGGAAAATCCTCACAGCAGAGGATTGCAGGCATATGTAGGGGAATTGCTTCAGTTATATCGTGAATATCCTTGTATGTATGAGCTTGATACTGATTGGAGTGGATTTGAATGGATGAATGCGGATGATGCAGACCACAGTACCTATTCCTTTGTAAGAAGATCATCTTCCGGGCATCCCAGTTTATTGTTTGTGCTGAATATGACCCCTGTAAGATGGGAGAATTATAAAGTGAAGGTGCCTCACGAAGGAAAGTATCGGCTGAGGTTAAACAGTGATGAGTCACGTTTTGGCGGCAATGGCAGCTGGGTTTCTTCAGAACTGGATGCTTTCTGGGATCATGAGTATGGGCAATTCCGCATTTGTATGGACCTGCCGCCATATGCAGCCTGTGTGTACGAGTTTTAAGGTACATCCAGCCGAAGCGTTTATCCGAGGACATGCGCTGCCAGTGTTTTAAAAGGAGAAGAAGCAGTCTGAAGGGCAGGCTGCGGCTCCTTGGCAGCCAGTGCTGACAAATGCTTGTATCGTTTCAAAAGTGCGTTAATTTCATAAATATAGCAGTCGATCATGTCTTCGTCTGTGGCGTTATCAAAGCCTGCATAAGCAATTTCCAGTGCTATGCGGGTTTTTTCAATGTCTTCTCTGATGGTAGGAGGGGTAAAATTTTCTTCTGAAGCCTGACTGGCTTTATAGCTTTGGCTGAAAAATATTTTCATAAACAAACCTCACTTGTAAAAATTTATAGCTTTGTTACTAGAATTATAGACAAATTAATTGTAAAATATTCCAGATATGTTAATTGTTATATAAATCAGGAGCGGGGCATAAATATTATCAAGAGATTGAAAGAGATGAAGGTGCAATATGGATCATATAACAGGGATTATGATCGGTGCGGCAATAGGAGGAGTCTTATTGGTAATGGTGGCTGTGAAAGTAAAGGCAGAATGGCTTTTGAACCTATGTGTACGGGGTGTGTTGGGCGCTATTGCTATTTTTTTTATCAATTCTTTTTTAAATAAACAGGGCATTGCACCTTGTGTAGGCATCAATGCAGTGACTGTTTTGACATCCGCAATCCTTGGATTTCCTGGGGTTGCAGCCCTTTATGGGATCGGTTTTTATAAAGTTTTGTAGAAATTTAACAAAATTAAATTTCTTGGTAAAATGCACTGGACAAAGTGAAAGAGAAAGATTATAATGCATTTTACTACAATACATTCGAGTGTTCTGAAGTGACATTTCAAAAAGCATGCTGCTGCTTTTGGCCGAGGCAGCATATCATGCACTCTGTGGGACATATTTCTTCCCGGATATCCAAAAGAAGTGTGAGAGAATAAGGAGATGAGTATGGCAGTATTGTGTTTTTTGCTGTCGGCAGTCTGCTTAATGGATTACCAAAGAAGCCGGATCCCGAATGGGATGATGATACTGATCTTTCTGTATGGAATAGGGTATCGTTATTGGGATGCCGGTGGAAGTGGACTGACGGCGTATCTTTTCAATTTTGTTTTCGTGTTGTTATTATTATATCCTTTATTCAAAATAGGTGCCCTGGGTGCCGGAGATGTAAAACTGTACTCCGTTACCGTCGGATACCTGTCAAAACAGGATTTATTCTGTTTTCTTATGATTTCTTTGCTGTTTGCAGCAATATTTTCCATTTTTAAACTAATAAAAGAAGGCAGCGCCAGAGAACGTTTCGGGTACTTGTGTTCTTATTTGGCACAGATTGGACGCACCGGTCATTGGAAGCTGTATTTCAGTGATGCTGCAGAGGCTAAAAAGGCCGGCATCTGTATGGCAGGTCCGATCTTTCTAAGTTTGCTGCTGCATATAGGAGGTATTTATTGAGCGGTAATATTTTAGTATTATGTGATACGGAAGAGGAATATGCACAGCATATGACAGAATACTTAAAGGCCCACAGGGAAGCTCCGTTGGACATTTATACATATACAGATGTGGAGGAGATGATCTCCTTTGCAAAGAACATTCATATCGACATTTTGGTGGTGGCAGAGAATGCTTACACACAAAAAGTACGGGATCTTGCTGCAGAAAGTACGATTCTTTTGAATGAAAGCGGTGTGATCCGCTGGGAGCACATCCGCAATGTGAATAAGTATCAGGCGGCAGAAGAGGTTTATAAAGAAATACTTGGGGAGTATATGGAGATGGCAGGGCATCCGCTTCCAAGGCTGGCAACAGAAAGCGATACCCGGCTGATTGGTTTTTTTTCGCCCATACGCCAGTCGCTGCAGACAACCTTTGCCTTGACCATGGGGCAGATGCTTTCCCAGAAGTACAAAACCTTATACTTAAATTTCGAGTATTGTGCAGGAAACGCGGAGCTTTTGCCGGATATGAGAACCAGAGATATTTCGGATCTGATCTATTTTTTGAATACGGACAAGGATCGGCTGCTCCTACGGATGCAGACCATTGTACAGAAAAAGGGGCGTATGGATTATATCCCCCCTGTAAAGGCAGGAATGACGCTTTTAGAGGTAAGGGAAGAAGAGTGGATTGAGCTTCTTACAAGGATTGCCCGGTCCGGTGAATATAAGTATATTATTTTAGATCTCAGCGAAAGTGTCCGGGGGCTTTTGGAGTTATTGCGGGTCTGTGACAAGATCTATACCTTGACAAAGGATGGCAGAAGCGCCAGGGGAAAGCTGGCACAGTATGAGAGGCTGCTGGAAATGGCAGAATGTGACGAGGTGTTGAAGAAGACCAGCCGTTATTGTCTGCCCAGGTTCCGAAAGATACCGGATGAGATCGAGCTGCTGACCAAGGGAGAGATGGCAGATTATGTTAAGAGGATTATGGGGGAGGTGACCTATGCGGCAAGCCTTAGACTGGAAAATGAAACTGCGGGAAAAGGTATTGGGCAGAGTTGATTATGGCCGGGAAATGTCTGACCGGGAGGTGGAGGATATCATTGATGAAGTGATGCTGCAGGAAGAGGCTGTTCAGCTGTGTTCTGTACATGCGAGACAGCGGATCAGAAAGGAGTTGTTTGACTCTCTGCGCAGATTGGATATTTTACAGCTCTTTGTGGAAGATCCGTCTATCACAGAGATCATGATCAATGGGACAGAGCCTATATTTGTGGAGAGGGAGGGGAGACTTAAGGAGCTTGATATGCGGTTTGAGTCCTTGGAAAAGCTGCAAAATGTGATTCAGCAAATTGTGGCGGGCTGTAACAGAACGGTTAACGAGGCTTTCCCAATTGTGGATGCCAGATTAAGTGATGGGGCCAGGGTGAATGTCGTAATGAATCCGGTGGCTTTAAACGGTCCGGCTGTGACGATCAGAAGATTTCCCCGGAAGGCCATTACTATGGAGGAGCTGGAGCGCAGACAATCGATCAGCAGAGAGGCGGCGGTTTTTTTGAGAAAGCTGGTGCAGGCAAAATACAATATTTTTATCAGCGGGGGGACAGGGAGCGGTAAGACCACACTGCTGAATGTATTGTCAGGCTATATTCCGGTTGCAGAGAGAGTGATTACCATTGAAGATAACGCAGAGCTGCAGCTGCAGGGAATCCGCAATCTGGTGCGTCTGGAGGCTCGCAGCAATACGGCAGAGGGCTGCCGGGAGATAACGATCCGGGATCTGATCCGGACATCTCTGCGCATGAGACCGGACAGAATCATTGTGGGTGAGGTGAGGGGACCGGAGGCGGTAGACATGATACAGGCCATGAATACAGGGCATGAGGGAAGTATGAGCACCGGGCACGCCAACAGCGCTGTTGATATGCTGGCCCGCTTGGAAAATATGATATTAATGGGGATGGAGATCCCACTGCAGGCTATACGAAGTCAGATCGCGGCGGGGATTGACATCATCATACATTTGTCCAGGTTTAGGGATGGTTCCCGCAGGATATTGGAAATTTTGGAGGTGGCAGGATGTGAAGGCGGAAAATATTGTCTGAATCCCTTATATCGGTTTCAGGAGGGTGGACAGGACGAAGAGGGTAATGTGAAAGGCTTGCTTCAGAAAGAGGGTGAACTAATGCATGATGAGAAGCTTAAGAGAGCAGGATTTGGCAGAGAAGAGAGAGAAGCGGGATTATAGCAGTTATAAGTGGAGTCGAAAGGAGATGGTAATTGAGGGATTGAAAAGCGCCGTGATCGTACTTGTGTTAAGCGTATTTTTTTACAGAAGTCTTTGGGCAGTCATTCCTCTGTGTGGGATCGGCGTCTGGTACTGGCAAACAGTTTCCAGACGAAAGGCGCAGAAGGACAGGCACAGGCTATTGCTACAGTTTAGGGATATGATACGTTCTGTGGCAGCAGCCATGCGTGCAGGTTACAGTGTGGAAAATGCCTTTGTTGAAAGCTATGAAGATATGTGCAGGATGCATGGGAAAAGTGCCATAATCTGCCAAGAGCTTGAGCTGATCCAAAGAGGGCTGGTTCTTAATCTGACGGTGGAGGAGCTGTTGGAGGATTTGGCAAAGCGAAGCGCCTTAGAGCAGGTGCAGGAATTTGCTGCAGTGTTTGCTATAGCCAAAAAAAACGGCGGAAGCATGGTGGAAGTTATAAGCTCTTTTTCTGATTTGATACACCGACAGGTGGATACCAGGGAAGAGATCATGATACAGACATCCGGGCGCAGAATGGAGCAGAATATTATGAAGGGAATGCCCTTTGCGATTCTGACCTACATCAGCATCAGCTCCAAAGGATATTTTGATGTGCTTTATCATAATCTGTCAGGGACTGTCATCATGACTGTGTGTCTTGCGGTGTATCTTGCGGGCTGCTATTTGTCTGATGCCATAATTACCAAGACGGCGAGGATATGGGAGTAGGAGGTGTATATGTATGTGATAGCATCGGTTACACTGCTGTGCTTTGCAATACTTTGGGCGGTTTCAAGAAAAAAAACGGTTGAGGGAAAGGGGATCCGCCCTATCTTACGTATGGCAGCGTGGATTTATGAAAGCGTTTCAGGTATTCCGGAAGGAAATATCCTTCGGGGAAAAATTGTTACAAATCTTGAAAAGTTACATCCGGGAAAAGAAGTCAAGTATTTACTGACACAATATTATGTAGAAAAATGGAGCCTTGTGCTCACAGTGATTTTTGTAGGGACTGTGTTGGGGGTGATGGTCTTTCTTCAGGGTGAGAGCAAAAGGCTGCTTCAAGATGAAAGGACTGTAGAGAGAGGAAGTTACAAGGATCCGGATCGGGAAATGGTATTGGAGGCTGAAGTAGAAGGATATCCGGAACAGATTTTTCAATTAGACATAAGCGGGATGGTTCCCGATAAGGAGACAGTAGATCAGTTGGAGCAGGAATTTTGGGAGAAATTAAAGGAGGAGGCCCTACTGGATAATCTGTCATGGGATTTGGTGTGCACAGATCTGCTTTTGCAGGAAAGGCTCGGGGGCTATCCATTTGTTGTTGAATGGATCAGTGACAGCCCTTCTGTTATAGATAATGAGGGAAATGTAAAACTGCTTTCCCGTGGGGAGGAAGAGAAGGTGGCACTTACGGCCAAGGTGGTATATTACGAATGGGAGTGGGTGCATACGGTAGACATCAAAGTAATATCCCGGACAGAGGATGAAGAATTGCTGCATCAGGAGCTTGCGCAGCTATTAGAAATGCAGGAGAGTGCCAGTCGACAGCAAAAGGATATGCAGCTTCCTGCTATGTGGCAGGACAAAGAAATCAAATGGAAGGAGAAAGTGGAAAATCATGGTGTTACGTTGTGGATTCTGGCTTTAACGGCCAGTGCAATGCTTTTTTTTCTAAAGGACAGAGATCTGGAGGCGCAGTTGAAAAAAAGGCAGAAGTTGTTAAAGGATGCCTATCCGGGGATTGTTCATAAACTGGAGTTATACCTGGGGGCCGGGCTCACGGTAAGAGGGGCTTTGGGGCAAATGGCAGAAGCGTATCTTTGTCAGAAGCAAGCTGGAAAGGGGGAGCATCCTGCCTATGAGGAAATTCTTTGTGTTTGCAGGGAATTGAGCTTGGGAAACGAAGAGACAAAGGTATATGAACGGTTAGGAATCCGTTGTGGATCTCAGGAATATGTGAGATTGGGGGCACTTCTGGCGCAGTATGTGGTGAAAGGAGGCAGTGATCTCCAAAGCAGATTGGCAGAGGAGGCGTCTGCCTCGATGAAAGAGCAGATTCAGCAAAGCAGGAAGTTAGGAGAAGAGGCTTCCACAAAACTTTTGGTACCGATGGTTATGATGCTTGGAATTGTCATGGTAATGATCATGATTCCGGCATTTGGAACGTTTTGAATGCGGAGGAGAAAATATGAAAAAATGGAAGGACTTTTGGAAGGAAGAAGATGGTATGGGGACGGTAGAGATCATTTTGATCATCGTAGTATTGGTAGGGATTGTGATTATTTTCAAGTCACAGATTACAGAGCTTGTGGAATCAATTTTTGACAAGATCACTTCCCAGGCCAAAAAAGTATGATTTGCGTGTCAAAGAAAGGGCAGGAGCCAGGCGGGTACTTGACGGTGTATGCAGCCTTGTCGCTAACTGTTATTCTGTCCTTGTACCTGGCTATCCTGGAAGGGGTCAGACTTCATACGATTCAGTTAGAGGCGCAGGTAATCACAGATATTGCAGCAGAAAGTGTGTTGGCAGAGTATCACCGGGAGCTGTTTGAGCGCTACGGCATGTTTTTTGTAGATACCTCTTACAAAACAAAGAACCCTTCCACAGAAAATCTGGCCCAACGTTTAGAATGGTATATTCGCAAGAACTGTAATGTGGAGGATGTGTTTCTGGGAGATTACCTGTACAGAGATTTTCTGGGACTGTGTCTTGAAGATGTCATGATCGTAAGGACAGCGGTTGCATCAGACGAAGGGGGGAGAATTTTGCGGGAGCGGGCCGTGGAAGTGGTAAAGGATGAGATCGGTCTTGCTTTTTTGGAACAGGTGATGCAGTGGCTGGAAACGGTAGAACAATATGGTCTTCTGGAAAGCGATCTGGAACAGGAAAAGGAACAGATTGACAGTACAATAGAGCAGTTGAATGAACAGAAGAGGCAGGTGGGAGAAGATTGGGTCACCATAGAGGTGAATAATCCGACTGCACCAATAGAGGAAGTAAAGCGTAAAGGTATCCTGCGATGGGTTTTGGAGGAGCCGGAGAAGGTGTCAAATAAAAGCATCCATACGGAGCAGTTGATCAGCCACAGGAGAATGCAGGAAGAAGTCAATCAGGGCAACTGGAAGCAGCCTGAAAAGGAGGAATTGACAAATCGATTGCTGTGGCAGGAGTATCTGATGAGATATTGTGGCTTTTTTGGCCAGGAGCTGGAGGGAAGTGCTCTGCAATATCAGTTGGAATACCTGATTGTGGGTAAGGAAAACGATATGGATAATCTAAGAGGAAGCATAAACCGCATTATGGGGATCAGAGAGGCTGCCAATTTGCTATACCTGTACTCTGACGGAGCCAAAAATGCTGAGGCAGAAGCTGCCGCGGCATTGATTGCGGCAGCGATCATGCTTCCGGAAATACAGCCGGTCTTTAAGACAGCAATTTTGCTTGGCTGGGCCTACGCAGAGAGCTTGTATGATGTGAGGAGCCTCTTAGAGGGCAAAAAAGTCCCTTTAATAAAGACGGCTGAGACATGGCAATGTGACATGGGACTGATTACGGAGGGGATGTTGGAAGATGGATTGTCTCTGGAAGATGATTCAGAGGAAAATTTTCAAGCCTTAGGGCTAAGTTATGCAGACTATTTGCGTTTGCTTCTGATACTGAGCCCTTTGGAAGAACAGACTTTTCGGATGATGGATATTATGGAAATGGACATCAGGCAGACGCCAGCCAACAGATATTTTCGCATGGATGGCTGTGTGGATCGTCTGATGGCAGAGGTTGTGATCAAAAGCAGTTACGGATATGTGGTAGAGATCTGTAAGGAAAATAAGTACTAGAATGGAAGGAAAAGAAAGGAGGTGAGCAGCGGTGTCCTCTTTATGGAACAGGAAACAGAAAACAATTCATCTAATAATAAAGAAAAAGAACCCTACTCCAACACTGCAGATTTTTAGCGGTAATAGAAGCCTTGCCCGAGGCTTAATAGCCGGTTTATTCATAAAGAGGATACCGCTGCTGCATCTCCTGAAGCATAGATACACAAAGAAGGTCATCCCCCAAATAGGGAGACGTTCTTTAGATGGAAGTATGACGGTGGAAGCGGCCGTGGTCATTCCTCTGTTATTGTTCTTTTTTATGAATTTAATGTCTGCCATAGAGATGATCCGCTTGCACGGAAATGTGGAGCTTGCACTATGGAAAAATGGTAGGATTATGACCATCAGTGGATATGCCAATTCCAATGACAATAGAATTTTGTATGACGTTTTGATGCATGCTGCGGTAGTAGGAGATCTGGGAAAGGAGTACTTAGAGGAATCGCCTTTGACTTATGGGGAAAGGGGATTGGTTTTTTTGGAATCTTCCTACGGTGAGGAGGAATGCATTGATGTCAAAGTGACTTATCAGGTGTCTCCGCTTTTTGACATCCCAGGTTTTTCCTCCTTTCGGATGGCTAACAGATATTATGCCAGGGCATGGACCGGGTATTCACCGGATGAGGTAGAGTATGATGAAAACATAAAAGATAGTGTATTTGTCACACCATATGGGGAGGTGTATCATGAAAATCGTGGGTGTAGTTATCTTGCAAGGAATGTTACCAGAGTATTGGTTGCGCAAGTTTACAGTGCCCGGAATGATCGGGGAGAACCATATTCCTTGTGCCAGATCTGCAGGGTAGGGGGGCAAGAGGTTGTGTATATAACGTCTGACGGTAACAGATATCATGAAAAAAGTGATTGCCCTACTCTGGTCAGAACTGTTATAACCGTGGAACGTGCATTGGCAAAAAACAGATATCGGCCTTGTAGCAGGTGTGCAAAATAGAAAGCAGGAGAAAAATATGTGGAAAACAGTAAGTTTGCTCTGTTATTTAATGGTACTGAGTATTTATGATATCAAAACCAGAAAAATTCCGGTATTTTGGCTTTTAATAGGCGGTGTGGCAGCGCTTGCCAATCTGATTTATCTGGGTTGCGACCGACCTCCTCTGGAATTTTGGTCAGAATTATTAAAAAGCTGGGTCCCGGGGGTGCTGATGTTGTTGGCAGGCTGGTTGAGCGGTAAGGTTGGTTACGGAGACGGGTGTGTCTTGCTTGTGGCAGGCAGCATCCTGGGAGGTGTGAAAATAACAGCAGTGTTTCTGGGCGGGTTATTCATCGCGGCTATGACCGCCATTGTTTTACTGGTGTTTCGAAAAGTAAAGAAGAACGATAAGTTGCCTTTTATACCTTTTTTGGCAGTGTCCGCCCTTGTATTGGAAGGAATGAGGCTGGGGAGAGGAGTTTTATGAAGGCTTATTTTACGGTGGAGGCAGCATGTATTCTGCCTATTGTGTTTGGTGTGTATGTGTTTTTGATTTATGGCATGTTCTATCAATATGACAGATGCCTATTGGAGCAGGATGTGGCACTGCTTGTGTTGAGAACGCAGTGGGAAGATGATCGGAAATCTGTCCTGTCAGGAGATCGAATGAGGGAATCAGAATCATACCTGGCATTTGAATGGGGAGAAAATGTGCTGAAAAAGGAACAGGGAGAAATTCTCGCGCAGGCGAGGGGGACTGTAATCATGCCGTTTAAAGGACTTATGCCATGGAATGGCAAGGATGATTGGGAACTAAAGGCTTCGTATACCTGTGTGGAAATAAAGCCCACAGAGTGGATCAGATTAAAGCAAAAAATGATGGAGGAAACAGAAAATGATACAGACAGAATTTGTGAGGAACCTTAATTGTAATTATGAAAGAATTCCTTTGGATAAAAATCCGGAAGAAAACAGATATCAATATTGTATTGTGACCAGAGGAGGAATCAAGGGATTGCTGCCATGCAGTCTCAGATACATTAATGGTCAGGCGTATTTATATTACGATATTTCTTCTACGCAGAATGTAGTACAGTTCTATTCCGGCAAAAAGATCGGGAGACAATGGCTGAAAGATTTTTTATGGGGAATGCGCAGAGTGAGACAGCAAATGGAGCGTTTTTTGCTGGATGATAAAAATATTTTATGGTATCCGCAACAGATTTTTCAGGATTTGGAAAAGAATGATTTTTATTTTTTGTATGTACCTTATTATGAAGGTGACAACGGATTTAGAGAATTCATGGATTATCTGGTGGAGCAGATAGATTATGCAGATGATGGACTTGTGGAATGTGTTTATAAGATCCATGAACAATATCGTGCGCTGGGAGAAGTTTACCTGAAGGAACAAATTTATGAAGACAGCAAAATTATGGACAGCATAGAGGCTGCTCCTGTCAGAGAAGAAAAAGCGCTGGTCAGAGAAAGTAAAAAGGCGCCTGCGCCGGAAACTGAGCTTACACAGAAGCAGGAAGAAAAAGAGAATAAAGACAGTAAAAAGGGTATTTTGTATTTTCTCGATGGAAGGCGCAAGAGGCAAAAGGATGAGAGAGAAAATATGCAGTATCAGGTTGGAAAAGCCATGATGGGCTATGCTGTTTGTGAGGAGACCAGGTATATAAATGCAGCGCAAAAACAGGCAACAACACAAAAGGAGGAAGAAGCAGAACTGTTTGGTAAAACCATGTACATGGAAGGTGTCAAAGAGGTGATGGAAGAGACTGAGGGATTGTATTCGGAAGCCGGACAACTGCTGCTTCGGATAGACAGGCAGACGATCATTCTGGGTAAGAAGAAAGAGGAAGCGGATTATGTGATCGAAGATGCTTCCGTCAGCAGAATGCATGCCAGGATTACCAGGGATAAGGAAGGAATCTATCTGGAGGATTTGAATTCAACAAACGGCACGTTTAAAAATGGATTGCGCCTGCAGCCTTATGAGAAAAGGCGTTTGGAGAAGGAGGATGAGATCAGGCTGGGAAAAATAGTTTTGTTTTTTAAATAATTCCGGTCACCTTCTCTCTTTATTCATTATTATTATCGCTTTTACTGATCCGGGATTTACTTTTTGCTTGCTATTTTTATGAGAAAATGTTACTTTAATAAAAGAATATTCAATTATGTGGGCAAGAGAACGGGTTGAAATTTTGATGCCGCCAAGGTGCATGAACAGAATGGAGGGGAAATCGTATGATTTATCAGTTTCAGAATGCAGAAAATCTTATGAATGGCATTATGTTTGTTGCAGAGGAATTGGATATAACGGTTGCGGACATTAATGCAGATATTACCGTACATATAACGGAGACTGATAAAGATATTTTGAGTGTGGCACTGGACAAAGAGAATGCTGCTATTATTTATGGTGGCGGTAAGGCACGGTTTTTCCGCGGGCTTGCTATGTTGAGTCAGTGGGTGAAGAAAGGTGTTACATCCCGCACCGTGACAGAGAATCCTCTTTTTACTATAAACGGTGCTATGGTGGATATGTCCAGAGACGCTGTCATGAATGTAACTACTGTAAAGTTTATGATGCGTAAAATGGCGCTCATGGGTTTGAATTCGTTTATGCTGTATACTGAGGACACCTATGAGGTGGAGAATCACCCTTATTTTGGTTATATGCGCGGCAGATATACACCTGATGAGATTAAAGAGATGGATGCTTATGCGCAGGAACTGGGTATAGAACTGATTCCTTGCATTCAGGTATTGGGACACTTGGCTACAACACTTCGCTGGGAAGCTTCCGGCAAGTTTAAGGATACTGCCAATGCCTTGTTGGTAGGAGCAGACGCTACTTATCAACTGATTGATGACATGTTCCGAATGATCTCTCAGTGTTTCAGCAGCAAACGTCTGCATATGGGTATGGACGAGACACATGATCTGGGAACCGGTCAATACCTGGATCTTAATGGGTATCGTGAGCGTCAGAATATCTTCCTGGAGCATTTGGCGAAGGTCGTGGAGATGGCAAAGGGCTATGGTTTCAAGCCGATGATGTGGAGTGATATGTTCTTCCGTCTGGCAGGTAAGGGAATTCCGGGTTACGAAGATTATGATATGAGGGTGGAAATCACAGAGGATATTATCAGGAGAGTGCCGGAAGGCGTACAGCAGGTCTTCTGGGATTATTACCATCCGGAAGAAGAATTTTATACGGTCAATATTGAAAAGCATGCACTTCTGGGACAGAATACCATGTTTGCAGGCGGTGTCTGGCTGTGGAGCGGTCATTGTCCCTATTTCAGCCGTTCTCTTCGTAATTCCATTCCTGCGTTGGAGGCTTGCCGGAAGAAAGGGATCAAGGAAGTGATGGCTACGATCTGGCTCAATGGGGCAGAAGCCAGTCTGATTATGGGGCTTGCGGGATTGGCTTGGTATGCAGACTATGATTATAAAGGGTGTTATGTGGAAGAAAGTGTCAGGGAATGTTTCCGGGCAGCTTGTGGTCTGGAGTATGATATGTTCCTGAAAACAGAGCTTCCTGAGTATCCTCATGGCGGTGAGTATGGCGTTTCCAGAGCACTTTTATACAATGACCCGTTGGTGGGCTTGATTGACAAGAATATGGAAGATGTGGATACCCGTGATTTTTACCATCGTGTTAATAAGGAACTTGCCACAGTGGGAGATGGAGCCGGCACATTTGCATCTGCCTTCGAGGTGATCAGAAGACTCAGTGATCTGTTGGAGAACAAGGCGGATTTTGGATTGCGTTTAAAGAAGGCTTATGACTGTGGAGACAAAGAAACGATGGCAGCCATGGTGCAGGAATGTGATGTGATCATTGAGAAATGCAAGGCGCTGAGAAGAGCACACAGAAGCTCCTGGATGGAGTACAATAAGCCCTTTGGCTGGGAAGTACATGATATTCGTTACGGTGGACTGATTATGCGGTTTGATACCGTGAAAGAGCGGATTTTGGCATATTTAAGCGGCGAAATTGCGCATATTGAAGAACTGGAGGTAGAGAGACTGTATCTGCACGCTTCTGATGCCAATGTGCCCACTAAGGTTGGCGGCGGATTCCTGTGGGATACGTATAAAAAGATTGCAACGGCCAGTGTTCTGTAAGACCACTTCGTTGCAGAAAAGCAAAGAACATGTAAAAGAAAACAATACGGTAAATAGATGATAGGAAGTGTTTGAAATGATATTTGAAAAAATAAATCTGGAACAAAATGATCCAAACGTATATCTTGACGCGTATATTGCGGACGAAATCCCTGACTTGACAAGAAAAGCGATTCTGGTAATCCCCGGCGGCGCTTATTGGGATGTGTGTGCCTATCGGGAAGGAGAGCCCATTGCCATGGCATTTCTGCCCTATGGTTACAATGCTTTTGTACTGCATTATTCTACAGCCTGCTGCAGCGAAAAAACATTTCCGGCTCAGCTGATCCAGGCATCAAAAGCCATGAAACATATCAAAGACCATGCGCAGGAATATCATATTGATGCGGACCGGGTGTTTGTTGTAGGTTTTTCTGCCGGTGGTCATCTGGCGGGAAGTCTGGGAACCATGTGGCATAAGAAGGAAGTGTATGAGACGGTGGACATGCCTTATGGTTATAACAAGCCTGCAGGCATGATGCTGATTTATCCGGTAGTTACCGGTACAGAAGATTTCGGTCATCATGATAGCTTTTACAATCTGTTAGGGAGTACGGAGCCTACACAAGAGCAGCTTCAGATGTGTAGTTTGGAGGAAAATGTGGATGACAGAACCGTTCCAGCCTTTTTAGTACACACTTCAAATGATCAGGCAGTAAATGTACAGAATTCGCTGGTTCTGGCAAAAGCATTTGCACAGGCAGGACTGAAATTTGAAATGCATATTTACCCGGATGGTCCCCACGGGGTGGCACTGGGTAATCAGATTACCAGATGTGGTGTTGCGAAATGGGAGAATGCAAGCATTGCCAAATGGGTAGAAAATGCTGCAATATGGGCGGAGGAAATTCAGAATGAAATGGGTGAAATTTAAAATTAAGACAATTACAGAGGCAGAGGACATCATTATCAGTACCTTGTATGACATCGGTTTGGAAGGAGCTCAGATTGAGGACAAGGTTCCGCTTACTGCCCTGGAAAAAGAGCAGATGTTTGTGGATATTATGCCGGAAGGTCCCGAGGATGACGGCATTGCCTATTTAAGCTTTTTTGTGGAGAAAAAGGATGATGGATCTCTTGAGATGCAGGGAGAAGTTACGGATGTAGAAACCATCATAAAAAGAGTGGAAGAAGAGCTTTCAGACCTTCGCCTGTTTATGGATATCGGTGAAGGTACCATTACGGTGGATGAGACCGAGGATATTGACTGGATTAACAACTGGAAGCAATATTTTCATCAGTTCTATATCGATGATATTCTGGTGATTCCCTCCTGGGAGGATGTGGCATCTGAGGATAAGGAGCGTATGGTGCTTCATATTGATCCGGGTACAGCCTTTGGTACCGGAATGCACGAGACGACTCAGCTGTGTATCAGACAGCTGCGCAAATATATTACACCGGAAACGGAGCTTTTGGATGTGGGAACCGGAAGTGGTATCCTGGCAATTCTATCCTTAATGTTTGGAGCAAAGCATGCTGTGGGAACGGATCTGGATATTTGTACAGTAGAAGCGGTGGCCCAGAATTGCGAAGCCAATGGTATCGCACCGGAGCAATTCCAAATGATGATAGGCAATATCATTACAGAGAAAGAGGTTCAGGATGAAGTGGGTTATGAGCGCTATGATATTGTAGTGGCTAATATTCTGGCAGATATTCTGGTTCCTTTGACCCCTGTGATCATGCATCAGCTGAAAAAGGGCGGTATCTACATTACCTCAGGCATCATTGATGATAAGGAGCAGACTGTTGTAGATGCTGTAAAGGCAGCAGGATTGGAAGTGCTTGAAGTGACCTATCAGGGTGAGTGGGTCAGTGTGACTGCGCGGAAGAATTAGGCAATCCCAATACATCAGGAGTAATTTGGAAATGTTTCAATTTTTTGTGGAATCAAATCAGATTTGTGGTAAAATAATAATGATCACAGGAAGTGACGTGAATCATATCAAAAATGTGCTTCGGATGAAACCCGGTGAGGAAATTTCGGTCAGTAACGGAGAGGATGGTAAGGAATATCGCTGCGGCATCACTTCCATAGAGGACGACAGAGTCATTTGTGAGCTTCGTTTTGTCAAAGAGGATGGCTTAGAGCTGCCATCCAGAGTCTATCTGTTTCAGAGTCTTCCAAAGGCTGACAAGATGGAGCTGATCATCCAGAAGGCGGTGGAGCTTGGCGCTTATGAAATCATCCCTGTGGCTGCAAAACGGTGTGTGGTAAAGCTGGAAGAAAAGAAGGCAGCAGGCAAAATTGCCCGTTGGCAGGGCATCGCTGAGGCAGCAGCAAAGCAGAGCAAGCGGCGGATCATACCACGAGTCACCAATGTAATGAGTTTTAAAGAGGCCATTGCCAAAGCCTCATCCATGGATGTAAAGTTGATTCCTTATGAGCTGGCAGAAGGAATGGAGCGGACAAAGCAGCTGATGCAAGGCTTAAAGCCGGGTCAGGATATCGCTGTATTTATCGGTCCGGAAGGTGGTTTTGAAGAAGCTGAGATCAAACTGGCGCTTGCGTCTGGCATCGAACCGGTTACCTTGGGCAAACGCATTCTTCGAACAGAGACAGCGGGCTTTACTGTTCTGTCATGGATCATGTATCAGTTGGAGGAATAATGATTGTTCTCATTGCGTTCGTCATTGTGGAACAAACATCGCAGAAAATGAAAAGCTGCATATAATAATATATAAAATCCGGGCGGTTAACTCCGCCTGATCGAGGAGTAATTTCATGGAAGTATATCTTGATAATTCTGCCACTACAAAAGTCTTTCCCGAAGTGGCAGAATTAATGACAAAGATTATGTGTGAGGATTACGGCAATCCCTCCAGTCTCCACATGAAAGGTGTGGCGGCTGAAAACTATGTCCGTTATGCAAAAGAAACCTTGGCAAAGCTTCTGAAGGTAAACGAAAAAGAAATTTACTTTACTTCCGGAGGCACGGAATCTAACAACCTTGCCTTGATCGGGTGTGCCATGGCCAATTGCCGCAGAGGAAAACATCTGATCACAACACAGGTAGAACATCCTGCGATTGCCAAGACCATGCAGTATCTGGAATCTTTGGGATATCAGATCACTTATCTTCCGGTAGACAGATGCGGAAGGATCTGCCTGGAAGATCTGCACAGGGCGATGACCCCTCAGACCATTTTGGTATCGATTATGCACACCAACAACGAGGTGGGAGCCAGACAGCCCATAGAGGAAGCGGGTGCCATGATTAAGCGAATGAATCCTAATACCTTGTTTCACGTAGATGCGGTGCAGGGATTTGGCAAAGCCAGAATTTTCCCGAAGAAGATGAATATTGATCTGCTTTCTGTCAGCGCTCACAAGATCCATGGCCCTAAGGGCTCGGGTTTTTTGTATGTGAATGACAAAGTAAAGATTCAGCCGATTGTGTTTGGAGGTGGACAGCAGCAGAATCTTCGCTCCGGCACAGAGAATGTTCCCGGAATTGCAGGGCTGGCAAAAGCAGCTGAAATCATGTATACTCATTTTGATGAGGATGTTAACCGGCTGTATCAATTGAAAAGGCTGTTTGTGGAAGGCGTGAAAAAGATCGACGGCATTCAGTTGAACGGACTGCTTGACGGAGGCATAGAAGGAACAGCACCTCATATTGTCAGTGTATCCTTTGCCGGAGTCAGAAGTGAAGTATTGCTGCATGCGCTGGAGGATAAGGGAGTCTATGTGTCGGCGGGAAGTGCCTGCTCAGCACACAAGCCGCAGCCGTCAGCCACACTGAAAGCCATGGGTGTTGACAAGGATCTGCTTTCCTCCACCATTCGCTTCAGCTTTTCAGTATTTACCACGGAAGAAGAAATCCTCTATACATTAGAGCAAATGTATGGTATGATTCCTATGTTACGCAGATACACCAGAAAATAAGAGGAAAAATATGTTTACAGCTTTTTTGATTAAGTATGCCGAGATTGGTATAAAGGGAAGAAATAGATATTTATTTGAAGATGCACTGGTTCAACAGATTAAATTTGCATTGAAAAAGTGTGATGGGCAGTTTTTGATCTCCAAAACCCAGGGGCGCATCTATGTGGATGCCCAGAGTGAATTTGATTTTGATGAGGTTGTGACACAATTGAAAACTGTGTTTGGTATCTCCGGTATCTGTCCGGTGGTCCATGTGGAGGATGAAGGATTTGAGAAATTGTGTGATACGGTGATCCAATACCTGGCAGACGTATACCCTGACCGCAACAAAACATTTAAAGTGGCGGCCAGACGTGCGCGCAAGAACTACCCCAAGGATTCTATGACGATCAACATGGATATGGGTGAGGCAATTTTGAAGGCTTACCCGGAGATGAAGGTAGATGTCCACAATCCGGATATCCTGTTGAATGTGGAGATCCGTGAAAAAATCTATATTTATTCCAAAATTATTCCGGGTCCGGGAGGTATGCCGGTAGGAACCGGCGGAAAGGCAATGCTACTGTTATCCGGCGGCATTGACTCTCCCGTAGCCGGTTATATGATCTCCAAGCGTGGTGTGAAAATTGATGCCGTTTATTTTCATGCTCCGCCATATACCAGCGAGCGTGCTAAACAGAAGGTGGTGGATCTGGCCCGCCTGGTGTCCCGCTACACCGGTCCCATCCATCTTCATGTGATCAATTTCACGGATATTCAGCTTTATATCTATGAGAAATGCCCGCATGAGGAGTTGACCATCATTATGCGCCGTTATATGATGCGTATTGCTGAGCACATTGCAAAAGAGAATGATTGCTTGGGGCTGATCACAGGTGAGAGTATTGGTCAGGTGGCTTCCCAGACCATGGCGTCTTTGGTGGCGACCAATGAAGTCTGTGAGCTTCCGGTATATCGTCCTTTGATTGGCTTTGATAAACAGGAGATTGTAGAAGTATCTGAGAAAATTGGTACTTACGAGACTTCTATTCAGCCTTTCGAGGATTGCTGCACCATTTTTGTGGCCAAGCATCCTGTGACAAAGCCTAACTTAAATGTGATCCGCCGTCACGAGGAAAAGTTGAATGAGCAGATAGATCAGCTTGTACAGGTCGCTTTGGAGACTGATGAAGTGATTGTTGTAGAATAACAGAATAACTGCAAAACAAAAACGCCTCAGGCAATCCTAAGGCGTTTGTAGTTGTTTGCATTAAATCATATAAGGCTTAAGAACTTCCAATACTTCTTCAGCGTTATCATCAGCATGGATATTCAGATCGATGGGTTTGGAAAGATCCAGTGAGAAAATGCCCATGATGGACTTGGCATCAATTACGTATCTGCCGGATACCAGATCAAAATCATAATCAAATTTTGTAATATCGTTAACGAAGGATTTAACCTTGTCAATAGAGTTTAAAGATATCTGAACTGTCTTCATTGTTTTACCTCCTAAATATGTGATCACACTCTTTGATAACATATTAAAGTATAAGCAGAGAAAAGTCAATGAAAAAAGGACACAAAAATAAGCGGAGTTTCAATATGAAAAAAATAGCATTACACAACCTGGGCTGTAAAGTGAATTCTTATGAATTTGACGTAATGCAGCAAATGCTCCAGGAAAATGGTTACAAAATCGTACCTTTTGATGAGGTGGCTGATGTATATATTGTAAATACTTGTACGGTTACAAATATTGCTGACAGAAAGAGCAGACAAATGCTCCATCGAGCCAAAACCATGAATCCGAGCGCAATTGTTGTGGCTGTGGGCTGTTATGTTCAGACCGGCGGCGAGAAAGCTTTGCAGGATGAAAGTATCGATCTTGCCATTGGAAATAACCGGAAGAAGGATCTGATCCCCATTTTGGAGGAATTTTTAACAGAGCGGGCAGCGCATTTGGATGGACAGGAGAAGACTCTTCATAACAGAACCATCATTGATATCAACAATACCTGCGATTATGAGGAAATGACGCTGAAACAGACGGCGGAGCACACCAGGGCCTATATTAAAATTCAGGATGGCTGCAACCAGTTTTGCTCCTATTGTATCATCCCTTATGCGAGAGGCAGGGTGCGCAGCAGGAAGGCTGAAGACATTTTACGTGAAATCCGAGGTATTGTGGAGGCAGGTTATCAGGAAGTAGTGCTGACGGGAATCCATATCAGCTCTTACGGCATAGATTTTCAGGACGAGGCCTGGCAGCGGGGACAAAGTGTGGAGGCGATCAAAGAAGAAGGCAGGCATGATTATCGCGGCAAAAGCAAGCTGATCGATCTGGTTGAGCAGATCCATGAGATAGAAGGTCTGCGCCGGATTCGTCTTGGTTCTTTGGAACCGCGGGTTGTCACTGCTCAAAATGCCGCAAGGCTTGCAAGGCTTAAGAAAGTATGCCCGCATTTCCATTTGTCTCTGCAGAGTGGCTGCAATGAAACTTTGGCGCGAATGAATAGACATTATACTGCCGGGGAATACTATGAGAGTGTAAAGAATCTGCGTGACGTCTATGATCATCCGGCAATCACTACAGATGTAATCGTGGGATTTCCGGGAGAGACGGAAAGGGAATTTGAAGAGACCGTTGCTTTTCTTGAAAAAGTAGGCTTCTATGAGATGCACATTTTCAAGTACTCTAAGCGTCAGGGGACTAGGGCCGCAGTAATGAAGGATCAGATACCGGATCAGATGAAGGCACTTCGCAGCAATAGGCTGCTTGCTCTTGAGAAAGAACAGTCAAAGAATTTCAGGAGCCGCTACATAGGGGAAAAGACAGAGGTACTGTTTGAAGAGACGAAAGAAATTGGTGGAGAACTTTTCTGGATAGGGCACACGGCTGATTATGTCAAAGTAGCTTTACAGGCTGAGGAGAATCTGGCAAATTCCCTGAAAGAGGTTCGGATCATAGAATTTTTGACAGATGATATCCTGAAAAGCAATAGTTTCGATTGAAATTTTTTTCAAGATAAGGTAAGATAAATGTATATGAGACGAATCGTTTACCCATACAGAAAGATGTGAGGAAACTATGCAAAATTTGGAAAACACACAATTCTTCAAAGTGGAGGCAGAGCCTGAGAAATTCGCAAAGCGGGTACTGTCTGCTGTATACGAAGCATTGACAGAGAAGGGATACAACCCGGTGAACCAGATCGTGGGCTATATTATGAGCGGTGATCCTACTTATATCACCAGCCATAAAGGCGCCAGAAGTCTGATTATGAAGGTAGAGCGTGATGAACTGGTAGAGGAGCTTCTGACGGAATACATCGAGAAGAATCATTGGGTGTAGGCTGAAAGCAGATACCCTAAACCGTGAAAATACAAGTGCGGCCCATGGGCTGCGGATATAGGAGGCAATCCATGCGTATCATGGGCTTGGATTTTGGGTCTAAGACAGTAGGGGTGGCGATCAGCGATGCCTTGCTTCTTACTGCCCAGGGAATAGAGATCATCCGCCGTAAGGAGGAGAATAAGCTGCGTCAGACGCTTGCAAGAATTGAAGAACTGATCGTGGAGTATGAAGTGCAGGAGATTGTACTGGGACTGCCGAAGCATATGAATGCAACGGAAGGTGTCCGTGTGGAATTGACGCAGGAATTTAAAGAGAAGCTGGAAAGAAGAACGGGTCTGCCCGTGATCTTCTGGGACGAGAGGCTGACTACGGTGGCTGCAGACAAGATCATGATGGAAGCAGGCATTCGCAGAGAGCATCGCAAGGAGCATGTGGACAGGATCGCTGCATCTTTGATCTTGCAGGGATATCTGGACAGACGGAACATGAGAAAGGAAGATAGTGTTGGAGAAGATAATGTTTAGGCCGGATGGAGAAGAGCCGGTTGCATTTTATGTGTTGGAACAGACCAGGATTGGTGGATTTAACTATATTCTGGTTACGGACTGTGAAGAAGGAGATGGAGAAGCTCTGATCCTGAAGGACATGTCACAGGATGGCGAGGAAGAGAGTGTGTTTGCCATCGTGTCTGACGATGAGGAATTGGAAGCGGTTGCCGGTGTGTTTGAGAACATGCTGGAGGATGTTGATCTGGTATAGCGTGGAGGTAATTTGATTGAAGAAAAAAGAATATAACAGTGATTCCAAGCTGAAGATTATTCCATTGGGCGGATTGGAACACATTGGAATGAACATTACTGCCTTCGAATATGAGGACAGTATTATTGTGGTGGACTGTGGTTTGTCTTTTCCTGCCGATGATATGCTGGGAATAGACCTTGTGATTCCGGACGTCACTTATTTGGAAACAAATATCGATAAAGTAAGGGCATTTGTGATTACCCATGGTCATGAGGATCACATTGGAGCCCTTCCCTATATACTGCGTCAGATCAATGTTCCTGTGTATGCTACCAGGCTTACCATGGGCATTATTGAAAATAAATTAAAAGAACACAATCTGCTTGATACCACCAAGCGAAAGGTGATGAGGTTCGGACAGACTGTGACTTTGGGTCAGTTTAAGGTGGAATATATCAAAACCAATCACAGTATTGTGGATGCGGCAGCTTTGGCGATTACCTCTCCTGCGGGTGTGGTGGTGCACACGGGAGATTTTAAAGTGGATTACACACCGGTTTACGGTGATGCCATTGATCTGCAGCGTTTTGCAGAGCTTGGCAAAAAGGGTGTTCTGGCACTTATGTGTGACTCTACGAATGCGGAGAGACCGGGATTTACCCAGTCTGAGAAAACTGTCGGTAAGACCTTTGACAGTTTGTTTACAGAGCATAAAAATACGAGGATTTTTGTGGCAACCTTTGCTTCCAATGTGGACAGGGTGCAGCAGATCATTAATACAGCATACAAATTTGGGCGTAAGGTGGCAGTGGAAGGTCGCAGCATGGTAAATATCCTGGAGACGGCTATGAATCTGGAGTGTATCAGTGTGCCGGAGAATACCCTGGTGGATCTGGATCAGTTGAAGAATTACCCGCCTGATCAGCAGGTGATCATTACCACGGGAAGCCAGGGGGAAAGCATGGCAGCCTTGAGCCGCATGGCCAATAATATGCACCGAAAGATCACCATAGGAGCAGGGGACACGGTTATTTTCTCCTCCAGCCCCATTCCGGGCAATGAGAAGCCTGTCACCAAGATCATTAATGAATTACTGCGCAAGGGAGCGGATGTCATCTTTCAGGACGCACACGTATCAGGCCACGCCTGCCAGGAGGAGATCAAGCTCATTTACACGCTGGTGCATCCCAAATATGCAATTCCTGTGCATGGTGAGTATAAGCACTTAAAGGCGCAGGCAAAGATTGCTAACAGTTTGGGAATTGACAAAGAAAATATCTTTCTATTGTCTTCCGGTGAAGTGCTGGAGTTGGACGAACAAAGTGCAGAAGTGACTGGCAGAGTGCCTGTAGGGTCTATTTTGGTAGACGGACTGGGCGTGGGTGATGTAGGTAATGTGGTGCTTCGGGACAGGCAGCATCTGGCAGAAGATGGTATCGTAATCGTGGTAATGAGCCTTGAACGCGCTACCGGAGAGCTTTTGGCAGGACCTGACATTGTGTCCAGAGGTTTTGTTTATGTGAGAGAGTCTGATGAATTAATGGACGAAGCTCGTTATGTGGTGGATGTGGCTGTCCAGTCTTGCCTGGACAAAGGGATTACAGATTGGGGTAAGCTGAAAACCACTACCAAGGATGCGCTCAGCGACTTTATCTGGAAAAAGACGAAACGCCGACCTATGATACTGCCTATAATCATGGAGGTATAGGGTGTTGGCGAGTGACGCCGCGGGCAGGGGGGAGAGCAGTTGTTCGTACAACGGCACGCTCTCGCTCCGTGAAAAACGTAGCGGACGCTAAGCTCGAGGCGCAGTTCCTGCGCCTGACCTCGCTAAGCGCCGACGTTTTTCAAGGGCCTTTTGTACGAACAACTGCTCTCCCCTCTGCCCACGGCTGTTACTGGTCAACAGCTATAATCATATGATTTTGTGGGTTTGAATAGGAATGGGCTTGAAAAATATTTGGAGTGGGGGTAGAATATGAAGAATATGGAAGAGGCTTTGGTGGGATTGATAGGGGCGATCAAGGAGTCGGAGGAGTATTTGGAGTATACGAGGGCGAAGGAAAAGGTGAAAGAGTTTCCGGAGTTGAAGGCGTTGATCGATGAATACAGGCGGCGCAATTATGAGCTGCAGAATGATGAGAATATTGAGTTTGAGAAGGTTGAGGAATTCGAGAAGGAGTATGCAGGGCTGTGGGAGGAGCCGTTGGCAGCGGATTTTCTGACGGCAGAGCTGGCATTTTGCAGAATGATGCAGGAAGTGAGCTTAAGGATCACGGAAAGTTTGGATTTTGAGTGATATTTGGGAAGGATGAGGTAGGATGAAAACCAATAATATTGTGAGTGCGATTTTTGGCACAATATTAAAAATTGTCTTTGCTATGGTTGTGGTTGCTGTTATCTTTAGGGGATCTATGGCAGGATACGAATTTGGTTATCGTGTGTTTAAACAGCAGCCCATGGCATTGGGCGAGGGGCGTGCGGTTGAAGTCAAAGTATCAGAAGATATGACGCCGAAGCAGATGGGAGAAATGTTTTTGGAAAAGGGTCTGATTAAGGATACCACGTTGTTTATGGCGCAGTATTATCTTTCTGAGTTTCGTGAGAAAGTGAAACCGGGGACCTATGTGTTCAGCACTTCTATGACTGTGGAAGAGATGATGGAGATCATGGCCACGCACACCGAAGAGGAGGAAAGTGAATCCAAATGATCATGGACGAAAGAATGGTTGCCTTTATTAATTCCTTTGATAGGGGCAATCCTCCTTATTTGAATGAGCTGGAGCGATATGCCAGAGAGACCGATGTGCCTATCATTCGTACGCAGATGCAAGGCTTACTGAAGTTCCTTCTGGCTTTTTTGAGACCGGGCAATATACTGGAAGTTGGTACAGCCATTGGCTTTTCGGCTCTCCTCATGAGCGAGTATGCTCCACAAGATTGTCATATCACTACAATTGAAAAATATGAAAAAAGAATACCCCTGGCGAGGGAGAATTTTGCAAAAGCCGGGAAGGCGGACAAGATCACTCTTCTGGAGGGGGATGCTGCCGAGGTGCTGAAAGGTTTAGAGGGCAGTTTCGATCTGATCTTTATGGATGCTGCCAAGGGGCAGTATCTGCATTTTCTTCCGGATATTCTGCGCCTGCTCCGTCCAGGTGGGCTGCTTGTCAGTGATAATGTGCTGCAGGATGGTGACATTATTGAATCGCGTTTTGCAGTGACCAGAAGGAATCGAACCATTCACGCCAGAATGCGGGAATATTTGTACGAACTGACACATCATCCCTTGCTGGAAACATGCATTCTTCCGGTAGGAGATGGGGCTACGCTGAGTGTGAAGGTGGAACGAGACGGAACAAATGCTGCGCCCGAGATAAGTGGCAGTCCGTTTTTTGGAAAGGAGGATCACAATGAGTGATCGCAGAAAGCCGGAGCTTTTGATCCCGGCAAGCAGTCTGGAAGTATTGAAGACAGCAGTGATTTTTGGTGCTGATGCAGTATATATCGGCGGGGAGGCCTTCGGCCTTCGTGCCAAAGCGAAGAATTTTACCTCAGAGGAAATGGCTCAGGGAATTGCCTTTGCCCATGAGCGAGGCGTGAAGGTGTATGTAACAGCCAATATTCTGGCCCATAATGATGATCTGGAAGGAGCCAGAGTATACTTTGAAGAGTTGAAAAATATGAAGCCGTTTGCTCCGGATGCACTGATCATATCGGATCCGGGGATGTTTATGATCGCAAAGGAAGTTTGGCCGGAAGTGGAGGTCCACATATCCACGCAGGCCAATAATACCAACTATCAGACCTATCAATTCTGGTGGCAGCAGGGTGCTAAGAGGGTGGTATCCGCCAGAGAACTTTCATTGGCGGAGTTGAAAGAAATCAGAGAACGGATTCCCAAAGAGATGGAGATTGAAAGTTTTGTCCACGGTGCCATGTGTATTTCTTATTCCGGCCGGTGTCTCTTAAGCCACTATTTTACGGGAAGAGATGCCAATCAGGGTGCATGTACCCATCCTTGCCGGTGGAAGTATGCCGTAGTGGAGGAAAAAAGACCGGGAGAATATTTGCCGGTTTATGAAAATGAGCGAGGGACTTATATCTTTAATTCCAAGGATCTTTGTATGATTGAGTATATTCCGGAATTGGCAGATGCAGGGATAGACAGTCTGAAAATTGAAGGGCGTATGAAGACGGCATTATATGTGGCAACCGTAGCCCGGACTTATCGCAAGGCGATTGATGATTTCTTTACCTCAGAAGAAACTTATCGTGCCAATATGGCATGGTATCGGGAAGAGATTGCCAAATGTACTTACCGTCAGTTTACTACAGGCTTCTATTTTGGAAAGACTGACGAAAATACACAGATTTATGATAACAATACTTATGTAAACGAATATATTTACCTTGGTATTGTAGAAGAGGTAGACGGTCAGCTGGTCCGCATTGAGCAGCGAAACAAGTTCTCAGTGGGAGATACCATTGAGATCATGAAGCCCGACGGAACCAATCAGCAAGTAAAAGTGCTTGCTATGTACAACGGTGACAGGGAACCGGTAGAAAGTTGTCCCCACTCCAAGCAAGTCATCTGGCTGGCACTTTCAGAAATGCCGGAAAGATATGATCTTTTGAGGGTGGAGAATCAAAAATAATTTTGGGAGAAGAGGTCAGGAAAGGAAGTAGTAGAATGAGCGAAAATTTAAAGGTTGAAGAACTTTTTGCCAGTAAAGTATTTACCCTGGGCAGAATGAGAGAAAGATTGCCCAAGGGCATCTATAAAGAAGTAGTAAGGATCATAGAGCAGGGAGGAGAGTTGTCTCTTGCTACAGCAGATGTGGTGGCTAAGGCTATGAAAGATTGGGCGGTGGAAAATGGTGCCACTCATTATACTCACTGGTTCCAGCCACTGACTGGTATCACAGCAGAAAAGCATGATGCATTTGTGACGCACCCGGATGAAAACGGCAATATGATCATGGAGTTTTCCGGGAAAGAGCTGATCAAGGGTGAACCGGATGCTTCTTCTTTCCCCTCCGGCGGTCTGCGCGCTACTTTTGAGGCAAGAGGCTATACCACATGGGACATTACTTCTCCGGCATTTATCAAGGAGACAGCCACAGGTCCGACCCTCTGTATCCCGACTGCATTCTGTTCCTATACAGGTGAAGCCCTTGATAAAAAGACGCCGCTTCTGCGTTCCATGGAAGCACTGGATAAGCAGGCACTTAGGATATTACGACTGTTTGGCAATACAGATGCGCAGAAGGTAACTCCTTGCGTGGGAGCGGAGCAGGAGTACTTCCTGATAGATGCCAAGAAGGCATTGAAGCGTGAGGATATTATCTTTTCAGGCAGGACTCTGTACGGTGCTCCTGCGCCTAAGGGCCAAGAGATGGATGATCACTACTTTGGTGTCATCAGAGAGCGTATTGGCGGCTTTATGCATGATGTAAATATCGAGCTTTGGGAGCTGGGTGTGACAAGTAAGACCCAGCATAACGAGGCGGCACCTGCTCAGCATGAAATTGCGCCTATTTATGAATCAGCTAACGTGGCAGTAGATCATAACCAGCTGATCATGGAGACTTTAAAGCGTGTGGCAGGCAAGCATGGTCTGCGCTGTATGCTTCATGAGAAGCCTTTCCAGGGGGTTAATGGTTCCGGTAAGCATGATAACTGGTCGATTAACACAGATACCGGTGTGAACCTTTTGGAACCGGGGCAGACGCCCAATGAAAATACACAGTTTCTGCTGGTGCTTGCATGCATCATGAAAGCGGTAGATATTCATGCAGACTTGCTCAGACAAAGTGCCTCTAACGTGGGAAATGATCACCGTCTGGGTGGCTATGAGGCTCCTCCTGCGATTATCTCAATCTTTCTGGGAGAACAGCTTGAGGACGTGGTGAAGCAGTTGGTGGAGACTGGTAAAGCGGATTCCTTAATAGAAGGGGGTGTGCTGAGAACCGGTGTATCCACCCTGCCTGATTTTGTAAAGGATGCCACAGACCGCAACCGTACCTCACCTTTTGCCTTTACCGGTAATAAATTTGAATTCCGTATGGTGGGCAGTGAGGATTCCATCGGAAGTCCCAACACTACCTTAAATGCCATTGTGGCAGAAAGCTTTTGTGAGGCGGCTGATATACTGGAGCAGGCAGAGGACTTTGATCTGGCTGTCCACGAACTGATCAAAAAATACATGACTGAGCATCAGAGGATTATCTTCAACGGCAACGGCTATGCGAAAGAGTGGCAGGAGGAGGCTGCAAGAAGAGGACTTCCCAATATTCCTTCCATGGTAGAAGCGGTAGAGACCCTGATCACTGACAAGGCTGTCCGGCTGTTTGAGAAGTTTGGAATCTTTACAGAGGCAGAGCTTTTCTCCCGCGCTGAGATATTGTATGAAACCTATGCAAAAACCATCAATATCGAGGCTCTGACCATGGTTGACATGGCCAACAAGCAGATCATACCTGCTGTGATGCGTTTCAGTAAATCACTGGCGGATACAGCTATGGCTATCCGGGAAGCAGGCGGGGATGCAACTGTCCCTCTCCAGTTATTAAACAATGTGACAGGCAAGCTGACAGAGATGAAAAAGGCAGCGGAGGAACTGTTGCAGACAGAGAAAAAGGCATCTGCAATGAATCGCGGAAAAGAACAGGCATTCTTCTACAAGGATGACGTGGTATCAGCCATGAATGCACTGCGTAAACCTGCTGATGAGCTGGAAGTATTGGTGGACAAGGAGTATTGGCCCTTCCCCACTTACGCGGATTTGTTGTTTGAGGTATAATGGACAGACAGGCACTGACATTTGTATGCAGTGCCTGTTTTATCAATAAATTGTATGTATTGTACAAAAAGAATGCGCAAAAAGACTTCTAATTTGTATGAATTTAATGCTTGCATTTTGGGTAAACTTAGTGTATAATCTTTCAAGTAACGAACATAGGGATATCGCCAAACGGTAAGGCAACGGACTCTGACTCCGTCATTTCAAGGTTCGAATCCTTGTATCCCTGCTAATGAGACCTCAGCAAGATGATTGCTGAGGTTTTTCTATACTAGGAAAAGGATTTTCAGGATTTTGCCTGCTGGATGGGAATCCGTGGGTGTTGGAAAAATCAATCAGATTCTTAAAATAACCCTCCTGGTCTGCCAGGTACCCCAGCCCATGACCGGCTCCCGGTACCGTAAACAATAATTTTGGAGAAGTACATGTCTCATAGCAAAGCCTGCTCATTTCGCAGGGAACAAAATCATCCGCTTCACCGTGCACAAAGATAATCGGCTTTGTGCATTTTTTCATGGCTTCCATCGGAGAAGTTTCTTCCAGATCAAAATGTCCAAAGAGCTTTGCCCCCAGTTTGACAAAAGGATAGATCAGCTCTGCCGGAAGGTGCATTTGGCGGATCACCTTTTTGATGATGTCTTTGGCAGAAGTATATCCACAGTCTGCCAGGATGCCAATGACATTGTCCGGAAGCGGTTTTCCGGCAGCTGTCATAACTGTAGCAGCACCCATGGAGATGCCGGTCAGGATGATCTTGACATCCTTGCCGAAGTGCTGGATCATAAAATCAATCCAGGAGAGACAGTCCCGGCTTTCGTTGATACCGAAAGAGATCACATTGCCCTCGCTCTTTCCGCTGGTACGCTGGTCTACCAGAAGTACATTCCGTCCCAGATAAAAGCAACGCTGTACCCCTCCGCTTAAGTCTCGTTCCGCACTGCCCCGATAACCGTGAAACATTAATTCAATGGGTGCTCCCGGTTCAAATTCGTAATATTTACCACATAACTTCAGACCATCAAAGGATACAATGCTGACGTCTTCGTGGGGGAGAGCTCTGGTTTCCTTCATCCAGGCGATCATTTGATCGCGGTAAGGTTCATAAATTTCCCCTTTGGGGATGTTGTATGCTTCCGGGTCGATCGGTTTGCGCCTGGGGACATAGAAGGCCATCAGAAAAAAGGCTGCTGAAGCCAGAACAGTGAAGACTGCCAGTAATAAAAATACACTGAAAATAATAACGATTGTTTGCATGTAAAACACTCCTATATATGATTGATCAGGCTTTAGTATTACCCGTTTTTTCGTTCTTTTATCTATGATTATACTCCTAAAATAATGAAAAATGAAGTGCTATTTTGTTTTGACGGAAATATCGGTATTGACATCCCCTTTGTAACGAAGTAAAATTTTTCTGTAATCTTACGTCAGGAGGCAGAGATGTCATGACCTTAAAAGAGTTGGAAATCGGAAAGAGCGCAGTGATCAGCACAGTGGGCGGAGAAGGAGCCTTGCGCCAGCATTTTCTGGATATGGGTATGATCCCCGGAGCAGAGGTGAAGGTCGTAAAGCTGGCACCTATGGGAGATCCGATGGAACTGCAGATTCATGGCTATGAGTTGACCATACGTCTGGCAGATGCAGAGAATATTGAGATCGCACCGCTTGTAAAAGAGGAGAAAGTGCTTTTCAGCAAACATTTACATAAAAATATGGAACATCCCGGTCTGGGAGAGGAAGGAAAATATCACCGACCCCAGGAGGAGAAACCACTGCCGCAAGGGACGGCTCTGACCTTTGCCCTGGTAGGAAACCAGAACTGTGGTAAGACCACACTGTTTAATCAGTTGACAGGATCCAATCAGCATGTAGGCAACTTTCCGGGGGTTACGGTAGATCGTAAAGACGGGGTCATTAAGGGTTATCCCAATACGATTGTCACAGATTTGCCCGGTATTTATTCCATGTCGCCTTACAGCAGCGAAGAGATTGTTTCCCGAAATTTTGTGCTGGAGGAAAAACCTACAGCCATGATCAACATTGTGGACGCCACCAATATTGAGAGAAATCTCTATCTGACCATGCAGCTTCTGGAGATGAACATTCCCATGGTAGTAGCCCTGAATATGATGGACGAGGTCAGGGGGAATGGCGGCTATATTGATGTTAATGCCATGGAGCATTTGTTGGGGGTGCCCGTGATTCCCATTTCTGCCGCAAAAAACCAGGGGATTGATGAGCTGATCAAGCATGCGGTGCATGTGGCATATTATCAGGAGAGACCGTTAAGACAGGATTTTTGCGATGAGAGTGATCACAGGGGTGCCGTGCACAGATGCCTGCACGCCTTAATCCATTTGATCGAAGACCATGCCAGAGAGGCAGGGATACCGGTTCGCTTTGCAGCAAGTAAGCTGGTAGAGGGAGACGAGCTGATCCTTAAGGCGCTTAAGCTGGATCAAAATGAAAAAGAGATGGTGGAGCACATTGTTGCGCAAATGGAGGCAGAGCGGGGACTGGACCGCAGTGCGTCCATTGCAGACATGCGTTTTGACTTTATAGAAAAAGTATGCAGCCAGACGGTTATCAAGCCCAGAGAAAGTAAGGAGCATGCCCGCAGCCGTAAGATCGATCAGATCCTAACCGGAAAATATACGGCGATACCGGCATTTATCTTGATTATGGTGGCAGTCTTTTTCCTGACTTTCAACGTTATAGGCGCATGGCTGCAAGGGTTGATGGAAATATTTGTAGACTGGCTGACTGCACTGATGCTGAAAGCTATGGAGACAGCCAATGTAAACGCAGCACTGCAAAGCCTTTTTGCAGACGGGATTTTTGCCGGAGTGGGAAGCGTAATCAGTTTTCTTCCCATTATTGTGACGCTGTTTTTCTTTCTGTCCTTGCTGGAGGACAGCGGATATATTGCCAGGGTGGCTTTTGTTATGGATAAGCTTTTGCGAAAGATCGGTCTGTCAGGAAGAAGTATTGTGCCCATGCTCATCGGGTTTGGATGTACCGTACCGGCAGTTATGTCCACCAGGACCCTGCCCAGTGAGCGCGACCGAAAGATGACCATTCTTTTGACACCGTTTATGAGCTGCACAGCCAAGCTGCCAATCTATGCATTCTTTGTGGATGCATTTTTCCCGGAAAACGAGGGATTGATCATGTCTGGTCTCTATGTGCTTGGGATTGCAATGGGTGTTTTGGTGGCATTTCTGTATAAGGGCGTGTTATTCCGCGGTGAGGCGGTGCCCTTTGTCATGGAACTTCCCAATTATCGCTTGCCCAGCGTGAAGAATGTTACCCAGCTTCTCTGGGAAAAGGCAAAGGATTTCTTGCAGCGAGCATTCTCTGTGATCTTGCTTGCGACCATCGTGATCTGGTTTTTGCAGAGTTTTGATTTTCGGATGAATATGGTGGCAAGCTCTGAGGACAGTATTTTGGCAGCTGTTTCCGGTCTGCTGGCGCCGCTTCTGCAGCCGCTGGGGCTTGGTGACTGGAGGATCTGTACTGCACTGATCAGCGGCTTTATGGCCAAAGAAAGTGTGGTTTCCACATTGGAGGTTCTGTTTGAAGGGAATGTAGCTGCGTCCATGACCTCTCTCGGAGCAGCAGCTTTGTTGGTATTCAGCCTTTTGTATACGCCTTGTGTGGCGGCTATCGCTTCGATCAGGCGGGAGCTGGGAAACAAGTGGGCTGTCGGAGTGGTGATCTGGCAGTGTGCCATCGCCTGGGTTGCTGCATTATGTGTACAGATAATTGGCAGGTTCATTGGTATGATCTGAAATTGCAGGTAATGGAAGAATGTTATACGGTAGGAGAATGGGAAAAAATGAAGAAAAGAATACTGTGCATGGTATTTTTGTGTATATGGGTGTTGACATCCTGCAAAGTTCATGAAGTAGAAGTGGAAACGCTAACAGCATCCGTTATTATAGAAACGGAGACGTCAGACAGTTTGCCGAAAGACAAGGCAGAGAAAGATAGTTCAGAAGAATATGCTTCTGAGGAAAGTTTTTCTGAGGCAAGTGTATCAGAGGAAGAAATGGTAGAAGCAGATCCTGCGGAAATAACCATCCGCATGGTGGGTGATATCCTGCTCCATGACAGGGTGGAAAAGTATGCTTTGCAGGAAGATGGTACTTATCAATATGACAGGATCTTTGAGGATTTGAAGGAGGATTTACAGCAGGCAGACCTTGCCATTGTCAACCAGGAGGTCCTCATTGCCGGAAAAGAATTCGGTATTTCCGGTTATCCTAATTTTAATGCACCCTTTGAGATGGGGCACGCATTGGCGGATGCCGGGTTCGATGTGGTTTGCCACGGAACCAATCATGCGCTTGACAAAGGGAAGAAGGGATTGCTTTCCTGTATCAATTTCTGGAAGACAGAGTATCCACAGATTGCTGTGTTGGGTATTAATGAAACAGAGGAAGAACAGGGAGAAATCTATCTGTTTGAACAGGATGGGGTCACAGTGGCAGTTTTGAACTACACCTACGGAACCAATGGGATCCCGCTCCCGGCAGACATGCCTTATGCAGTGAATCTGCTGGAGAAGGAGAAGGTTGTTGCTGATATTGAAAAGGCGGAAATGCTTGCTGATTTTACCATCGTTTGTCCTCACTGGGGCACAGAGTATGTGCTGGAGGAAACGGCAGAGCAAAGGCAGTGGGCTCAACTGTTTCTGGAACATGGTGTGGATCTGGTACTAGGTACCCATCCCCATGTGATAGAGCCTATTGAGTGGATGAGAGATGAGACAACCGGACAGGAGATGTTGGTATATTATTCTCTGGGGAATTATGTAAACTGGACGAGCTCGAGCGGGCAAGGTATTGCCAATAGAATGGTGGGGGGAATGGCTGATGTGATCATTGGTCCTGATGAGAGTGGCAAGGTGGTTGTGAAAGACTATTCGGTTACCGCGGTAGTTACCCATCTGGAAAGTCGGATAAATGGCGTTTATACCACAAAGCTTTCTGGGTATTCCCAGGAGCAGTCGCTGAAAAATGAAATTATTTTACAGGACCCTGCTTTTTCAAAGGCATATTGTGAGGAACTGTGTGATGAGGTTTGGGGCGATATCTGGAAGTGATCAGCAGGAAAACGGAAAGGATTTTTAATATGAAACAAAATGAAACACAAAAGACAAAGCGCGCGGACATGATGCTGAATGAACCTATTTCAAAGGTGATTCCGAAGATGGCGATTCCCACCATTGTGTGATCATGATGGCAGGTTCCCTTTTGGCAGTGGGAGCCAACAGCTATATTGCCAGACTTTTGGGAAAAGGTGATAATCAAAAAGCAAACAAAGTGCTTTCCACTGCGTTCTTTTTGGCTATGGGATTGGGTTTGCTGTTAACTGTTTTTGGGTGTATTTTTATGACGCCAATGGTCAGAGTTCTTGGGGCGACACCTACTTGTGAGCAGTATTCCATCGATTATGCGACCTATGTGCTTTTGGCAGCTCCTTTTATGGCTTCCAGCTTTGTGATGAATCAGTGTCTTCGAAGCGAAGGCAGTGCAGTATTTTCCATGGTGGGCATGGGCTTTGGCGGCATCTTAAACTGTGTGCTGGATCCTATCTTTATCTTTGGGCTTGATATGGGAGTGGCAGGAGCCTCGCTGGCTACGGCAATCTCCAAGGTTGTAAGTTTTTCGATCTTAATATTCCCCTATCTAACCAGGAGAAGCGTGCTGCATCTTTCCATACGGCACTTTCATTTCTGCAAAGATATTATCTCCAACATTGTAAGTGTTGGTTCTTCATCCATGTTCCGATCAGGGCTGGCAGTGGTGTCAGCTGTGATGTTGAATGATTTGGCGGGGAATATTTCGGATTCGGTGTTGGCTGGTATCGGCGTATGTACCAAAATTATGATGTTCCCATTCAGTATTATTTTGGGCTTCGGCACTGGTTTTCAGCCTGTGGCAGGTTACAACTGGGGAGCCAAGCGCTATGACCGTGTGAATGAAAGTTATCGGTTCAGTGCAAAGATGGCGTTTATCGGAGCGCAGGTCTTGGTAATGCCAAAGGTGCGCTTGTGCTTTCCACCTCCCGTCAGGGAAGCTGCTTTATACCCATTCTGTTTCTGATGACCTGGCTTTTGGGTGCCTACGGTATTGCTACGGTTCAGGCAGTGGCGGATGTGCTCACGCTGGCCCTTGCTATCCCTATTCTAAAGGGGATGAAGAAGAAAATCCGGCAGGCGGCTGAAATTGCTTGCTTTTAAACTTGAAAAATATTATAATATTTTTATCATTAATATAAAAAAGGAGACTAACTATGGGATTTTTGACAGGAAAAACTGCGATCATAACCGGTGCAGGCAGACCGACACCTCTTGCAGACGGAACCCCCGGATCTATTGGATACGGTATTGCAACTGCTTATGCAAAAGAAGGAGCAAATCTGGTGATCACTGGTCGTAATGTACAGAAACTTGAGGATGCTAAGGAAGAATTGGAGCGTCTGTATGGAATCAAGGTTTTGGCGGTGCAGGCTGATGTAAATGCCGGTGCTGATAACGAAGCGACTGTTCAGAATGTAGTGGATCAGACCATTGCTGCATTTGGAAGAATTGATGTGTTGATTAATAATGCGCAGGCATCTGCTTCCGGCGTGCCTCTTGCAAGTCATACCACTGATCAGTTCAATCTAGCTATGTATTCCGGTCTGTATTCCGCGTTTTATTATATGAAGGCCTGCTACCCTTATCTGAAAGAGACCAAGGGTTCTGTTATCAACTTTGCGTCAGGCGCTGGTCTGTTCGGTAACAAGGGGCAGTGTTCTTATGCGGCAGCCAAGGAAGGGATCAGAGGTCTTAGCCGTGTGGCAGCTACTGAGTGGGGACCGGACGGAATCAATGTCAATGTGATCTGTCCTCTTGCATGGACCGCTCAGCTGGAGCAGTTTGAAAAGGCATATCCGGAAGCTTTCAAGGCGAATGTTCATATGCCTCCTATGGGCCACTATGGCAATACTGAGCTGGAAATCGGCCGTGTGTGCGTACAGCTGGCATCTCCTGATTTCAAATATATGTCCGGTGAGACCCTCACATTGGAAGGCGGTATGGGTCTGAGACCATAATCTGCGCAAAATAGAAAGAATCAAAAAATTGCTCCCTTCCGGGTGACTGGTTTATTTGTCACCTGAAAGGGAGCATATTGCTACCTGCCGGGGCTTACTACTTTTTTGCTCTGCGTGCTTTAAACACTTCTACAATTTCAATCATCTCCTGTGAAGGATTGGAGATCACTGCCGAACCGAAAATCTCGCAGGCTGCATTTTCACGCACGTGCTCTATGGCGGCTGAAACGGCAGCAACACTTCCTGTTACAAATACCAGTACATGACCACCACACTTGGTATCCTGTGTCACGTAGGAAACCTCCGCAATTTTAAGCATCTGGTCTGTCACGATCACAGCATTGGCTGAGCCGAGGACTTCCACTAATCCGAATGCACTATATGACATATGTATCCCTCCTGAACCTTACTTGTTGATCGTCATGGCAGCAGCCACTTCGGTTCCGTCCGTGGGCGCGGCAATGATAGTGTGAGAATAAATCTTGGAAATCGGTGCGGCTGTTTCCAATGCAGCCTCCATGGCAGCCTTTACATCCGAAATGGTCCCCCGCATTTTCACACAGGCGCCGGACTTTAAACGATTCCTCTCAACAGACTGTATTTTAACTGAAGCGGCTTTTGCGGCAGCGTCCAAAGCTACAAAACAGGCACATTCACTGTCCAGCTCAAACACGCCGATAGCCATTCCGTTGTATTCATTACTCATGATCGTCTCCATTCTGCCACACAAGACACTGTGGCTAAAATAATAAACTTCTATACTATGACAAATCATACCATATTCGACAAAAAATAAAAAGACCTTTTTTCAAATTATCCCAATTTTTTGTGCTTACAAGGAAAGAGACGGTCAGGAACGCCGCTGCCAGAAAATCAGGATCAAGGCATTGACATATCGCACGGTTATTTTGACATCTGAACGACTGTTAGACCTACTTGGGATTGGCAGTTGACGGAAATGGGAGTGTTAAACCCCACAACCACAACATGTTTGAGGAGCGCAAAGCGCGACGAGTTTTGTGGCTGTGGGGTTTGCTCTTAACTTCCATTTCTATCAACTGCTAATTCTTAGTAGGTCTTACAGCCGTTCAACTGCAAAACAACCGTGCGATATGTCAATGCCTTGATCCTGATTTTCTGGCAGCGGCGTTTCTGACCGTCTCTCCGGTTTTTTAGTTTCTGCGCAGTTTGTAGCTGCCGAACAGACATACAGCGGCCATTCCTGCAAGAAGGAT
>JAZSFW010000283.1:0-6405 GCA_045532445.1 Acetatifactor sp. | reverse complement strand
TTTCAGCCTTAGATTTTTGCGTGCCAAAATAAATTCTCCATCTACCAGCACATCGATCTGCTTAAGCATTCGTTCCGCAAAGGGACGCCCCTCTTCTATCCACGTAAGCAGATCCTTCTCAAAAGTATAGCCGGTATAACACCAGACACTTTTTTCAGGAAATCGGGCGCGGACCTTTTCAAGCAATGCCACCAATGCCGGTCGGTTGGCATCTTCAAAGGGTTCGCCGCCCAAAAGGCTGAGGCCCCGGATATAATCATGATCCAGAGCCGCCAAAATTTCTTCTTCTGTCTTCTGTGTATAAGGTTCACCATAGTTAAAATCCCACGTCTCCGCATTAAAGCATCCCGGACAGTGGTGGGTGCAGCCACTTACAAACAGGGAAACCCGAATTCCCGGTCCGTTAGCCACGTCTGTCTTTTTTATCGCAGCGTAATTCATAACAAAACTCCCTACAGGTGCAGTACCCTCGATTTAATCTCTTTGGTCTTGCCGGTGTTCCAGAAGTTCTCACCAAGATAGCCGCAGGTTCTTCTGGCTACATTCATCTTGGAATGCTCTTTATTACCGCACTGCGGGCATTCCCACTCGTTATCTTCGTTGATCTGAATTTCACCGTCATAACCGCATACATGGCAATAATCAGACTTGGTATTAAACTCACCGTATTGAATATTGTCGTAAATAAACCGAATCAACTCCTCTATAGCATCCACATTGTTGTTCAGATTGGGCACTTCCACGTAAGAAATCGCACCGCCCAAAGACTTGTGCTGGAACTGACTTTCAAAGGTAAACTTGCTGAACGCATCAATATTTTCCCGTACATCTATATGGTAGGAGTTGGTATAATAGCCCTTGTCTGTTACATTTTCAATTTCTCCAAATTTCTCCCGATCGATTCTTGCAAAGCGGTAGCAGAGAGATTCTGCAGGCGTACCATACAGACTAAAGCCCATTCCCGTCTCAGCCTTCCAGCGCGCAGCGGTATCCTTCATATGATCCATCACCCGCAAAGCAAACTCTTTTCCTTCCGGTGCTGTGTGACTGCAGCCCTTCATCACATAGGTAGTCTCATACAGACCGATATAACCAAGGGAAAGGGTGGAATATCCGTTATGTAAAAACTTCTCTATCTTTTCCCCTTTCTTTAAGCGCGCGATGGCACCATACTGCCAGTGAATGGGACTGACATCGGATACAATATCCTCCAGAGATTTATGTCTGCACATCAGGGCTTCAAAGCAAAGAGCCAGCCGTTCATCCAATAGCTTCCAGAATTTTTCCTCGTCACCTCTCGCCAGAATACCGATCTGCGGGAGGTTTAAGCTGACTACTCCTTGATTAAACCGGCCTTCCCACTTGTAATTACCGTTTTCATCCTTCCAGGGAGACAGGAAAGAACGGCAACCCATGCAGGAGAACACTTCTCCCTCATAATTTTCGCGCATTTTCTTGGCAGAAATATAATCCGGGTACATTCTCTTTGCTGAGCACTGCGCTGCCAGCTTGGTTACATAGTCATATTTACCGCCTTTTAAGCAGTTATTTTCATCAAGCACATACACTAACTTCGGAAACGCAGGAGTAACGAAAACACCCTTCTCATTCTTGGTTCCCCTAAGTCTCTGACGCAAAATCTCCTGAATGATCTGAACCGTCTCTTCCACATACTCGTCTTCTTCGTCTATATGTAAAAACAACGTCACAAAAGGTGACTGACCATTGGTTGTCATCAAGGTATTGATCTGATACTGAATGGTCTGAACACCGCTTCTAAGCTCATCACCAAGGCGCAGCTCCACAATTTTATTTCTGGTTTCTGCATCCATCTGCTCTCCAAATTCAGCGATCAGCTGCTGGTTAAATTTATCGCGGCTCTTGCGCAAGTATTTTCCAAGATGCTTCACATTTACAGACTGACCGCCATATTGATTGCTGGCAACTGCCGCAATAATCTGCGTAGTCACTGTACAAGCCACCTGGAAGCTCTTGGGAGACTCTATCATTTTGCCATTGATAGAGGTACCGTTATCCAGCATATCCTGAATATTAATAAGACAACAGTTAAAAATAGGCTGAATAAAGTAATCTGCATCATGAAAATGAATCACTCCATTGTCATGAGCAATGGCAATGTGTTCCGGCAGCAACAGTCTTCTTGTAACATCTCTGGACACTTCTCCCGCAATATAATCTCGCTGCGTAGAAGCCAGTCGTGTATTCTTATTTGAGTTCTCTTCTGCCAGCTCCTTATTCTCATTGCGGATCAGTTTCAGAATAGACTCATCAGTGGTGTTGGATTTACGCAGCAAGCTCCTCTGGTAACGATATACAATATATTTTTTGGCAAGATTATACTTATTGTGCCTTACCAGGTTAGCTTCAATCAGGTCCTGAATTTTTTCCACGGTCAGATTGTTTTTGGGAAGCATCTCTACCTGCGCAAGAATTTCTTCAATGACATCATCCCCAACCCGATCTTTTTCTTCCACCTCGTTATTGGCTTTGCCGATGGCCGCTACAATCTTCTCCTGCTCATATGGTACTACTCTTCCATCTCTCTTCTGAATCTTCATCCTTTTCCATTCCTTTCCCTGCATAACAAAAACCGTACCTGCAGATATCTGTGATACGGCTGTCGATCAACCCCATTGCGTGCCTTTTATTCCACTATATCTAGTGTTTTATCTTTTGTATCGCATCTATATCTTGTATCTTATTATAGTAAAAGACATCGCAAATTGCAATAGTTTTTTTAATAATCTTTCTGTTATGCAGTGGTTCTGTTACATTTCATCCTATAAACCAGCGCCTATAAACATCCTCCGCCAAAACACATGCCGCCACCGCAACAGAAATTACAGATCATATTAGCAATGCAGATCTTCATGCAGATATCACTGCCACCGGATGTGGGATACCCGTAGGAAGCCTGGCGCTGCTCATACCAGCTGCCGCCACTTTCAAACCGGCGCACAAGACTCTGATAATCTGCGTTTCCGGGGTCTAACGCGCTGGCGCGTTTGGCATGCTCCAATGCAGCCACATTGTTGCCCATTCCGGAATGGGCGATGGCACTGTAATAATACCATCTGGCGCCTCGTTCCTGCTGTCCCATACCGTCCAAGGCATTGCGGGCTTCTTTGTAGTAACCGTTCCGGATGTAATTTCCGGCGGCACGCAGGTGTGTATCCTCCTCATAACCGGTACTTCCACCCTGCCCAAAGCCACCAAAACTGCCAAATCCTCCAAATGGGCCATAACCAAAGCCACCAAACGGACCATTGTCATAGTTCCCCTGACCAGCGTAGCCTCCCTGATCACCGTATCTACCACCGCTATAGCCATAGCCGGAAGATCGATACCCTTCTGTCCGTTCTTTCATCACCTGCTGATAGGCAGCCTGAATCTCTTTAAACCGCTCCTCTGCCTGTTCCTTGTTGGGATTGTTGATATTGGCATCCGGGTGATATTTACGGCTCAGCGCTTTGTATGCTTTTTTTATTTCTTCTTCCGAGGCGTTCCTGGACACTCCCAGGACACTGTATGGATCATTCATGGTCTTTTTCCTTTACCTTGCTTCTTTTTTCTCTTACTGCCTCATATCGGCACCAAACGCCCGAATACAATACATTGCGAAGTATTTCCACATTTTCCAAAATAGGAAGCAGTTCAAACTCTTTGCAGCACTCTGACATCATCATCGTCAGGATCATCCTGCACTCTTCCTCAAAATCGGCATTATGATATATTTTCTTCAGTGGATTATAAGTTCCCTTCCGGATATCCTCCTCCACATCCTCATAAGCATCCATCAGATAAATAAACTTGCCAAGATAAAAGGCAAATCTGGCAAGGCTTTCTGTCCACTCATCTTCCCTGCACACCACGATCTGTACCATGATCTGCCCAAACAATCCTGCCATGGAATCAATGTCTGTCTTTCCTGACTTCTCAGCTTCTATCATATCATGCATCAGAAGATCGATCTTGCGATACTTCTCCTGGTAGATTTCTCTGGCCTTCTTTGTTTTTCCTTCCAGCGCTTTCCCGTAGATCAGCTTGTAGAACTTCTTTTCATCCTCCCAATCATCCTGACATTTATAATAGGCAAACAACACATTCATGTCCGCCATATACTCTGTAAACAGGTTGCTCCTGGTAGCATGTTCCTCAAAGGGGTGGGCTATGCATTTGCATTTAGACATCACTGTCTCCGGCTCATACAGCCCCGACAACAGCATCAAAAGAAACGTCATATCATAGCTCAAGGCAATCTGTCCCACAGCGCCGTACTTCTCCTTCAGCTTTCGACACAATCCGCAATAATAGGAGTGATACACATCAAATTCTTTAAATTTCATCTCCGACTTATTGACGATGACATATCCAAACATCAAGCACCTCCGTCAGCTCTTTTTTATAAATTTCGTCCCACATTTCTGACAACGGATCTCTATCCTGCCCCTTCCTCTGGGCACTCTTATCTTTTGCTTACAGCCCGGACACTTATATATGTGATGAGTTTTACTCTGGTTTATGGCCTTTTTCTGACTCCGAAACCAGCTTTTGACTTTCTGTTCCTTTACAAGAAACCACTGATTCTCACCGGCGCGTTGGTAAATTTTACGGGAAAACATCCTGTAATAGGCATAAATCATCAGGGCAATGGCAATCCCATAAAAAATATCCGGCCCAAACATGGACAGTACCATACACACCAGTGCAGCAATCATTAAAAACTGATTCAACCTGTCATTCCCATATCTCCCCTGCATAAAACGACTCAATTTTTCTCTCATATTCTGCCTCTCAATCTGCAGTTTTACTGCACTTTCTTTTACTATCCTACTCTTATCCAGGCTTATTTACAATATTTTGTTTCTAAACAATTCTTAAAAAACTGTAAAATAGTTGCAGTTTGGCAATACACCCAACTGCAACATAAATTGTCTATTCACTACTCATCCAAAACCGGCTGTTCCTGCGGGATTTCTTTCATGTCCGCTTCCTGCGGTCCAAGAACGTCCTTGGCAGACAGAATATTTTCTCCAAAAACCTCATGGCTCCATGTCTGCAGATCACTTAAATACAGATCAACGCCCCCATAGCTCTTGATCCCGTGAGAAGCAGCCTTTTCTTCAGTGTATTCCTCAAGCAGATAGACACGCTCCAATCTCACCGGATTGGCCGTATAGTGGCAAACTAAAGGCACCACACCGCTGCCTTCCTCGTGAATGGTTACTTGTCCCTCCGATACCCTAAAATCGACCCATGCCATGGCTTCCAGCATACACAGAGGATTTTGTTGCGTAGATACATAATTGCCCAGAGAATAAAAGCAAAGTGCCCTGTTGCCATTCTCCGCTTCTATCCACTCCATAGGTTGTATCACATGGGGATGGGTGCCGATGATCACATCTGCACCGGCTTCGGTCATCTGTATCGCAAACTGCTGCTGATATACAGACGGCTTTGTGGTATATTCATTTCCCCAGTGGGGGCAGACAATGGTTATATCTGCCATCTCTTCAGCCATAGCGATATCTGTAAGCACATCCGGATGCAGCTTTGTAAGATCGATCAAACCTGATACCTCATCATAATAACACAACATGTCCAAATGACCCTTAATCGACTCCGGCATTGTTCCCAGATTCGGTCCATAGGTATAATTCAGTATAGCAAAATCAATTCCTTCTATTGTCATAATCTGAATGGGAGACTCTCCCTTATCGTGAATGCCCGCCACGGTCACATCGGGAAATTGTTTCCAATATTCCAAACAATTCATAAGACCGCTTATTTCCTTATCTGCAGCATGATTGGAAGCATGGAGCACCACATTAAACCCGGCCTTTGCGATGGCATCTGCCACTTCTACAGGAGAGTTGAATTTGGGAAAGCCGGAAAAACCAAGAGCATTCCCACCCAGGATCGTTTCCTGGTTGGTTATCTTGAGCTTGGCCGCATCCAGGAAATCTTTGATTCCTTCAAAGAGAAAATCATAGTTGTAACTGCCATCCGCTTGTTTTCCGGTACGGACAATGCCCATGTGCATCAGATTGTCCCCAATCATCATTAAGGGGATCTTTTTCTCCTCCGGAATCTCCGGCAGGTCATCCGCTGTCTGTTCCGGTTTAGCTGTTTCCTCCGTAGCTGTTGTCTCGGCATCTGTCGTATCTGCGGATGATGCCTCAGCTGACGGGGATTCCTCTGTTGTGTTCTCTTGTACATCCCCGGAAACAACTATATTCGCACTTTCCTGATAAACCGGCAAATTTACATTGCCGCATGCTGTAAGCAGAATCACTGTCAACAGCCATATAAAGCTTATTTTTATCTTCTTTTTATGTATTTTTCTACACCTCTTTCTCAAAGGCTGCAAAATTGGCTGTGTAT
>JAZSFW010000105.1:0-23816 GCA_045532445.1 Acetatifactor sp. | reverse complement strand
CCATATGCTACAGCTTTTGCTGTCGCTTCGATTACATTTAGTTTTGGTGAGGAAGGAATGCATATCACTATTTGTACAGGTATGAACGGCATTGCCTCTGTGGTAGGTGTTAAGAATATTGAGGTTCATAGAAAAAGGCTGATTGGTTGGGAAGTTGTTGCCGTGGCAGACGGTGGAGAGGTATATAATACAACGACTGCTTTTGCTACCATGGTATATTCCGGCGCTGTTGAAGGTGAGAAATATCGTGTTTCCTGTACCCATTATGGAGATGTAGAGGGGTATCGCGAAATGGATCATCAAACTGACTGGATTACTTGTCACTATTAATTTGTAGAGTAGTACGAAATTTTTCTAGGCTGATTGATATTAAAAGCCGTTTTTTCGAGGGAATGTCATCATTCCAAATATCATGATGGAGCTTGCAGATGTTTCTTGTCACAATTAAGTGGCGGGCATCTGATAGCTTATATAGCTGCAGAAATGCAGCATGTGTAAAAGGGAAAAAATAGATGGTCAGCTGTGGCTGGCCGAAGTGCTGCGTATGAGCCGCCGGGGCTTGTGGCGCTTCAAAGGGGAAGTCTGGGATTCGACTTGGGTCGGTTCCCGGCTTTTTCTTTTGTAGATACAGATTGCAAAAAGCCCATTGATAGCCTTCCCTTTCTGAATTGTGTGTTTTGATATATAAACACTTTGAAAAAAGCGGACATTTACGGTCTGATTTTATATTTCTAAGAATTAAGCCGTATTTATTTCAGCAGTTTACGGTTATATTTGTTACTTTATATATTTGAACCGTACTATTTCCGCATGCTTTACGGTTATTTTTGCATTTCTCATGATTCAACCGTATTATTTCCGCATATTATACGGTTGTTTTCTAACTATGTAACATTTAAACCGTACTAGCCAATTCATATTTACGGTTTAAATAGGAAAAAATCTAAATATGACCGTAACACGCCAAAATAAATACGGTTTATTTCGAAGAAACATAAAATGAGACCGTAAATGTCCGCTTTTGCCAATGTGTTATATATCAAATACAAAATTTCAAAATGATTAAACGCACAATTCCAAAAAGGGCGTTGACAAAAGGCATAAAAATGTTCATAATGTAGAACAACCAATAAATACAAGGGAGCATGGAGTGAGCAATGAAAAGGGATTTTTTGCCATCTGTCATCATTTTGGCGGTTTTTGAAACCATTGCTGTGGCATTATGGCTTACAAAAGATAATTTGTTTTATCTTTTTAACTTTACCTACATAGGAGTGTCTATCGCTCTGGGGCTGTTCCTTTTTGCAAAAAAGGTGAAGAATGCCAGAAGAGTGGTTCAGTTTTTGGTTGGGTGCTACATGCTTTTTTATTTGGGCGTATTTTCCAATGAAAATATGCAGATTGAAGGTTTTTGGTACTATTTGTTCAGTGGAGTTTTTGAAGCGGCAACGATTCACTATGCTGTCGCCAAAATATTCGGACCGCTTTTGTTTGGCAGAGGTTGGTGTGGTTATGCTTGTTGGACGGCGATGATTTTGGATTTGCTGCCTTATAAAAAGCCTGAGGCACCTAAAGAGAAGAAGGGGTCTGTCCGATATATTGCTTTTGTCTTTTCTTTTGTGTATATAGTCTTGCTATTTGTTCTTCACGCTGAAAACATGGAAAGGATCATGTTCTGGAGCTTTATTTTGGGAAATATCATCTACTACGCTGTTGGTGTGATACTTGCGTGCAGGTTGAAAGATAATCGGGCATTTTGTAAATATGTTTGTCCGATTACGGTTTTCTTAAAGCCCATGAGCTATTTTTCAGCAATGCGTGTAACCTGTGATCCTGAGAAATGTGTTTCTTGCGGGAAGTGTAAGCGTGTTTGCCCGATGGAAGTGGATATGACGGATAATGCCCGATCTCGAAAAAATGGGACCGAATGCATTCTTTGTATGGAGTGCGTCGAACAGTGTCCTAAGAAGGCACTTAAGCTTTGAACGTGGACGGCTGAATGTAAAAAATCCAGGAATCCAATCTTGTTTCAGATGGGTCCTGGATTTCTTTTGTTTAAAAACAGAAAGAACAAGCTTACGTGGCTTATTAGAAATTATACAATTCCATAAATATCTTTGCGAGTGCTGTCAATCAGATTCTTGGCATTCTGGTAGAAGATCTTGTTGACATCTTCCTTGGTGAGGCCTAATTTGGTGGCAGCGCGTTTGAAGGCAAGAATTTCTTCGTACATGAAGAAGGTGATCTTCTTAGCTTCTTCTTCGGATACTTCCCTCAGGTGGCTGTCCTGGGAAGGATCGCCGTAAAGTCCGGGAGGAATCAGATTGATGTAGGTATTGTTCTCCTCGATCCTGTGGGTGCGCATACGAAGGATGGGGAGGTCGCTTCCGAACATAAGGCGGTCAGGACCCACTGCCTCCAGTGCCTTGGTTATGGCATATTCACAGCAGTTGGCGCAGAAGTCGAAGAGCAGATCGGTGCATTCTGCCAGCTCTTCAAAAGCATTTCCCACATCGCTTTCCACATAAGCTCGGCCAATGTGTGCGATGATCAGGCGGATGTCAGGAAACTCCTTCTTGATCTCCTTGATCTGGGCAATATTTACAGGGTCTTTGAGTCTACCGTTTCTGGGAAGGTGCAGCATAATGATGCCTTTCATCTCGTTGATCTTTTCCAGCTGATATTTGGGGAAGAAGTCTAAAATGCGGATTTCTTTTTCGGGCAGATATTCCGGCGAAAGGGAAAGGTAGGATTTCAAGCCCAGAAAACCGCCATCACGGATGATCCTTTCCAGCTCCTCGCCACTTTGGGTGGGATGAGAATAATACAGGGCAGGATATCCTGTCTTTGCAGCACTTTTTTTTACATAATCGTTCAAAGCAGGAAGTGCATCCTTTTTGCCGCTGGTAAACATCAGGGGAGTCACTTTTTTGTCGGGAAACATGAGACGATAGGTCTCTTGCAGATCTTCCACACTATTGTCCTTTGCTACCAAATTGGGCCAGGTTACAGTACGCTTGTCTTCTTCTGCATCCTTGGCACGCAGTCCGTCCAGCCAGATGTGGGTGTGGATGTCAATGATCTCATCCGGGAGGAAGTCTTTGATCTCTTCCTCATAAATTTGTCTGTCAATGTCTTTTACTTCAAATAATGCCATATTACCTCCTCCGCCGAAAAGCGTTTATTTATATTTAATTTGTATAGGCAAATCTTTTGTGAGCATCTTCTTCGCTGGCATATTCGCCAACTCCAACACCGGCTATCACTGCAGCACCTACAGCACCGGCGAAAGCTCCGTGTACGACTCTTACAGAAAGTCCGCACATTTCCTCGATCAAAGTGATCCACATGGGGTCCTCAGAAGGACCGCCTACCATGACAGCAGACTTTGCGGTGATGCCTTTTTCTGCAAGGAAATCCAGCCTGGCTTTCAAAAGGGTTACCGTACCTTCCATAATAGCCCGCGCGATATCTGCTTTATCGTATGTTAAGATATGTTTCTCATCGGGTTCTAAGGTGGGATTGATGCAAAGCCCGTTTGCGCCGGGTTTGCTTGTGGCTGCAAGGGCCGATAACTTCTGGAATGCTTCATTGGAATCATCAATGAACCGATGCACATACAATTGGATCCGTGCAGAAAGGGAAGCTACAGAGGTCATGGCACCGTAGCAGCCGTCCGGGGTTAAGAAAGGATCGATCAGCATTCCGGCATCTGTCCCTTTTTCTCTGGAAGAGATAGGGAAGAAAGCTACCCAGGAGGTACCGCAGGAGAGGAGCATTTCTCCTTCCTTCAGGATACCTGCGCCTCTGGCTGCTGAAGGATGATCAAAGGTTCCAAGAACCACCGGTGTTCCGGCAGGAATGCCGCAGGCTTCGGCCATTTCTTCTTTGATGCCGCCAAGCACATGGCTGCAGGGCAGAATGGGCGGAAGCTTCGCTTTGTCAATTTCCAGCGTATCCAGTAAGCTGTCTATATAGCAGCCTTTTTCCTGATCGATCAGGTAAAAGGTGGTGCCGGCAGAAGTAGTGATTCCCCATTTGCCGGTCAGGGCATAATAGAGATATTCTGTGCTCATGCACACAGCGCTGCAGGAAGTAAGAAGCTCGGGGTCATGCTTTTTGATGTAACAAAGCTGAGCAAGAGGGAAGGCTTTGTAGCCAAAGGGCCAGCCGATGCACTTGTAAAAAGCGTCCGGGTCCATCTCACCCAAAATCTCTTTGGCTTCCTCAGTCACTCTTTTGTCCTGCCAGTTGATGATGCCGGTGGACGGGTTGCCGTCCTGGTCAAGCAGCAGAAGATTGCCGCTGGCAGAAGATGCGCACACGCCCTTGATCACGCCGTCTCCGGCTGCTTTAGCCAGACGCTTCATTGTATCCAGGCAGACATTCAAAAAATCTTTGGCGTCTACTTCCAGCCCTCCATTTGGAAATTGCTGGTAAGTAAACACGCCCTTGGCGGATGTGATCACACGCCCATCTGTTGTAAGCAGGACACCTTTTACAGAGGATGTGCCGATATCTAATCCCATCAGATAATTCATAGTAAAGTCTCCTTCGTGTTTGGTGTGTTAGATAATAACTGTTTTCAGATTCAGGAGCTGGCCGAAGAAAGCAAGCTCTTCTACAGTGGCGCCATATACAAAGCTGCTGTGGTGAGTTGCACCATTACGGCTTAAGTCTTCCAGGAATTTGGCAGTGGATTCGGACTCGGGTCTCATCCAGCCGCGCATGGAAGTGGTGAAACTGTCTGTGTCATAGGAAAGCATTTCAGCGCCTGCCAGCAGAAGCTGATAATCCTCTTTGCCACGGCAGATATTGACATAAACACCCTTACCGCCTTTCATGCGTGTATAGCCGATATAAGGAGGGCGTTTGTCAGTGTAGGTTCCTTTGGGGAAGATCACAGGTTTCGTGTCTGCGGTAAGGTAGTTCATCTCACCCATATGGCTTAAGAAAAGCATGTTGTTTTTCCAGTCGGGGCAGAAAATCTCCACGAAACCGGTTTCTGGGTAAGCATTGAGTAATGCACCGGTAAAGGCAGCTGTCAATACATCACCTTCTCCTGCATAGCCGATACCACGCTCCATTGCTTTACAGCACTCCATAAAGGGCATGCTGTCCAGACCCATTTTTTCACCAATTCCTTGGAAATTGGCAGAAAATGCGGTATATCCTTTTTCCTTAAGGCAGGAGCGGAGGGCAAGACAGTCAGTTACTGCCTCTTTGTATTCTTCGTAATTTACACTTTCATCAAAATCAAAGCGAGCTTCATTCTCGGCGAGCTCTGCCTCAAGCATTTCCTTGGTCACTTCAGCGCGTAGTTTGCCAAGGTAAGCCGGCTCAATTTCTTCTACGGTAATGTGGAAGCGCTCTGCCAACTCTTCGCGGGGAACACAGAAGTCGCCCATACCTTTGAAGGCACCGCCGGCAAGGCCGACACGCATTTTGGCAAGGGAAGCAGCGGCTACAGCAGCTTTCACATAGCCACAGGCTTTGTCGATGACGTCTGATTCCTGGTAATGTCCGGCAGCGATGGCATAAGGCTTTCCATAGCGCTGTAACATGCTGCACATGTCCATCACACCGTGGATTCCGTGATTGTACATGATCTCATCGGAGGACTGCTGTGGGCCAAATTCCAGTGTCTCTGTGGTGTCAAGTACGATGATGGGAAGCTTGGTAGCGGTCAAGGCTTCAATGCCCTCCAAAGAAGGAGAGTAAGCCATATGTAAAGTAACGATGGCGTCAACACCTGCGTCCTCAAATGCCTTCACAGTCTGATCAAATTCCGGCTTAATGCGGCAGAAATCTGATGTTTCAACAGCAATTCCGCGCTCATTGAATTGCTTGGCGATGTTCTGGTAGAAAGCTTCCAGTCGGGGACGAACATGGGGACTGGAGATATCATATAACTGAATGTATAAGGGTAATAATCCGATTTTCATTTTTGTGCTCCTTTTCTCTTAGTTGTTTAAACGATCTAAATAGTTGCGGTACTGTTCTTTACCGGGTCTGTAATCTGGGTCAGAGCAGCAGGGTAAAGTCGGTTTTTTGCCATATTCATCGTAGAAGGGTGAGGCATAGTCCTGTTCATACTTTCTGCGGTCTTCTTCCTTGTGAAAATCCGGGATGTCATAAGGAACCCCATTTTTCATCAGGCTTCGGTGTCCCAGAATGCCCACAGATGCGCAGGTGGTTGCAAAGTAAACATCAAATTCCGGCTTACGTCCCTGGCGGATGCATTGGAAGAATTCTTTGATCACAAAGTAATCACCGCCGCCATGACCACATTGTTCAATGATCTTACTGTTTCCTTCCGGCCAGGAAGGCTTGTAGCAGGCTTCGCTGGGAACATTCTCGGGAGTCTCCCAAGGATTGTAGCGCAGCATGACCTTGCCGTTTCCGCCCCGGAGATTTTCGACTTGTCCTTTCGTGGCACAAATGCGATAAGAGTTCTCCTCAGCACCAAAGGCTGCATGGCCTGTGACCCTGTATACGGAATGATCATCATTCAGACAGGTGATGATCGCCGCACGGTCACCGCACATGGAGCCGGATGGCGTTGTCTGGTCGAAAGGCGCATAAACAGGCATAGCTGTGACTCTTACAGGCCGTGAACCGGTAATGTACATTAACGGTGCCAGAGAGTGGGTCACATAGTAGGTGCGGGGAAGGTAATTGCGCCAATGAGTGGGGAAGGGCTTTAACTGTCTGGCCCAGTCAGCATCATAAGGATCAAAGGGATGATTGTATTCCCCTTCTGCAAAAAGCACCTTGCCCAGACTGCCGCCTCGATAGATTCGCCGCATTTCCTGATTAAACTGCATAAAGGGATAGTTTTCCGCCAGCATGTAAATGGCAGAGCTTTTCTCAGCTGCTCTTACCAGAGAAACCCCTTCTGCCATGGTGCCGTTGCTGGTGCATTCTGAAAGGACGTGCAGTCCTTTTTCCAGACAGCGGATGGCATAGGGAGCATGCTCGTGGAAGTGATTGGCCAAGAGAACAGCATCCATATCATGCTCTAAAAATGCGTCAAAATCTGTGTAAAAAGCCGGCTTGTCCGGGAGACCTTCCGCAGCTGCTTCCATTTTCCAGGTATCGCAGTCGCAAAAGGCAACTAACTCTCCGTCATTCATCAGGACAATTTTGACAAAGTCACTGCCCCGGCTCAAACCAAAGATCCCCAGCCTGATTGGTTTCATAGCATTCCCTCCGTGACATTTTGTGGCAGGTTATAACTCGACTTCTTATACTTAGTATACAATATGTTTTTAAAAAATGGAAATGGAATAATTCAAGAAAAGCATGTAAAAAAGTTGCTTTTGATAGGGACGAATGCTATAATGAAGCTAATGGAAAGGAAGGTTTATTATGCAGCATCAGAATATCTGTAAGTTTATAACAGCCAAGGATCAGGGGCAGCTGATCGCCACCAATTTTATATTTGAAAGTGAGGTCCCATTTTCCGGTCAAACGCAAAGCCTGAATAAGCATGTCCTCTACCTCATGGCAGGAGGAGAAGGTGTATTTGGCTGTAATGGTCAATTCTACAGTTTGGTTCCGGGTATGGTTTTCTTTAGCCTTTCGGATATTCCCTTTGTGATCGAGAATACCAAGAAGCTGCAATATTATTATATTACCTTTCACGGGGGACGGGCAGGGGAGCTTCTGCAGCGGTTTTGCGTGACACCCAAGAACTGTGTTTTTGAGGGATATGAAGGCTTGCTTCCTCTTTGGCAGGAGAGCTTGATGCGCGCTGACGAGGAAAATATTGATCTTCTCAGTGAAAGTCTGCTTCTTTACACCTTTTCCAAGCTGAAAAAGAAAGAGCAGGAGGACAATGATATTGTGGCCTTCGTGTTAAATTATATGGAAGAGCATTTTACAGAGAGTACTTTGTCACTTTCTAAAGTGGCCAAGGCAGCCGGTTATCATGAAAAATATCTTTCCCATGCGTTTAAGAAAAAGTTTGGGATGGGTTTTTCAGAGTACCTTCGTCTGCTTCGGATCAAATACGCGGTTACGCTGATTGAAAATGGCGTGACTTCGGTGAAAAATGTGGCAATTCTATCCGGATTTACGGATCCGCTCTATTTTTCCAAGGTGTTTACAGATGTGGTGGGGGTATCCCCGCGGCAGTATCAGAAGAATGATACCTGATTAGAGGTATATCAAACAGGAGCGTTTGAAGAAGAGGAAAGGTGGTATTCCTATGACACAGGAAAAACTTGCAAGACTTGCACATGTATCGGTTTCTACGGTTTCCAAAGCCTTTGCTTACAGTCCGGATATCAGTGAGGAGACCAGAGAAGCGATTTTCCGGGTGGCAAAAGAGCATGGCTGTTACGATAAATATTGCAAAGAAAGATACGAAAAACACGTGATTGGTGTGATATGTCCGGAATTTCACAGTCGCTATTACACAGAGTATCTCTCTATTCTGGAGAAGGAGATCCATGCGCGCAATTCCACCATGATCGTGGGTACAACAGAGTTTAACGTGGAGAAAGAAAAGGAACTTTTGACCTTTTATTCCACTTATGCTAAGGTGGATGGAATTGTCATGCTGGAGATCATTCATAAGAATATCGGCAAGTATACTCTGCCTATTGTAGCGAAAGGCATGGTGAAATCTGATCATATTATGAGTATTCAGGTCTCTTATGAGCAGGCACTGCATGATGTGGTCAAGCTTTTTATTCGAAACGGGCATAGAAAGATTGGTTTTTTGGGAGAAAAGTTGACTGTAGGAAAAAGAGATCGTTTTGTGAAGGTGCTGAAAGCCCATGGCATTACGCCCAGGGAAGAATGGATCCTTACCAGTAGTAAGCGGTTTGAAGCTGCCGGCATTGATGGAATAGAACAGCTTCTTTCCCTGGAAGATCGTCCTACTGCAATTTTGTGTGCCTATGATTACATAGCCATCGGTGCCATGCATTGTCTCAGGCAGCATGGTTTGTCTGTGCCCGGGGATATTTCTCTGGCAGGTATGGACAATATTGAAGACTCTTCGTACCTTGACAGTCCTTTAACCTCTCTTTTGATCCATAAACAAGAGCTGTGCAAAGAAATGGTGAATGTGTTGTTTCAGCAGATTGAGAAGCCTTATGAGAAGCCGAAGGTGCTGAACCAGATCAGTGCGTCTTTGATTGAGAGAAGTTCTGTGGGAAGGGTGAAGGATGCATAAAGTACAGGCAAAGGGCATTTTGTCCGCGCAGAATGGAATGAATATTTATCGTGGCTGTCAGCATGGCTGCATTTATTGTGATGCCCGAAGCACTTGTTATCAGATGCATCATGATTTTGAGGACATTGAGGTGAAAGAAAATGCGCCCCGGCTTCTGGAACAGGCCCTTCGCAGCAAGAGAAAGCGTTGTATGATTGCAACAGGGGCCATGTCAGATCCTTACATCCCGCTGGAGGAAGAACTGAAGCTGACCAGAAGGAGCCTTGAGTTGATCGCAGAGTACGGCTTTGGGCTGGCAATCCAGACGAAGTCAGACAGGATACTTAGGGATCTGGATTTGTTAAAGGAGATTCACAGGAAGGCAAAATGCGTGGTACAGATGACTCTGACTACCTTTGACGAGGAGTTGTGCAGGATCATTGAACCGGGCGTGTGCACCACCGCCAGGCGGGTGGAGGTGCTTGATATTCTCAGACAGGAGGGCATTCCCACCATCGTGTGGATGACGCCAATCTTACCTTTTATCAATGATACCAGGGAGAATATCGAAGGGCTTTTGGGGCAATGTGTGCGTGTGCAGACGAAGGGGATTATTACCTTTGGGATGGGAGTGACACTTCGCCAGGGTGACAGAGAATACTTCTACCGTAAATTGGACCGACATTTTCCGGGAATGAAGCAACGCTATATTCAGACCTATGGGACTCAATATGAAGTTCCCAGTCCTAATGAGAGAGAATTGATGGAGATCCTTCGCAGGACCTGCAGGGAGAATGGGATATGGTGTGATGTGAAGAAGTGTTTTGCCTATCTGCAGGAGTTTGAGGAACGGGATACATATGAGCAGATGAGGTTGTTTTGAAAGGAAGATTATGATATACGAATTAGAGGAGTATACAGAATTACAAAGCTGAATCCTGTTTTTTGTGTTTGGAAGCGCAATATTTGTGATTTTTGTGAAACTTTTTGGGAAATGTAAGCAACATTATTGCTTAGAGTATAATTATCATTGGCAAGAAAAAGCGTAAGGTTTTCTTGTGGTAACCTTACCTTTGAGCAGGGAATACCCTGTGGCGGCTTCTTGATCTGCCGGAAATTATCCAGTATCGGATAGATTTCTCATTTTTGCATGATATATCTACCTATTTGAACCTTTTGGGAGTCCATTTTACTCGTGGAAGGTATATAGAATCTCTCAAAACCTTGATTCTATACTATTTTTTATAATTTCAAAGGAATTTCAGAGGATTTTTAAGGATTTGAGGAAGATAGATTTGTGATATCAGAGCAATCTATCCTACAGCGCAAGGAATGAGCAGGGCGGACTCATCATATATCGTCCAAGACATACTATCCGTTTGAGGGATAACTCTATTTGCAATAGAACTTGAAAATATCCGTAAAAAATGTTATATTAAATACAAAGAAATGCTTGTTGTTATGCGAAATATTCAACTTGTGGAAATGTGCGTAAGGAAGATTGCAATATTACAAATAAATAGGAGGATATACATAATGAAGAAATTTGACGTGATAGCTCTTGGTGAGCTGTTGATCGATTTTACAGACAATGGTCTGAGCAGTCAGGGGAATACCCTCTTTGAGGCTAATCCCGGAGGAGCACCTTGCAATGTGCTTGCCATGCTGAATAAAGCAGGACGCAAGACTTCTTTCATCGGCAAAGTGGGGCAGGACATTTTCGGCAATAAGTTAAAGGCAGTATTGGAGGAAGTGGGCATTGATACCTCTAACCTTTTGATGGATGAGGATGTAAGGACGACCCTTGCTTTTGTACAGACCTTACCGGGCGGAGACAGAGACTTTTCTTTCTATCGCAATCCCGGAGCTGATATGATGCTGAAGGCTTGTGAGCTGAACGAAGAGCTGATTGCTGATACAAAGATCTTTCATTATGGTACCTTGTCCATGACTCATGAAGAAGTAAGAGAAGCGACCAAGAAGGCTATCGCTATTGCAAAGGAAAATGGTGCGATCCTTTCTTTCGACCCTAACCTGCGTCCTCCTCTGTGGAAGACCCTGGATGATGCCAAGGAGCAGGTGGCTTATGGTTTGTCTCAGTGTGATGTGCTGAAGATCTCTGACAATGAGATCCAGTGGTTTACTGGTGAGGAAGATTATGATGCGGGTATTGCAAAGCTCAGAGAGCAGTATCAGATCCCGTTGATTCTGCTGTCCATGGGCAGAGACGGAAGCCGTGCTTACTATAAGGATCTGCGTGTAGAAGCAGCCCCGTTTTTGCAGGAGAATACCATTGAGACCACAGGTGCGGGAGATACCTTCGGCGGCGGCTGCCTGCATCATGTGTTGAAATATGGTCTGGACAATCTGGATGAAGAGAAGCTTACGGAAATGCTTACCTTTGCTAATGCGGCGGCTTCCATCATCACCACCAGAAAGGGCGCGCTTCGCGTGATGCCTTCTGTGGAGGAAGTAGAGGCTTTGGTACAGAGCAGATAAAGAAAGAGAGACTTGTCCATTCTGTTTTCAAGCAAAAAGCAAATCCAGGATCTCTGAAAATGAGATTCCTGGATTTTTTATACGGTTGGCATTTCGGATTTTTATAGGTACAGACAATTGGGTTTGCGTTCCTTGCACACGGCGCTGAGTCTGTCCGTGATCGCATTGATCACCGCATCATCCAGTGTTCTTGCATGCATGGGACAGATGTTGATGCAGCGCATACAGGAGATACAGGAAGTGTGATCAGTCTGGCGGGGATTTTGCGCGGGGATGGCGCTAACGGGACATTTGGCTGCACATAGACCGCATGAGACGCAGAGCTCTCCGGCAGCAGGCTTGGCGGCAGAGCCGCTATAGGTCTTGTAAGGCTGATTACCCGGAAGGTGCAGGGGAGCGTTTTCCTGTTTTTGAATGGCGGAAGTAATCCGGGCTGCGAAGTCTTCCAGTTCCAGCTTATCCTGGGCGTCAGGGCGACCGGCGCCAAAACGTCGCACCAGGGAATGTTCTGCGACAGCTCCGATTCCGGCAACCGGCTGAAAACCGGCAGCAAGGGCAACCTCTTGCAGTTCAGCCAAAGTATCGTCAAATTCGCGGTTTCCGTAAACAGCGATCAATATGGCCTTGGCACCATTACCATTTATCTGGGAAAGGCGGGAAACGGCAGTTTGGGGTACTCTGCCTCCGTAAGCGGGAACGGCAAGGATGCAAAGGTCTTCTTTGCAGATGGTGATCTTGGAAAAATCTTTGCCTGGGTCTGTCAGATCTACAATTTCTGTTTCCTGATGAAAACTGTTGGCGATGATATGGGATACGTTGTTCGTTCCGCCTGTGGGACTGAATGTGATTTCAAAAACTTTCATGTTCTTCACCTTTCGTTGCACTGATGTATTTAAGTATCATTATACTACATTTATTGTTTCCGTCAAGTAAACAGGAGGTTTTGAGGCAAGGGCAAGCTTGCGGCTTCCCGGCAGACAAATATCCCGGCAAGAGAGTGTGTGCATAAAAAAGTGCTTTATTTACTCTGAGATTTGGCGTATAATGTAAGTGTTGCAAACTGGATTAAAGATTGGGAGCAGATATGGTCTATTTATCACATTTTGAATTTCCGGATAGAGAGGAAGAGTATTCTTTCATTATGGGGCTCAAGCGGACCTGTTATGAAACAGTTTATCCTTTTCAGATCCTTTCCAGACATCAGCTTAGGATGCTTGATTTTGAACCGATTACCATCTTGTATGGGGGAAACGGTTCGGGCAAGACAACAGCGTTAAATGTGATCGCGGAAAAATTGGGCCTTGAGAGGGATACATTATACAACCGGTCCAGCTTTTTTGAAGATTATACACGCCTTTGCAGCTATTGGGCAGAAGAAAAAATTCCCCGCCACAGCAGGATCATTACCAGTGATGATGTGTTTGATTTTATGCTGAATCTGAGAAGCCTTAATGATGGGATTGACCGTAAGCGGGAAGATTTGTTTGATGAGTATCTGAATGTGAAATACAAGCACTTTCAGATGCGCTCCTTAGATGATTACGAACAGTTAAAAAAGGTGACCGCTGCCCGAAGTAAAACCCAGTCGAAGTATGTAAGAGAGTTTCTCCCGGAAAATGTGCGCGAACACTCCAATGGGGAGAGTGCGTTCCTTTATTTTTCAGAACAGATACAGGAGAACGGTCTATACCTTTTGGATGAGCCGGAAAACAGCCTGTCCCCGGAAAAACAGCAGGAATTGCTGCGATTTTTGGAGGATTCGGCGCGGTTTTGGGGCTGCCAGTTTGTGATCGCGACCCATTCTCCGTTCCTTTTGTCCATACGTGGAGCCAAAATTTATGACATGGATGAGGAGTTTGTGGATGTGAAACGCTGGACAGAGCTAAAGAATGTGCGGGCGTATTATGATTTTTTAAAAAAGTATGAGAAGGAATTTGAGGAATCATAAGGAGATAGAAAGATATGATAAAAGTACTTTTCATCTGCTATGGCAATATTTGCAGAAGCCCAATGGCTGAGTTTGTATTAAAAGATATGGTGGAAAAGAGAGGCATCGCAGAGCAGTTTGAGATTGCTTCCGCTGCCACCAGCTCAGAAGAGATCTGGAATGGTGAGGGAAATCCGGTATATCCGCCTGCCAGAAAGGAGCTGGAAGATCACGGTATCAGATGCGATGAAAACAAAAGAGCGGTGCAGCTTAAGAAGTCTGATTACGATTACTATGACTACTTAATCGGAATGGAGCCTATGAATATCAGGGACATAGAGAAGATTACCGGGCGCAGGGGCGGCAAGATCCGTATGCTGCTTTCATTTGCCGGCAGTGATGCAGGGATCAGAGATCCATGGTATTCCAGACGTTTTGATGAGGCTTACCGGGATGTGGTAAAGGGATGTACTGCTTTTTTGGATTATTTACAAATGCAATAGGGGAATCAATCAATGAAAATTGTGATTATTGGGTTGGCAAAATTGGAAGAGTTCAGCCGAAGGACCTGGAAAAAAATATAACAGCCTTGCATTTTTGCGCAGAGCGTGTTATTATTTTAACGATAAGATAAGGTGCTTACGTGCCTTTTTCATAGTATATATAAATACGATGAAGACGAGAGGAATGCCAAAGGGCAGAAAGGACTGAAAGAAAATGAACAAGAGTTTTGATGAAATCGTGTCAAAAGTCAAGGAATGCGGCAAGAAGACTGTGGCAGTAGCAGCTGCACAGGATGATGCCGTGTTGGTGGCTGTTAAGGAAGCAAAGAAAAGAGGCATTGCAGATGCTATTTTAGTTGGTGATGAGAAGAAGATCCGCGAGTTGGCAGCAACCATTGATATGGATCTTAGTGAGTTTCAGATCATTGATGAGCCGGATATGATCCAGGCTTCTCTGAAAGCAGTTAAGCTTGCACATGACGGTGTGGCGGATATGTATATGAAAGGAATTATCGATACCAAGAATTTCTTAAAGAGTGTGCTGGATAAGGAAGTGGGTCTTCGAACCGGCAATGCACTTTCTCATGTGGCTGTATTTGATATTCCCGGCATGGAAAAGCTGCTTTTCTTAACTGATGTAGCATTTATGACCTATCCTACACTGGAGGATAAGGCGAATATTATCAAAAATGCGATTCCTGTATGTAAAGCATGCGGTGTAGAGGTTCCCAAGGTGGCTCCTCTGGCAGCAGTTGAAGTGGTAAATCCCAAGATGCCTGTGACAGTGGAAGCAGCAGAACTGACCAGGATGTGTGAAGAGGGTCAGATCACGGATTGTATTGTAGACGGTCCTCTTTCTCTGGATCTTGCCATTGATCCGGAAGCGGCCAAGCATAAAAATGCGTTAGACCGTAAGATCCAGGGAGATGCAGATGTTTTGTTGTTCCCGGATATTCATGCAGGTAATCAGGTATACAAGGCACTTGTACATCTGGTGCCCGGTGTAAAGATCGGAGGTATTCTGGCCGGTACAAAGGTTCCTGTTATTCTGACAAGCCGTTCGGATACTTTTGAGACCAAGGTGAACTCTATCGCACTGGCAGCAGTTGTAGCAGAAGAGATAAAGAATCAGTAATGTGAGCTGCAAAGAGCAGCGAAAGGAGAAGAGGATGTCTATCAAAAGCTTAATTATCAATCCCGGTTCCACCTCCACCAAGATCGGTGTATTTGAGGATGAAACACTGTTGTTTGAAGAAACCTTAAGACACTCCACAGAGGAGATCAGTCAGTATGCCACCATCGTAGATCAGAAGGATTTCCGTAAGAAGATCATTACCGATCTGTTGGATTCCAAGAATTTTGACTTAAAGAGTCTTGATGTGATCGTAGGGCGCGGTGGGATGGTAAAGCCCATTCCCGGCGGTACCTATGCAGTGACAGATGAGCTGATCGCTGATCTGAAGGTGGGTGTTTCCGGACAGCATGCCTCCAATCTGGGTGGTATCCTTGCCCGTGAGATCGCCGATTCTATCGGTGTGCCCTCCTACATCGTTGACCCGGTAGTGGTAGATGAGCTGATGCCCATTGCCAGATATTCCGGTGTGCCGGAACTTCCCCGTGTCAGCATTTTCCATGCGCTGAATCAGAAAGCAGTAGCGAAACGATATGCTGCAGAATGTGGAAAGCCTTATGAGTCCTTACGTTTGATCGTTGTACATATGGGCGGAGGCGTATCTGTAGGAGCTCACGTAGACGGAAAGGTTATCGATGTGTTTAATGCCCTGGATGGTGATGGTGCCTTCTCTCCGGAGCGTGCAGGCGGTGTGCCCAGTGGTGCATTGATCAAAATGTGCTTCTCCGGCAAATATACGGAGAAGGAAATCTACAAAAAGATTGTAGGAAACGGTGGCTTTAATGCCTACCTTGGAACCAATGATATGCGTCAAGTGACCAAGATGGCCAATGAGGGCAGTGCAGAGGCAGCAGAGGCAAAACAGGCATTTTTGCTTCAGGTAGCCAAGGATATCGGTTCCATGGCATGTGTGCTGAACGGTAAGGTTGACCGTATCATCGTAACCGGCGGTATTGCTTACGGTGCAGATGTTGTGGCTGCTCTGAAAGAGAGAGCGGAATGGATCGCTCCTTTCACTGTATATCCCGGTGAGGATGAGCTGCTTGCTCTGGCACAGGGGGCTTTGCGTGTAATGAATGGCCAGGAGAAGGCGATGGAATACTAATAAAAGGCTTTGGTTGGGAGGCGCGAAGCGCCTCCCTTTGTGCAAAAAGGCTGCTTTTATAATGAAAGGATCATAGGGTGAAGAGAAAAAAAAGCGTGTGGCAAAGTATGTCACCGATGAAATTAATATTAAGTGGATATTGTTTGATCATTTTGCTTGGTACGTTACTTCTTGCATTGCCTATGTCCACCAAGGGACCGGGAAGTTCACCTGTCTCGGACTGCTTTTTTACGGCAACTTCAGCTACCTGTGTGACGGGGCTTGTACGGTTTGATACAGCCACTCATTGGACTTTATTTGGGCAACTGGTGATACTTTCTTTGATCCAGATTGGTGGTGTAGGATTTATGACCGTTGCTATCGTGGTCATGGCTTTTACCAAGCGTAAGATCACGCTGAGCCAGCGTTCGATCATGCAGAATTCTATTTCAGCGCCGCAGATTGGCGGAATTGTGAGGATGTCTAAGTTTATTGCTTTGGGAACCTTGTTGATCGAAGGCGTGGGAGCGCTTCTGTTGAGCTTTGATTTTATACCAAGGTTTGGCTGGGGCAAGGGAATCTATTATTCTGTTTTTCATTCCATATCTGCATTTTGCAATGCCGGGTTTGATCTGATGGGAACTGAGACAGGAAGGTTTTCTTCCCTGACAGGACTGGCAGACAATTGGTATGTAAACACGGTGATCATGCTGTTGATTTTTCTGGGAGGCCTAGGTTTCTTTGTCTGGCACGATGTGAAGGATAAGAGGTTTCGTTTTAAGAAACTGAACTTGCAGAGTAAGATGGTTCTCAGTATCAGTATAGGACTGGTATTTGGCGGATCTTTGGTGATTTTTTTGTTGGAAAATAATCAGGATATGCTTCAGGGTATGACTTTTGGCAAAAAAGTATTGGCTAGCCTGTTTCAGTCTGTGACGGCAAGAACAGCAGGATTTAATACCACAGATTTGTCTGTTATGACAGAGTCCGGTAAGTTGGTAATGATCTGCCTGATGCTGATCGGTGGTTCTACCGGTTCTACGGCAGGTGGTATTAAGACCACTACATTCTGGGTATTGTGTGTTAGTATTTTTACTACGTTTAAGCGTAAAAAAAATATTGAGGCATTTGGCAGAAGAATGGATGAAGGGATTACCCGGACCGCTTCCTGTGTGTTTATGACCTATCTATTGTTGGTGCTTTCCTCTGCTGTAATCATTTCGGCAGTGGAGGGATTGCCCATGATGACAGCGTTGTTTGAGACAGGTTCTGCTATGGCAACGGTGGGGCTTTCTTTTGGAGTGACCCCTGCGTTAAGCATGTTTTCCAAGCTTTTGGTTGCATTTTTAATGATCTGTGGACGCGTGGGATCCATTACCATGCTATTGGCCTTCTCCTCAGAGAAGAGGGTGGTTTCGTCCAGTTATCCCCTTGAGAAAGTGCAGGTAGGTTAATAAAAAGGTTGGTGAGTCAGGAAGGAGAAATGAGTTATGAAATCAATTTTGATTATTGGTCTGGGTCGTTTCGGTCGCCATATGGCGCAGAAATTTATAGAAAACGGTCACGAAGTACTGGCCATTGATGATAATGAGGAACGTGCAGACGCTGCAGTGGGAATGATCCAGCAGATTATGATTGGTGATGCTACGGACGAGCGTTTTATGGAGTCTTTGGGTATCAGAAACTTTGATCTGGCTGTGATCGCTATTGGCGAGAATTTCCAGAGCGTACTGGAGATTACCGTATTACTTAAGGATCTGGGATGCAAGTACATTGTGGCAAGAGCCACCAGAGATGTGCACAAAAAGCTGCTTCTTCGAAATGGTGCCGATTATGTAGTGTATGCCGAAAGAGAGATTGCGGAGCGTCTGGCAATCAAGTTTGGCGCAGACAATATTTTTGACTACATTGAGCTGACTCCGGAAATCGGCATTTATGAGATTGCAATCCCTGAAAAGTGGGTTGGAAAAAGTATTCTGGATCTTTCCATTCGAACCAAGTATCACATCAGTGTACTGGCTACGAAGAAGGGAACACAGATTTTCCCTTTACCTCATCCCAATCATGTGTTTGAACCAGATGAGAGTGTGATGGTCATGGGAACTTTTGAACATGTAAATCAAGTAAAATAAAGATTGACTCAAGCTGAAAGAAACAAAATAAAAGGCTGGCAGGAACCGATTATAGAATCGATTTTGCCAGCCGTTCTATTTGTAAGAATTTTTTGTGATTCAGCTGCTGGATTAGTTGATAAACTTACAGCGGGAATCCAAAGTAACGAACTGCATTGTAGTAAGAGATATCCTTCACAATTTCTTCCAGAATCTCCATATCTGCCGGGAATTCTCCGTTCTCTACCCAGCCGCCGATCAGGTTGCACAGGATTCTGCGGAAGTATTCATGTCTGGTGTAAGACAGGAAACTTCTGGAGTCTGTCAGCATGCCCACAAAGCCGGAGAGGTTACCAAGGTTGGCCAGAGAGATCATCTGGTCGATCATGCCGGTCTTGTTATCGTTGAACCACCATGCGCTTCCCTGCTGGATCTTAGCCACAGCGGTAGAATCCTGGAAGCATCCAAGGATTGTGCCGATTGCCTGATTATCGTTGGGATTTAAGCTGTAAAGAATGGTTCTCGGCAGCTGATTGGTTATATTCAGGGCATTCAAAAAGTCTGCCATCTGAGCAGAAGGCGCGTAGTTGTTGATGCAGTCAAAACCGGTATCGGGACCAAGTTTATCGTACATGAATTTGTTGTTGTCGCGTTTACAGCCGTAATGGAGCTGCATGGTCCAGTTGAGTCTGTGACACTCACGGCCCATGAACACCATGAAGGCAGTTTTGTATTTGTTTTCTTCGTCCTTGGTAAGGGTTAGGCCAGCCATTCTCTTTGCAAAGATTGCGGACACTTCTTCTTCGGAAGCAGGAGCGTACATCACATATTCCAAACCATGGTCAGATACGTTACACCCCATGGAAGCGAAGAACTCCATGCGATCGGTCAATGCTTTTTTCAGCTCATCAAAAGTTGTGATCTTTTCTACGCCGGCTGATGCGGCAAGCTTGTCTATATAAGCTGCAAAATCGGGCTTTTCGATATTCATGGCCTTGTCTGGTCTCCATGCGGGAAGAACCAGCACGTCAAAACTCTCATCCTCGGCGATGGCTTTATGCCATTCCAGAGAATCAATGGGATCATCTGTGGTACAGATCAAAGTTACGTTGCTCTGCTTGATCAGATTGCGGACACTCATGGAAGAATCTTTTAATTTGGCATTGCACAGGTTCCATACTTCGTCAGCCGTTTTCTTGCTAAGAACGCCTGTGTAACCGAAATATTTGCGCAGCTCCAGATGGCTCCAGTGAAACAGAGGGTTGCCGATGGCTTTGCCCAGGCACTCTGCCCATTTTAAGAATTTCTCATAATCGGAAGCGTCTCCGGTGATAAATTTTTCTTCCACGCCGCAGGAACGCATAAAACGCCATTTGTAGTGGTCACCGCCCAGCCAAACCTGTGTGATATTGTCAAACTGACGATCTTCTGCGATCTCTCTGGGATTGATGTGACAGTGATAGTCAAGTATCGGGGTTGTCTCAGCGAAGTCGTGATACAGTTTTTTGGCTGTGTCAGTTTCTAAGAGAAAATCCTTGTCCATAAATGCTTTCATATTTATTGTCCTCCATTATGATATTACGTTTATTTGGTTATCGAAAGGGTAGTACCACGTTTGACGAGCTCTCCGGAGAAAAGAGTTTTCTTCGGCATCTCTTTGCCGTCAAACACACCCATAAGGGTTGTGATCAGATGTTGACACAGTGTCTCAAGCTTATTGTCAATGGAAGTAAGCTCCGGGTCAGAACAGTGTGCCAGAAGGGAGTTGTTAAAGCCAATGACAGACAGGTCCTGTGGAATGCGCAGCCCCGCTGCTTTGGCAAATTTTACGGCTGCCAGTGCCAGATTGTCGTCGGCGGCCATGACACCGTGAAATGACATGCCGCTTTCGTAAAGTGAAAACAGGTGCTTGGTCATGCCGGGTATGTCTTCGTGGGAACCTTGGAAAAACTGAAGCTGCTTTTGGGACTTTAAGCAGTTGTTCTCCTCCATGGCGGCTTTGAAGCCGGCCAGCTTTTTCTTGGCACTGTAAGAGGTAGAACTGTAAAAATAGAGAAGATCTGTAATGCCATCTGCAATCAGTTGTGAAGTAGCCTCATACATGGAAGCATAATCATCCGAAAGAACGGAATAAACATTCGGCGCTGAAAGGGAAGCATTCAGTATCATCACTGGAATCTGGGCAGCCGCGTCAACAATGTATTTATTGTCCTCATCCTTGTCATAAACGAAGTTGGAGCCGATCAGAATGATACTGTCTACCTTTTTGTTGAGCAGCAGGTTCATGGAATTTATTTTATTGGCAAGATCGTAGCCACAGCAAATTAAGAGGCTGTCATATCCATTGGCGCGCAGTTTCTGCTCAATATAGTAAATAGCCTTGGCAAGGTAAAGGTCGGAACTGTCGGCACACATGATCCCAATGGTTTTCATGGTATTTAGTCCCAATCCTCTGGCAAAGGCATTGGGAGTGTATTCGCATTGGTTCATAACATCAAGCACTTTTTGCCTGGTGGCGTTGCTGACATTGGGACTTCCATTCAGTACCCGGGATACCGTGGCTATGGATACACCGGCCTTCTCTGAAATATCGTAGATTGTCATAAGCAAAACCTCTGTTGTAAGAAACATTGTAAGTGGTTTCAAAACCTCATTAGAATTATACCCAATCTAGGGGAGTTTTTCAAGAGGAAAGTAAGATTTTCGAAAGCCAAAGGAGGGGATAAAGGGGACGTCTGGATAGCGGTGTATAAGTTGATGTGTTAAATGTTAAATCAAGAAAAAAGTTAAATTACCATATTGACGAATCTTACGTTTGGCAGTAAAATCAAAAATGTAAGCGCTTACACAAAGCACCTAGAAATTATATAAAAAGTAGCGCTTACATAAAGTTTAAATTGTTTTGTACCCACACAACATGCTGCAAGACCAGCCCGCAAGGTCAGGGAGGCAAATCCAGACCCTGCGGGCGTCCCCTTGCAACAGTCTTGTGCTGTGCGGAGCAAAACACATCTCAAGCGGTTGTTTGTAAATGCTTACACCGCGGATTGGAGGAAATATGGAAAGTATAAACAAGAAGATGACGGGCAAAAAGAATAGACCTATTAAGGTGGTGCAGTTTGGCGAGGGTAATTTCCTTCGTGCATTCGTCGATTACATGATTGATATTGCCAATGAGCAGGGAAAGTTTGATGGTGATATCGTATTGGTCAAGCCCATTGAATTCGGCAGTCTGGAGATGTTCCATAAACAGGATTGTCAGTATACGGTATCTCTTCGTGGTATCGTGGATGGTGAGGCAAAGGTGCTGAACAGACAGATTACCAGCGTGGCAGATGCAGTAGATTCTTATACAGAATATGAAAAGTACATGGGACTTGCAGAGATTGATACGCTGCGGTTTGTGGTGTCCAATACCACTGAGGCAGGTATTGTGTATGATGATACAGATAAGTTTGAATATAATCCGCCTAAGACGTTTCCGGCTAAATTAACGAAGTTTTTGTATCATAGATTTGAAACTTTTAACGGTGATATAGAAAAGGGGCTGGTAATGCTTCCTGTGGAGCTGATCGATGATAACGGTATTATGCTGAAGAAATGTGTGATGCAACTGACTCAGCTGTGGGGACTTGGTGATGCGTTTGCAAAATGGGTAGATGAGGCTTGCATATTTACGTCTACTTTGGTGGATCGTATTGTGACAGGGTATCCTAAAGGAAATGAGCAAGAAGAGTGGGAGAAGCTAGGGTATGAAGACCGTATCATGGTGACGGGTGAGCCTTTTGCGCTCTGGGTTATCGAGAGCAATAAGGATATCAGCAAGGAGCTGCCGCTGCCGGATGCAGGACTTCCGGTTATCTTCACAGATAATCAGAAGCCGTACAAGCAGAGAAAGGTACGTATTTTAAATGGTGCTCATACATCCTTTGTGCTGGCTTCTTATCTGGTTGGTAACGACTTTGTAAAAGAATCCATGGATGATGAGCATATCTGCAGTTTTATGATGAAGACGCTGTTTGACGAAGTGATTCCTACCCTGACACTTCCTAAGAAGGATCTGGAAGACTTTGCACAGGCAGTAATCAGCCGCTTTCATAATCCGTATGTAAAGCATGCCCTGCTGTCTATCTCCTTGAACTCTGTGTCCAAGTGGAGGGCGAGGTGTATGCCCAGCTTCTTAGGATATGTGGAGAAGACCGGCAGCCTGCCTGTACATTTGACCTTCTCTCTGGCAGCATTGATGGCTTTCTATACAGGTACACAAATCCGTGATAAGGCGCTGATCGGCCACAGAAACGGTCAGGAATATCAGATTCTGGATGATGCCAATGTGCTGGAATTCTTCCGTGATAACTGCGGAAAGGAGACGAAGGAATTTGTATCCGCTTTCCTTGGAAAAGAAGCTTTCTTTGGTCAGGATCTGAATAAGGTTGGGGGACTTACGGACGCGGTAACTGCTTACCTGGATGATATCAAAGAAAATGGTATGAGGGCTGCATTATGCAAAACTTTATAAAAATCAATGAGAAAGACAATGTGATTGTGGCACTTAAGACTATTCCGGATGGAACCGTGCTGCAGGTGGCTGCTGTGGGAAGTACAGGGGACGGTTGCGCTGTAGAGCAAAGTAGTTGTGCCGCAGCTTTGACCATTACTGCCCTTGAAGAGATCCCTGCTGGTCATAAGATGGCGATCACAGAGATCGCCCAAGGGGAAGAAGTGATCAAATATGGCTGCCGGATCGGCAATGCCGCCGCAGATATCAAGGCCGGTGAGTGGATTCACACACACAATTTAAAGACAGCTCTGAATGATTTGCTTACCTACCAATATGAGCCAGTGGCGGTGGAAGAGAAACAGACAGAAGATGTGACTTTTATGGGATTTCAGCGTTCTGACGGTAAAGTTGGAGTCCGTAATGAGATTTGGGTCATCCCGACCGTGGGCTGCGTGAATCATGTGGCAGAAGCCATTGCCCGCAAGGCCAAGGAAGCGGTACGGGGCAGTGTGGAGGAGATCATTGCCTTTCCCCATCCTTATGGCTGCTCTCAGATGGGAGAGGATCAGGAGAACACCAGAAAGATCCTGGCAGATCTGATCAATCACCCCAATGCAGGAGGGGTGCTGGTGCTGGGCCTTGGCTGTGAGAACAGTGGTATTGATGTGCTGAAACCATACATAGGGGCATATGACGAGAATAGAGTGAAATTTTTGGTGGCGCAGGAAGTAGAAGATGAGATCGAAGAAGGGGTGGAAATTGTCAAGGGGCTGATTGATTATGCGGCAGGCTTTGAAAGAGAGCCTGTCAGTGTAAGCTGGCTTGTGGTCGGTTTGAAATGCGGCGGCAGTGACGGTCTGTCCGGCATTACAGCCAATCCTCTGGTGGGAAAG
>JAZSFW010000024.1:0-8703 GCA_045532445.1 Acetatifactor sp. | reverse complement strand
TGTGTTTACGACCCTTCATGCTGGTGGTAAGTTTGATAACAATGCTTATAAGACAAGCGGCGGTCTCCATGGTGTGGGTTCTTCGGTTGTCAATGCCCTGTCTACCAGGCTGACGGTTAGAGTGAAAACCGGTGGATTTATTTATGAGGATCAGTATGAGCGTGGCAATCCGGTGGTAGAGCTTGTGGAGGGCTTACTTCCGGTGGTTGGGAAGACTAAGGAGACCGGTACCACCATTAATTTCCTGCCGGATGATACCATATTTGACAAGACACGTTTTAAAGAAGACGAAGTAAAGAGCAGACTTCATGAGACAGCTTACCTGAATCCGAACTTAACCATTGTGTTTGAGGACAAGCGCAAGGAAAGCGCTGATCAGGTTACTTATCATGAGCCTGAAGGTATCATTGGATTTATCAAGGATATGAACAAATCAAAGGAAGCCGTTCATGACGTGATTTATTTTTCCGGTGAGAGTGAAGGGATCTCTGACGAGGTGGCTTTTCAGTATGTAAATGAATTTCATGAGAATGTACTAGGCTTTTGTAATAATATTTACAACTCTGAGGGTGGTACACATCTGACAGGGTTTAAGAGTATATTTACCAATGTGGTCAATAATTATGCCAGAGAATTAAATGTATTAAAGGAGAAGGATGCCAATTATACCGGTGCAGATGTACGTAACGGAATGACAGCGGTTGTTTCCATCAAGCATCCGGATCCGCGATTTGAAGGACAGACCAAGACCAAGCTGGACAACCAGGATGCAGCCAAGGTAGTCAGCAAGGTGACCGGCGATGAGATCGTTCGATTCTTTGACCGCAATCTGGAGACCTTGAAAAAGGTCATCGGATGTGCTGAGAAGGCAGCAAAGATCAGAAAGACAGAAGAGAAAGCCAAGACCAATCTTTTGACCAAGCAGAAGTTTTCTTTTGACTCCAATGGGAAACTTGCTAACTGCGAATCAAAGGATCCTTCTAAGTGTGAGATTTTTATTGTAGAGGGTGATTCTGCAGGCGGCAGTGCCAAGACTGCCCGTGACAGAAGCTATCAGGCCATCCTGCCCATTCGCGGTAAGATTTTGAACGTGGAAAAAGCAAGTATTGATAAGGTTTTGGCCAATGCGGAGATTAAGACCATGATCAATGCCTTTGGCTGTGGTTTCTCTGAAGGGTATGGCAATGATTTTGATATCAGCAAGCTGCGGTACGATAAAATTGTGATCATGACCGATGCAGATGTGGACGGTTCTCACATTTCCACATTGCTTTTGACACTTTTCTATCGATTTATGCCGGAATTGATTTTTGAGGGACATGTTTACCTTGCTATGCCTCCTCTATATAAGGCGATGCCCAGTAAGGGGAAGGAAGAATACTTATATGATGATAAAGCCTTGGAACGCTATCGAAAGTCGCACAAAGGGCCTTTCACTCTGCAGCGATACAAAGGTCTGGGTGAAATGGATGCCCAGCAGCTGTGGGAAACCACGCTGAATCCGGAGACGCGTATGATGAAGCAGGTGGAGATCGAAGATGCACGTATGGCGTCTGAAGTGACAGAGCTTTTGATGGGCGTAGATGTACCTCCCAGAAAGGCTTTTATCTATGATCATGCTACGGATGCAGAGCTCGATATTTAAGGAGTAGAACCAATGAACGAAAGAATCATAAAAACAGAGTATTCAGAGGTCATGCAGAAGTCTTTTATTGACTATGCCATGAGCGTTATCATTTCCAGAGCACTTCCCGATGTGCGTGATGGGTTGAAGCCGGTACAAAGGCGTACCCTTTATGATATGCACGAGCTGGGGATCCGATATGACAGACCCTATCGTAAAAGTGCCCGTATCGTGGGTGATACCATGGGTAAATACCATCCCCACGGTGACAGCTCTATTTACGATGCGCTGGTTGTTATGACCCAGGATTTCAAAAAGGGACTTGCGCTCATCGATGGTCATGGTAACTTCGGCAATATTGAGGGTGACGGCGCTGCAGCCATGCGTTACACGGAAGCGAGACTACAAAAGATTACCCAGGAAGCTTTTCTGGCTGATCTGGATAAGGATGTTGTAGACTATATGCCCAACTTTGACGAGACAGAAAAGGAGCCCACTGTTCTTCCGGCTAAGATTCCTAATCTGTTGGTCAATGGCTCTGAGGGTATCGCGGTTGGTATGGTTACCAGCATTCCTCCGCACAATCTTGCGGAGATCATTGATGCGACCAAGGCTTATATGTTAAATGAAAACATAACGACCAGAGAGCTGATGCGTTATGTCAAGGGTCCTGATTTCCCCACAGGCGGTGTGGTGATCAATGAAGATGAGCTTTTGTCTATTTATGAGACTGGTGTAGGCAAGATCAAGGTTAGAGGCACGGTGACCTGTGAAAAGGCCAAGGGAGGAAAGATCAATCTGGTCATTACAGAAATCCCTTATCCCATGATCGGTTTGAACATTTCCAAGTTCCTGATGGATGTGGCAGCTTTGTCAGAATCCAAGAAAACCCAGGATATTGTGGATATTTCCAATCAATCCTCCAAAGAAGGCATCCGCATTGTCATTGAGCTTCGCAAGGATACAGATGTTGAAAACTTTACCAATCTTTTGTATAAAAAGACGCGATTGGAAGATACTTTTGGTGTCAATATGCTTGCCATTTCCGAAGGTCGTCCGGAAGTTATGGGCTTAAAGCAGATCATCAAGGCCAATGTGGACTTCCAATTCCAGGTTGCCACAAGGAAATATACTAATCTCCTTGCAAAAGAATTGGAGCGCAAAGAGATTCAGGAAGGCTTGATCAAAGCCTGCAATGTGATCGATCTGATCATAGAAATCCTTCGTGGGTCCAAGGATCGTCAGATGGCAAAATTGTGTTTGACCGAAGGCAAAATCGACGGGATCAAATTCAAATCCAGAGAATCCAAGATCATGGCGCAGCAGTTAATGTTCAGCGAAAAACAGGCGAACGCCATTTTGGAGATGCGCTTATATAAATTGATCGGTCTGGAAATTGAAGCGCTGATCAATGAACATGAGGAAACCATGGCCAATATCTATCGCTATGAAGATATTTTGGAACGAAGAGATTCTATGGCGCAGGTTATCATCAATGAACTGGAAGCCTTTAAAAAGGAGTACGGTCGTCCTCGCAGGACCAAGATCACCAATGCATCCGAAGCAGTATACAAGGAAAAAGAAGTGGAAGAGACCGATATCTACTTCCTGATGGATCGCTTTGGATATGCCAAGACCATTGATCTTGGCACTTATGAGCGCAATAAAGAAGCCGCAGAGGCCGAGTTTAAATATGTTTTAAAATGCAAGAATACCGGCCGTATCTGTCTGTTTACCAATACCGGTCAGCTGCATACCATCAAAGCCATGGATCTTCCTAACGGAAAATTCCGTGACAAGGGTATCCCAATTGACAATGTCAGCAATTTTAGCTCTGAAAAAGAAGAAATTGTCTATATCACCAGTCAGACGGAGATCAACCTGTGCCGTCTGGTATTTGTAACCTCCCAAGGCATGGCAAAGGTTGTGGACGGTGGCGAATTTGATGTGGCCAAACGTACTGTTGCTGCCACCAAGCTTGGAGAAGGTGATAAGGTGGTTAGCGTGAAAGCAATCCGGGACGAACATCATATTGTTCTGAAGACTTTTGAAGGATTTTTATTGAAGTTTGCATTAAGTGATCTTCCTGAGAAAAAGAAAGCCGCCATTGGCGCCCGTGCGATCAAGCTTTCCGCCAAGGACTATGTTGAGTCTGTGCATTATCTGCGGCCCGGCGTTGAAACCTTGATCAACTACAATGAAAAACAGCTTTCTTTAACCAACATGAGAGTGAATAAGCGTGATGCAAAAGGAATTAAACCGCGCATATAGTCGAACACTTAGTTGTCACATTGTTTTAGAGATCGGACAAGTGTATGAAACAAGGATGGCTTGTCTGAACGGAAAGGAAATGTTATGAGAGTAATTGCCGGCTCAGCCAGAAGCTTGCCGCTTCGTGCTCCGGAAGGTGCAGATACCAGACCAACCACAGATCGCATTAAAGAAACCTTATTTAATATTCTGCAGGCCGATATTCCGGATGGGGTTTTTGTAGACTTGTTTAGCGGCAGTGGTGCCATCGGTATTGAGGCTTTGAGCAGAGGTGCCCGCAAGGCTTATTTTATCGAGAATGCGCCCAAAGCACTTGCCTGTATCCAAAGCAATCTGGTATTTACAAAGTTTACGGAACGTGCTATTGTATTAAAACAAGATGCCTGTGCAGGTCTCAACGGGATTTTTGAAAAAGAAGTTAATGTGATCTTCATGGACCCGCCTTATGATCAGGAACATGAGAAAAGAGTGCTGGAAGTCTTGGGCGGAATGAAATATGTGACAGAGGATACCTTGATCGTTGCGGAGGCATCTCTTGACACTGATTTTTCTTATCTTCCAGAACTTGGTTTTCGTCTTGTACGTGAAAAGAAATATAAGACAAATAAACATGTTTTTATTCGCAAAGCATAAAAGGGAGGCCTATTATGAAAAAAGCTGTATATCCCGGCAGTTTTGATCCTGTCACCTATGGACATCTTGACATTATCAGAAGAGCTGCAGACATTTTTGATGAATTGATCGTCAGTGTACTGAATAATAAAGCAAAGACACCATTGTTTTCTGTGGAAGAACGTGTTAAGATATTAAAGGAAGCCACAAAAGATTTACCGAATGTACAGATAGACAGTTTCAGCGGACTATTGATTGATTATGCGCGTGAAAATGATCTTCAGGTTGCTGTCAGAGGGCTGCGTGCGATCACAGATTTTGAGTATGAACTGCAGATTGCCCAGACAAACCGTAAGTTTTCTCAGGATGAGCTGGATACGGTGTTTTTGACTACCAGTTTAGAGTATGCTTACCTTAGCTCCTCTACAGTAAAAGAAATTGCCAGTTTCGGCGGTGATATTTCACAGTGTGTACCGGATTTTGTCGCTGAAATGATATATAAAAAATATGGAATCGTCAAATAAAACAGCTGACGCAAGTCTAAGCTACCATCAACCCAAAGCGAGGAGAAGTCTCATGAGCAGTAAGATTGAACAGTTAATCGATGAAATCGAAGAGTACATTGACAACTGTAAGCCACAGTTTATGTCCAGCACCAACATTATCGTAAATAAGGATGAGATTGAGGAGCTTTTAAGAGAGCTTCGCATGAAGACACCGGAAGAGATCAAGAGATACCAGAAGATCATCAGTAACAAAGAAGCAATTTTAAATGATGCCCGTACCAAAGCTGAGAATATGATCAGCGAAGCCACTGCACAGACCAATGAGCTTGTCAGTGAACATGAGATCATGCAACAGGCTTATGAGCAGGCCAATGCAGTTGTAGGCGAAGCAACCCAGCAGGCTCAGGCAATTCTTGACAATGCTACCATGGAAGCAAACAATGTGAAAATGGCTGCTATGCAGTACATGGATGATATTCTGGCTCATCTGGAAAACCTGATCACGTCAGCTTCCCAGTCAGCTGCTTCTCATTATGATACACTGTTGAGTTCCCTGAACCAGTATCAGGATATTATCCAGTCCAACAGAAAGGAACTGAATCCTTCTGATCAGGTGACTGAGGATGAGATGCCTGCAGAGGAAGTTCAGACACCCGGTCTGGATGTGATTTCCTGATATTCACATGTTTTCTACATATGTGAATGATATATTGCACAGTGGATGTCCTAAAATTAGGCTGCTGTATCAGGCCGGATGAGAAGCTGGTCTGGTATGGTTGCCTTATTTCATGTTATGACAATGTGCATGGATTCGATCAGCGTGGACTAGCTTAGGAAATTTCCCGGAAAAAGGATATTCCATCCGAGATAATATAGACTCGTTATTCCTGCCAGAATCAATTTATGATACACATAGCTGTGTATGGAAAGCCCGCTGTTTCTGATGATACTATATGTTTGAGCGATGCAGCATAAGCCTCCAAAAGGTAAGAGTAACAGGGAATAAAGGGGCATTTGCTCTCCGAGCATAAAAAGTCCCCCTGTTATTTCCAGAATGGGTGCAAACAGGGACGGCAGTTCTTTGAAAAAGAGAGAGTTATCAGCTGTAAGCACCCGAAAAGCCGGTATATGCTGCATGAGATCTAACAAACATACCGGTATCAGGTTAAGCAGATTAAAAAGGATCATATAACCGCCAAGGGACAGAATCCCCTGTATGGAGGTGGTTATTGCATCATCAATTTGTTCCAGTAGGGAAAAATGGTTGGTTTGCGTTTGGTTTTGTATTTTGGGACCATTTGATGATAATTTCTTATAAACGGTATATCTCAGAAATAATCCGTACAAAAAGGGAAGCCCGTACATTCCAAAAAGATAAGGGAACAGGAGCTTACGGTTAAGAAGCGGTAACACAAAACCGGTAAAATAGACAGGACCTATGTTATTGCAAAAAGCCAGAAGAAATTCGGCCTCCATTTGGGTGATCTGGTTTCGTTTCAACAGATCACAGGTGACGCGGGCTCCCATGGGAAAACCGCATAAAAAGCCCATGACCATTGCGTAGGTTACGTTTTTTTGGACTCTCCAGATCGGAGTTAATAGAGGATGAATGACAGAAACAAAGCTTTCCGTTAATTGTAATCTTACCATGATGCCGGAGATGATCATGAAAGGAAGCAGAGATGGAATCATCCTGGAAAACCATAGATTTAAGCCCTGCAGAGCATAATAAGTGCTTTTTGGGGCGTTTGTCAGGATTAATGTGATCAAAAGCAGAAAGAAAAGGGTATAAATCAGTTTTTTTATTTTGAAACTGCGAAATCTAATCATAGCATGCTCCACAAAATGGTTCCTGTAATTTATATGATTTTTTTGACGCAATAAGAAGGAGAAAGATGGTTCGTTTAGATAAATTTTTATGTGATTGTAATATGGGAAGCCGCAGCCAGGTCAAAGACCATGTGAGAAAGGGGCATGTTACAGTCAATGGCATCGTTGAGAAAAACGCTGATCGGAAGATTGATGAGAACAGTGACCGGATTGAGCTGTCAGGAATGAGCTGCAGCTATCGGAAATATGCATATTTTATGCTGAACAAGCCTGCCGGCGTGGTATCTGCCACCACTGATAATATAGCAGACACAGTTCTTTCCCTTTTAAAAGGGGTAAATGATAAAAATCTTTTTCCTGTAGGTCGTTTGGATAAAGACACAACCGGCTTACTGCTGATCACCAATGATGGGGACCTGTCACATCGCATGCTTTCCCCCAAGAAGCATGTGGATAAAACATATCTGGCAGATATCAGAGAGCCTTTGACGGATGAAGCTAAGATTATACTGGAGCAAGGCGTTGACATTGGTGATGAAAAGTTTACTCTGCCTGCAAAGGTGGATCAGCTTTCTTCTTCCCAAATTCTTCTGACGATACACGAGGGGCGTTTTCATCAGGTGAAAAGAATGCTTCAGGCAGTTGGAAATGAAGTGATATCCTTACAAAGGATCTCATTTGGTCCGCTTAGGCTTGATCCGGGTTTGTCACCTGGCCAGTACAGAGAGCTTACGAAACAGGAGGTAGAGGCATGCATGAAATGTTAAAAGATATCCAAGCAGTTATATTTGATCTGGATGGTTCCTTAGTAGATTCCATGTGGATGTGGAAAGAGATTGATATCGAATATCTGGGTAAGTTCGGAATCCCACTGCCGGATGGATTGCAGCGAAGCATTGAAGGCATGAGTTTTTCTGAGACAGCCGTTTACTTTAAAGAGCATTTTCCCATCCCGGATTCCATTGAACAGATGAAAGCAGATTGGAATCACATGGCATGGGATAAGTATCTCCACGAAGTACCGTTAAAAGAAGGGGTTCATGAATTTTTGACCGAATGTCAGGAAAGAGGAATTCTTCTTGGGATAGCTACCAGTAATTCCAGAGAGCTTGTGGAGAATATCGCAGACGTTCATGGTTTTCACAATTTCTTTCAGTGTATTATGACAGGCTGTGAGGTGGAGCATGGCAAGCCTGCTCCTGATATTTATCTGAAAGTGGCTGAGGTTTTGAAGGTTAATCCTTCTCAGTGCCTTGTTTTTGAAGATATTGTACCGGGCATTCAAGCCGGAAAAAGTGCAGGCATGCGTGTTTGTGCGGTAGAAGATGAGTATTCGATGGATGCAACAGAAGCCAAAAAAGCACTTGCCGATTATTATATAACGACTTTTAGAGGATTGTGGAATGAGTAATGGATTTCTTCCCATATCAAGACAAGATATGGAAGCGCGTGGAATAGAACAGCTTGATTTTGTCTATGTTTCCGGGGATGCCTATGTGGATCATCCCTCTTTTGGTCATGCCATTATCAGCAGAGTGCTGGAGGCCCATGGCTATCGGGTAGGTATCATCTCACAGCCGGATTGGAAGGACGATAAAAGTATTACTGTTTTAGGAAGACCCAGATTGGCGTTTTTGATCTCTGCCGGCAATATGGACAGTTGCGTGAACCATTATGCTGTCTCCGGTAAGAAAAGGGCTTCTGATGCCTATACGCCCGGTGGAGAAATGGGCAAACGCCCCGATCATGCTACGGTTGTCTACGGCAATCTGATCCGTAGGACTTATCGCGATGTGCCCATCATAATAGGTGGGATCGAAGCAAGCCTTCGCAGGATGGCACATTATGACTACTGGTCAA
>JAZSFW010000246.1:0-7624 GCA_045532445.1 Acetatifactor sp. | reverse complement strand
ATTGTAATTACTTGCTGCATTCAAAAAACGTACATTGCCGTAGGTCTGATTCTGATTGGCACAGAAACGGCAAGGAGCGCTGGGCCTTGGGAATGTGGTAATGATCGTCCCAATGATGGCAGGAATATTCAAACCGCCCAGACCACCGGTATTACCCGGGAACACCGGCCCCCCTTCTCCCACATTGGGGAGCGGTATCATCGGACGGTTAGCCGCACCACTGCCAGCGCCATTTCCCATTCCATTATTCATGCCTCCATTCAAGCCAGGGAATGCCGGACCGCCTTCACCGGGATTGGGAAGGGGTGTCACAGGACGGCCATTTTCCGGCTGCATGGATTCATTTTGATTTTCTCCCATGCTGCCATTCTGACCATTTCCGATACTACCGTTTGCTCCACCCATGGACCCTCCACCATTAACAGGACCACCCTCTCCGGGATTTGGCAGAGGGATTGATGGGGTATTTCTCATGCCATTCCCATTGATTGATTCTCCCGGCATAACCACGCCTGCCTCCCCGGGCATCGGCATGGTCGTCATATCATCACGCAAATTTTGAGAAAATAAGGATTTCATGTACATAATTGCTCTTTTCTAAGCATCATCTCTATAGTATATGTTCCCCTTTTCCAAAGTGTGAATATCAATACACTTCGCTCATTCGGCGCTTTCTTCCTCTTTCACAATTTCTGTCACATCCAGATTCATGCTATTCACCGTATCAGCCGTCACGGTATAGACAACATCCTCCCCCGGTCTGCAGATATAGTAAGTGCGGGTAATTTCATTATAATCGCCCACATAGAACTCATAACTTTCCTCTGCTGTCTCAAAGGAAAAGGTTCTGGAGGGTTCTTCCAATCCATACTGACCCATGTCTGACACACCGGTCAACGTATCTTCCACTGTCAATTTCTCCATCTTATCAACAATGCTTGTCAGACGATACTGTATCAGATCCTTCGTAAGATCTGCACAATGGTACCAGACATCATCCTTCTTTTCATAAGCATACTCAGTGCCTTCATAGTCATAAGCAAATTTGATAATCGAGCCCGGCTCCAAAGCAACAATCGTATTTCCATTCTCTTTTGTGGATTTCTCACTTTGCACTTTATTATACTGGCGCAGCCCCAGATAACCGCCTCCAAGCAGCACCAAAACAGCCAACAAAACAATCAACTGCTTTCTCTGTTTCTTCATCAACGTTTCCTCCTTCTGAACCAGATCACAAAGCCCAATACCAGACATCCTGCGGGCAGGATCATGGAAACGATCACTCCTATGGTCACCAAACTTGTCTGCGGCACCATCAGATAGGAAACCTGATAATCCTTAACCGGCACTGATACACTCACCTCGTGCTCTGAGAAGCTGCCCATAATGCTGTTGAATATCTTCTGATTGGCACCACTTACCATGATATTGGCATCATCGGTAAAGATGTTTTCACAGCTGATCACAATCATGGTGGCTTCCAATGCCTCACCCTCAGCTCCTGTCACTTCCTTCACTGCCTCGATACCGATCCCAAAGGGACCCATGATATCCCCTTCTTCATATTTCATATTCGCAGTATCTGCCAGGTTCACTTTGGAAAAGGCTTCCTCTGAAGTCTCCAGGAAAGTAGTGTAGGTCATACCTTCCGCTTCCTCATTCTCAATAAGGAGTCCACTTGCAAAGGGGGCAAATACATAATAATCACTATAAACATCGGAAGTGTAAGTACTATAATTGATCGTTGGCAACAGATAAAAAGGATTCTGATTGTAATGATCCTGCTTTTGCTCCATCACCAAGCCATCTGCCACTTCCAGTCCCATGTAAGCTAAAATCTCTTTCAAGTTGGTCATATCCTGATCGGTATAAGCGGTAACGACCACTACATTACCACCCTTTTCCAGATAATTGATTATTTTGTCCTTGTCATCTGTATTAAAATCGTTTATGGGTGCATTGATGAGCAGGCAGGAAGCATCCTCCGGTACTGTATCGTAATTCATCAGATTGATAAACTCGTAGTCAGCATTTAGCTTGACCAGACCGTCAGTAAAACTGGTGCTCAGGTAATTCTCACCGTGCCCCTCTGTCACATAGATCATCGGCATGTCATCGCTGGTCACATAAGCCAGGGCAGAAGTGATCTGACCTTCCCCGTCATAGCCTGTCGTGGTGCTGGTATATGTCTCATAATCAAAGGTGGTCGCATACAGCTCACTGCCGTCAACAACCTTACTGCGCTTCTTTCCGACAACGATCAAACTGTTCATACTGATGGCTTGGTCTGTGTACTGCTGATGGAACCCGGGATTTACCGTAGGATCTACATATTCTACAGTGATATGATCCAGATCATCAAATCTTTGTAAGGTCTGCTTTGTCAAAACATCCTGACTGTCTTCCTTTGCCATAACATAGATCGTTACATCCTCATCCATGGTCTTAACAAATTCTTTGGTCGTATTGGTCAGCGAATACAGCTTCTGGCCAGTCAAATCAACAGCGGTCCAGTTGCTGGGCATCTCTCCGACGATTACGTTGATCACCGCCACCACAGCCACCGCCAAAGCGATCAAGCCGGTACTGTAAGCTCCTGCACTTAGATGCTTTACCGACACACTGTAACGGCGTTTCTGAATAGACTGTGCTGCCAAAAACAGGGCTAAAGCAGTCAGTGACAGGAAATAAACCACTGCATTCAGATTCAAGGTACCATTCAGAAACTCTGCAAATGGCGTATAGAGATCAAATAATCCCAAAATCTTTGTAAGCACATTTCCAGTGGAAGATATCATCGAGCAGATAGAACTCATCAGATATCCCAGGAACAGAACGCCAAAACTGATCACTGCCGCAATGACCTGACTCTCTGTCACAGAGGAAATCAGCAGACAGATGGCAATGCTCGTCACACCATACAGGAAAAAGGCCAGAATCGCCAAATAGCTTTCTCCCCACTGGACCGTACCAAAATCCTTCAGCAAATACGGGTACAAACAAGAAATTCCTGTTGGGATCGCAAAGATTGTTACCAATGCCAGAAATTTGCCCATGACAATTCCGCCTACAGACACCGGCGCCGTCAAGATTAACTGATCTGTTTTGTTGTGCCGTTCCTCTGACAGGATACGCATACACAAAATCGGTATCGCAATCATGAACAATATGGCAGTGCTGCTGACCACATAAGAATAATAGGGATATCCGTACATCAGATTATAAACTGTATAATACAGACCCAAAAAAAACAGAACGACACCGATAAAAAGCAACCCGATAAAAGAGTTGAAATAAGACCTTAATTCTTTCTTATATATGGCTAACATTTATTTCTCCTCCTTCTCATCTGCTTCTGCCTCGGCCTGCGCCTCAGCCTCCTCGTCGGTCAGCTCAAGGAAAATATCCTCCAAAGATTTTTCACTGTAATGCATATACAGAATCGGCAATCCGGCCCCTGCCATAGCATAAAAAACGGCTTCTCTTATATCCACATTTTCTGCAGCAATAACCTTTACTTTTACACAGCCAGCCTCTGCTTCTCCACAGTTTTCCACCTCTGTAACACCTTCCACGGAGAATAACGCTGCCTCAATCTGTTCCCAGCTTCCCTTCACATCCAGCTCCAGCGTGCCGGTTCTGCTCATAAGCTTCTGAAGTCCTTCCGGTGTATCACTGGCTACCAGTTTTCCGTGGGAGATGATCATGATATGGTCACACACAGCACTGACCTCCGACAATATGTGAGAACTTAAGATCACCGTATGGTTTTCACCCAAAGTCCGGATCAGATCACGAATTTCAATAATCTGTTTGGGATCCAGGCCAACGGTAGGCTCATCCAGAATGATCACCTCCGGCTCACCTAAAATCGCCTGAGCCAGCCCCACACGCTGGCGATAACCTTTGGACAGATTGCGGATCAAACGGCTTCGCATATCCGTGATCTGGGTCATCTCCATCACTTTTTCCACACCAGCCTTGCGTTCTGCCTTCGCAAGCTTTTTCAGCTCAGCCGCAAAATTCAGATATTCCTCAACCGTCATATCCATGTACACCGGCGGCAGCTCCGGCAGATAACCGATACACTTCTTTGCTTCCTCCGGCTCCTTTTGCATGTCCTTTCCATTCACAATAACGCTTCCGTCACTGGCTGCAAGATAACCGGTGATTATGTTCATTGTAGTAGATTTTCCAGCACCGTTTGGACCTAAGAATCCATAAATCTGGCCCTTTTTGACACGAAATGACAGATGATCCACTGCTACATGACTGCCATATTTCTTTGTCAGATTTGTTACTTCGATCACAGCAAATACCTCCCTATTATTTGAATTCGTTGTCTCTCAACATTCGAGCGATACTCTCACTCATATTAACAAATATTTTAGGAGGAAAATGTCATGAAAAAGTGTTTATAATGTGAAAATTCTGTGAACTGTCAAGAATCTGCTATATCCATGTAAAAGAAGCAAAGCACTCTCCGGCTTGCACCGATATCACCGGATGTTCTCCTTTTAACATAATGTCCTCAAATATAAATTTGGGCGGGGTTTGTTTAAATTCCTGCAAAATACCGTTTACATACAGTGCTACTTTTTTTTGATTGCTGTAGACGACTGCGCAGGCTGTAGTACCGGATCTGCACGCTTGTTCAGGGGGGCAAATATGAAGGACTTCCTGATTGCTCCAAAGAGCCTGGTAATAATAGAAAAGGTCTTTTTTGCGCAGACGGTCTGCCGATACCAAGGAGTGTTCGTCACTTACAAAAGACGGAATAGAGGCGTCTTTTGCTGTAAGTTTCCAGAGGATCATTCCTTTTTCCAGGCATTTTTCATAGAAGACACTGTCTTTCGGGAAGCGATCCGGACAGATGCAGTTGGCGCCCAATTCTAAAAGAAGATTCAGGTCCTTTTCCAGGTATTTGCGCCAATCTTTTGTCACAGGATAGCAAACTGCATGTAATGGCATAGGCTGGTTATTTAAGAAAAACCCTTTGTTTGGAAGGATTTGCATGGAACAGATGGGGTAGAGGAATTGTTTTTCATCCAGGACAGTATCTTCGGCAATGATGCTGGCTTTTACATTGTATAAAAGAGGATTATTAACCGACTGCCATAAATGTGGATAGATGAGTAAGGTCCGTGTGGTCAGAATTTTTGCCAAGGTCGGTTTTTCCAAAGCAGCCCCTTTTGCCGTCTGCAGGCGCATCCTGGCAGTTTCTCTTCCTTTCGGATCAAACATGGTGATTTCCACTGTTACTGAATTCTGTTCCTGGAGCTTTTGCTCTTTTAATTTTTTATCTTCTACAGTGGTGCATTCCGTCAGGTATACAGTAAAAGAAATCTCAGCCTTTCCATTTTCCAGTACTGTGTAAGCATCTACTCCACCGCCCGGTGCCTCTTTGTCAAATTGAATCATTGCCCTCTCCTTCCCGCCGTTTTTCCAAGATCTCTGTATTTTCTTCTACAATCCTGCGATTTAAAGGATAAACAAACTGCATGATCAAAAATACGATCAGATAGCAGATGCCGGGGATCAGAGTTGCCACTGTATAAATGCGATCTGTAACCTGAGGTGTCTGGGAGGATGCCTCAGAAACATAGCCTATGGCAGTCAGAGCAAACCCTCCAATTCCTCCAGCCAGAGCCTGTCCCACTTTACGCGCAAAGGAATATACGGCATAGACTGTTCCATCCTCTCTGCTGCCGGTTTTTACCTCTTGATAATCAATCACGTCTGTAATAAAGGCCCAGGTGATCATATTAAAAAAGCCCATACCTGTCATTCCAAAAAAAAGGTAAACCATAAATACCGGAATCGTCCGAATCCTCAAAAAATACAGCACAATATATACCACTGCTGCCACAAGCACTGCTACACTGCCCGATTCTTTCTTACCAATACTGCGGGATATTTTTGAGGCAAAAGGAGCCACCAAAAGCATGCCGCTTACACTGATCAGATTTACCCAGGCAAGTGCCTTGGCATTTTTAAAATAATCCAAAAAAAGGTAAGTGTTTAAGGTTTGACTGAGCATAGTTGCCAATAGAAGGATCAGTGCAGCTCCCACAATAGACAACAAGGGACGGTTGGTAAGAAGACTTACAGCCAGCTGCCTGGGACCGGCTGCTGTTTTTTCCGCTTTTTTGACCGAATCCTTTTTTTCAAAACTGACTCTCTCTGTGCACAAAAAATAACAAAGCAGGTAGCATACCACCGCCAGTGCTCCAAATATCACGGCTGTCACGGTAAATCGCACCGGATTTACAATCTGATTGCCGGCACTGTCTGTTTCATACACAAAAAGAGGTACCAGGCTGCCGATCACCAGACTGGCCAGTGCCGCACCAAGACTGCGGTAGGTGGACAGAGACGCTCTCTCTCCTGCATCTGTGCTGATCACAGAAGCCATAGAACCATAAGGGATATTGATTGCGGTGTAGCAAAAACTCCCCCACAACAAATAGGTTACCACCACATAGATCATTTTTACGGGATAGGAAAAATCTTTCACAAAATACAGATACATTAAGCTGCTGGTCACCGCCACCGGTATACACATTCTGCGGATCCAGGGGCGAAATCGTCCATCTGCCGCAGGGCGCATTCGATCCACAATCCTCCCCATAGTCACATCAGTAAATGCATCCACACAGCGAGCCGCCAAAAACAACACACCTACTATCGCACCACTGATGCCTAAAACTTTGGTATAGAATACCATCAGATAACTGCTGGCAAAAATAAAGGTAAAATCATTGCCAAAATCACCGAACAAGTAGCCTAATTTATCTCTCAGCCCAAAGGGTCTTACTTCCTTCGTGCGGTTTACTCTCACTGTAGCATCAGTTTTCTGCTCCATCTTACGCCTCCCATCTACTTTCTGCACAGTATCAGCCACTTTTGTGCCTTTTAGGAAACAGCTTTCCCAATTGGAAAAATAATATGCATAATGAATCTTTACTTTTATAGTGACAATCTTTTCTTTGTGTGCTATAATAATATATATTCTTTTTTATATCTTATACAGAACTATATTTTACACAGATACGGCACTTATTCCGTGTGAAAGTACTTCCGGCAGTTTCTGCCAAAGTTACGCAAAAACGATTCTTTTAAGCAAAAAACTCTGGAACCGGACGTGGAATTAAAAGTCCGGGTGTTGAACATTAACCTTGGATATAATCAAACGATCATGAAGAAATGCCGCAGATTATGGGAATATTCTGCCTTTGTAGAACAGATCAACACAGAACTGGCAACTGGAATAGGGTATAAAAAAGCAGTTAACAGAGCAATTGATTTTTGTATCAGAAACAATATCCTTGCAGATATATTATGCGAAAGTCAGGCGGAGGTAATCGGTATGATACTTAGTGAATATAACGAAAAGGAAGTTATGGAATTTTTGCAGCAAGAAGCATGGGATAAAGGATTGGCCGAAGGGCGTGCGGCAGGGCTTGCTCAAGGACACGCTCAAGGACATGCTCAGGGACACACTCAGGGTTGGGAAGAAGCCCGCAGAGAGTCTTTGAAAAAGTTAATAGTAAAGATTCAAAAAAAGCAACAAAAACAAAAAAACCTATGTGCAATTTCAGAAGAACTTGAAGAAGATATTGAA
>JAZSFW010000269.1:0-7999 GCA_045532445.1 Acetatifactor sp. | reverse complement strand
ACCTCAGGCATAAAGGTACGCATCCCCAATTCATCCTGTATCTTAGTGTAAAGATAAAAGCTGTCACAAGGCAGGATCTTTCCTCCCACCTCCGCCATCTTCCTGGAAAACATATCACGAACCTCCTCATGATAAGCTTGCGGCGTTTCAGCATAACGCTGTTTTGCATACCATTCAGCATCATCAATAGCAAAGTCCCCAAGCTGTGTTCCATCCGGCAGTTTCGCATAAGGGCAAACAAATGTGTTTTTTAACGCCTCTAAATCATAGGGACCTTTGCTCCCCATAATCTTTACTAATCTTCTCCATGTCCACATTCTGACATTGCTGGCACTTTCATGAAGCTGAAAGCCCAAAAACCAATCCCCTAACAGGTCTTCATATTCCCTAACTAAGTTCTGGTCAAAATCGTATTTATGATAAATAATGCCTCCATAAATACGATCCACATAAAAAGGAATTTTTCCGTCTTTTATAATCTGGTATAAGGAACTGCCTTTTGCAGCCATTTGATTGAACTTTCTGCTCTCCGGAACAGAAAATGCATGCTGAATTTTAAAGCCGGAATCCTGATTGAGCATTCCGTTTTTTTCTAATCCCTTGATACATTCCTCATTATATACATGAAAAAACTTCATTCTGAATTCCTCCTAACCCTTTACGGCACCAATCATAACACCTTTCGCAAAATATTTTTGTAAAAAAGGATATACACACATAATCGGCAGAGTGGACACAACAATAGCAGCATACTTAATTGCTTCTGAATAAGGATCAAAGGTGTCGCCTATACCGCCGCCACCAAGATCAGCATTCGCCAATAAAAATTCGCGCAATATATTTTGTACCGGAAGCTTTTCCTTGGTGCGAATATAAATGGATGCGTTAAACCATGCATTCCAATGTGACACTCCATAATATAAAGTCAAAACTGCTAATGTAGGCTTCAACAATGGAATTAAAATCTTCCATATTACTTGTAAATCATTAGCTCCATCTATATATGCGGACTCCTGTAAGCTACTTGGAATTCCTTCTATCGCAGTCTTACAGATAATAGCATTGTAAACAGATACAGCTCCCGGCAGTATTAATACCCAAAAACTATCCATCAAGCCCAGACTTTGTATGTTAATATAATTAGGAATCAAGCCACCACTAAAATACATTGTAAACATCATCATGTAAATAATGCCTTTTTTCCACATCATATTCGTACATGCCATAAAATATCCGCAAAATAAGGTCAGAATCAAATTGAGTGGTAAACTAACTATTAATACTTTCACACTGTTGATAAAGCCTGAAATCAAAAACGGATCCTGAAATACCTTTTGGTATCCTCCCAAAATAAACTCCTTAGGCCATAACATCAAGCCTCCGGATAGGGACACTTCTCTGGCTGTAGCAAAAGAAGCAACGATTACGTACCACACCGGATATGCTGTTATAATAAATGCAATTATCAAAATAAGGCTTATTACAACATCCATAATAAAATCTGAAGGGGTTATTCGTTTCTTTCTCTTTTTCATTACCATATTCCTCTCACACTATACACTCAAAAAATACCGCTCTGTCCAGCTTTTTTACTCAACTTATTTGCCGTAATAATTAAAATCACATTGACAACCGAATTAAAAAGTCCCAATGCAGTACTATAACTATATTCTCCATTGATCAGACCTTTTCTGTAATTATATGTAGAAAGGACATCAGCCACCTCGTAGGTCAATTCATTATACAATAATAATATTTTTTCATATCCTACACTTAAAAGACCACCTACTTTCAGAATCAACAGCATGCTGGCAGTAGGTATTAATCCCGGTAATGTAATAAATCTCATCTGCTGAAGGCGATTGGCACCGTCTATTTTTGCGGCCTCATATTGTTCCACATCTATACTGGATAATGTCGCCAGGTAAATAATGGAATCCCAGCCAAAGTTTTGCCATATTCCGGATAAAATGTAGATAGGATAGAATAATTCCGGTCTTGTCAGCAGTGACTCCCTACTCTCAATTCCTATAAATCCTAAAAGACCATTAATAAGCCCCTCGCTTGCACAAAAAGTATTAACCAAACCACATACTACAACGAGCGAAATAAAGTGAGGCATATAAGTAACCGTCTGTATGGTACGCTTAAACCAACTGATCCTGCACTCGTTTAAAATCAATGCAAAAATAATAGGTACCGGGAAACTGAAAATCAATGTCAATACACTGATAGACAAGGTATTGCGCAAACTTCTTGGAAAATACACATCCGTAAACAGTCGTTTAAAGTGCAGCAATCCCACCCAATCACTTTCAGCTATTCCTCTGGCAGGTCTAAAATTTTGAAATGCGATTACGATACCATACATTGCCTTATAATGAAAGACAATAAAATAAACTACTACAGGAATAACCAAAAAATACTTCCATTTATTTCTGACCATATCTTTTTGCAGCCTGACAAAAAAGTTTTTTTTCTGTTCCATCAACAAATAAACTCCTTTCTAAAGCTTTAAAGACAATAAGAGACCATGGGGAGACCCCATAGCCTCTTATCTACATTACTTATTTAGACATAAATCTGTCATATGCAGACTGATATGCAGCAATACATTTTTCAAGACCCATCTTTTCAATTTCTGCATTAAACGCATTCCAGTCAATCTTTGCATCTCCCTTAATATGCTTTACAGCACTTTCAGAAACATAGGTATTAATTGCATTCCAATTATCATTATAATCTGCAAGTTCATCCTCTGTTAAGGTTACAAGGGGCATAGTACGTTCGCGAGCTTCTGAATTGCCAATCCATCTATCCACTGCTTCCATAACTTCTGGCATTTCAGCATATTTTGCTCTCAGGAAACCTTCTAACTGAACACCAACGAAAGAGCCATTCCATCCGGTATACTTGGTAATTACCTGGCTGATACCACCCGCATCTTTCATAACCATATCAGTAAACTGAGGTCTACCATCTACGATAGTATAAGTTTCACCTTCAACACCGTAGTTTGAATACATAATACCTTCTTCTGAGAACCAGAAATCTAACCAAGCAATTGCAACAGGGATCTTTTCCTCATCGATAAAAGCAGAAAGTGACAAGTTACCATTATTACCGTAAATAGAATAGGTTGTCTGAATCATACTTGTAGGAGCGCCTGCTGCTGTTCTGGGATGCTCCAAACCTACCCACTTAGCACCAGTATTTTCAGCCTTTGCATCCTCAATAAGATTACCTAACTGAGACATTGCACTAACGGTAACACCGGTCTTTCCTTCAATTGCTTTCTGACGGATCTGATTTCTGTCAGCAGTAAAGAAGTCTGGATCAATGAGGTCCATATCATACCATTTAGCAAGAGTCTCAATATATTCCTGCCATTCTTTCTGTCCGTTTGCAAAGGTAACTTTGCCGTCTTCCACAACCAATGATGCCTGCAGCTGCGCTGTTGCACCAGTACCGGAACAAATTCCGGCTGTCTTGAAATCTGCCAATGTACCGGAAAGAGTAGCACCATACTTATCCTTAAATGTCACTAATACATTTTCCCAATCTTCCATGGTCACAGGTGCTTTCAAGCCACATTCATCCAACCAGTCCTGACGAATCATAGGTCCCATATAGGTAATACCATATTCATTCTCTCTCATACCGGGGAAGGAGTAGAAACGTCCATCATCAGTGGTAACACTTCTCTTAACCATTTCATTTTCCGGTTTGTTGATGAACTCCCAATAATTGGGTGCATATTCCGGAAGATACTCTGTCAAATCAAGAATAATGCCATCTGCGGAATAATCCACAATTTTTCTCTGGTTTGTACATAAAATGTCCGGAGCCTCAGCCTTGTTAGAAAAATACATCAGCTCTGCTGCAGTATCTGTAATTCTGGGCATGAAATTAACAAAAATACCCGTCTGATCTGCAATCTTAGAATGCCAATAAGACTCATTATGATTAGCATATACAGAGTTACATGCTGCCAAACCTGCTAAATATACATCCAATTCAATGTCTGTATCCATAGGGTATGTAACAGCCACCTTTTCCGGTTCAGCTGAAGTTTCAGATGAAGCCGGTTCGCTTGTTTTGTTTGTTTCTGAAGTTGCTGTGGAAACTGAGCTTTCCTTACTCTCTTCCGGTTTGTTATTGCCGCAGCCAGACAAGCAGCCTGCTAACATCGCACCGGCAAGAAGTAATGCTAATACTTTGCTACATTTTTTCATTATCTTTTTCCTCCTTGTGATAATATCTAATCTGCACATTGTTAGATTCCTAAACATTGCTTGACAACATGTAACAGATTATTTATAATTCTATATAGTTTATAAACATAATTCAATTCTTTTTTAGTCACATAAATTATGTTTTTGGACATTTTGGAGGGATGTAACATGATACTATATCGTTTTGAAATCCAATATCCTTTTCAGATCAAAGTGCTGAATACCGCCTTTGATTTTCATTGGAACAGCGAATTTAGTTATAGAGGGGAAAGCCACGATTTTGGGGAAGTGGTATGCGTCATGGACGGAGAAGTAGAAGTGGTGGAAGATCAAAATGTGTATCTTTTGCATGCAGGGCATCTTATCTACCATGCCCCCATGGAGTTTCATCGCATCCGCAGCTTCGGCGATACACATCCTCATGTCATGGTCATGTCCTTCGAGCACGAGGGAACCTTACCCTCCAAATTGAAGGATGGAGTTTTCTTCTTAACCCCCACAGAGCTCGAAGAATATCGCAATATTTTCCTGCGTTTTTATCATATTATAAATCACCGGGATGAATATTTTAAAGAAGATCCCTATCAAGACGCGGAGGCTGCCTGGTCTCTTTCTGCCTTTCTCACGCGTCTTTCACAAAAGCATACTCCTCACAGGCACTTGAGCAATACGCCTATGGCGGAAGAATATCATAAAATTATCGAAACCATGCAGCGTGGCGTCTGCGAAAATCTGACCCTGCCGGAAATTGCTGCCCGAAATGCTGTCAGTGTCAGTACAATAAAAAATCTATTCCGTATTTATGCGGGAATCAGCCCGAAAGATTATTACTCCCGTCTGCGGGGCAGTGAAGCATTGCGGCTATTAACAAAAGGGAAAAGTATCGAGGAGATCTCTGAAGCCTTGAACTTCTCTTCTCCCTGCTACTTTTCCCTTTTCTTCAAAAAACAATTTGGAATGCCTCCCGGTCAATATCGCCACAAAAAGCTTACTGACCACTTCGAGCAAAGTTGACTTATCTCTTGTTTTGCCTGCTCCACCCGGACTTCTCCATGATAGCAGTGATGGTTTCCGGACGATATCCGTGCTTATGACACCAATCTACTGTAGCAAAAATGCGCTCCCTGTAATCGGATTCGTAAAGGCTGAATTTTTCGTAGAAATACTGCTCGTGGATCAGTAAATATAAGAAACAATTGTCATAACTGCTGCAAATGGACTCCATACAGGAATCAATATCCGCAAGCGGCACTTCATTAATGATAAGGTCATCCTTTACATAGAGAACATCGTCTGCATGACTGACCCAAAAATCTCTGTCGGCAATATGGTCGATCATATCCTTATCAAAATAAAAAGATGCCACAGGATCACCATTTTCATCATAGCGGAAATAACCATCCATACAGTCATATCCCAGATCACGGAACGCATGCACAACCTCAGGAGGACACTCACACCAGTGCTGAGAGGTTACGCGTGATGTGGCTTCTTTCCCTGCAAAGCGGAGAATTTCCCTTAAAACCTTCTCACCCTCTCTGATCACCTGTTCATATGACGCATGCAGATACGGTCTGTCCGGTTGATCTGCAAGAGAATGAAATCCAAACTTCAGCCAATCACCATTTCTCTGAAACTCTTCTTTGTACTTGTCCGGAAACATAGAAAGATTAAAGCTTCCATCTTCATTTTGATAATAAATATGCATATGTACCGGAGTGCCATACTGATTATGAAGATCTTTATAAAGAGCAAAAAAAGGATCATCGAAAATAGAGGTGTAAACATCCTGATTACGCCAGATATTCTCCAAAGACCAGATCACATCATCAACCCCTAATCGATAAGTGTGATAGCCATGACAAAACCAATAAACCACCATTTCGATTTCTTCACCTGTGGTAAGATTAACGGCCTTCACTTTGTTCTTACATCCATCCAGCAGAATCTCTGTCGAAAAAACACCTTCCTTCTCCATTGCATCCACATCGTTGATACGCACAGCACTACCTGCAAATGACTGGACTGTAACTGTAGTCAACAACTTACCGTCGACCACTTTCCCATCAGCAAAAGAAAACAAAACATCACCATCTATCGGACGAAGAAATTTCATGGTTAGTCTCCTTATCCATTTCTCAAATCTGTATTTCGCATATCTCGATGAAACATGGCAGACTCAAGCGCAGTTGCCTCTGTAGGTGCCACATCCGCAATCACAAGTCTGGTTGTAAACAGTTTCATCGTTGTCTTTATGGCACAGAATATCGGCGCCGGCAACAATAACCGCGTCAAGAAATCCTTCCGTAATTGTATGATTCTTAATGTCAGAATCGGTCTGTTCATCGGTATTGGCATTAATTTTGTCGGCCGTTTCCTGGACGCTGGTAATGCTCACCAACCTTTCTTATTGCCCTCTTCTTACTTTGAGTAATTTGTATAATTCTTCCGCTGCCAACCGTGTCTTGGCCACTACATTTCCCGCATCCTTCGGGAAACAATAATACTGCATCTTCTCATCTCCCACACAGATCATATCCCCAATCTCGTACCAGTAAAAATCAGAGTAAAGTCCATAAGAAGACATGGGACTGTGATGATAATCAATCTTACCTTCACAACCGGTCAAGTGAAAGCCTTCAGCCGTATGGGTAAGATGTCCAAAGCCGACCCTGTAGATACATTTATGATTGACCAACACACAGATATCCACGTCCACATCCAGTCTGTAAGTATCATCTTCCAGCTCTTTCCTTACACACTCCCGCTCCCAACGATACCAATCAGGAATGTGACTGATCCTAGTCTCACCGTTTGTATTGCGCATAAAACCGTCTTCGGTCAGTTCATACACGGCACCGCAGGCTTTGCAAGTAAGATATATCCCCTCTCCGATTGTTTTGCCCTCTGTCAGACAATGGGGACACTTATACAATGCTCTTTCCAAACCATCTGCACGGAAGGGCTCTTTGACCAGGATCCCACGCTCCTGCTGCGCTTTAAAATGATCAAAACGAAAACTTTCCGCCAGGATTCCATTCAATTCCTCTACCGACTTGTTTTTGATATCTTCCGGAGACAACAAATACTCCATGCATGCAGAAATATGTACTTTTCGTAATTTCAAGTTATTGTATAACGGTTGCCTCAAAAAGGCACCGTCCGTAGTGATCATAACTACCGGCACCTGCAATAGTTTCAGACACTTACCAAGACTATCCGGCAAAGGCGTGGCAGTCCCATCAAAACTGTAACTTGCTTCCGGAAACATGACCACAGATTCCTTTAATTCCTTCAGGGTATAGCGCATGTCCCTGACCAGATTCACGTCATTGATAAATTTCTTGGTCGGAATACACCCTACCAGTCGAAGAATCCAGTTTAGTCCCACAAATGCGTCCAATGTGGTCACAATATGGTAAGGTCTTGCGGTCATCAGAAGCGCCACAATTTCCAGATCAATAAAACTGGAATGATTCATCAGAACCAGACAGGGCTCCTTAAGGGCCAGTCTTTCCATATCCTTTGTCCGGTAACCAGTAAAACCAGCCAGCTTTAACAAAACCTGACAAACCGGCTTTAAGATCAAGCGTAGCACAACCCATTGCCTGATCGGCTTTTGATGGACAGCCTTTGGCATTTTCAGTACATCTTCGTAGCTTTTGGAAATTACTTTTATTTTCAATTTTTTGTCCTCTCAACCATGTTACTTCTACGAAAGTTTCAAATACTCCATTCACAGAATATTTTATCTCATTGAAAGA
>JAZSFW010000185.1:0-3026 GCA_045532445.1 Acetatifactor sp. | reverse complement strand
GCAGTCTGACAGGAACCACTCAAACCACTGCTCATAGGAATATATACAAGTTCCTCATAGTCCTTAAGCAGCTTGTCCCATAAAGATAAAAGGGAATCAGGGGATGGCTGACTGGTGAGAATGTCTGTGTCCTCTTTCATTCTTTGGTAAAATTCCGAAATCGTCAGATTGACATCTTCAAAGTATGTTTGTTCCTCTATGGTAAATGGCATTGGAATCACATATACATCGCCCAACAAAGCCGCTTCTTTTTGAAAGATACCGCTATTACTGTCGGTAACAATAGCTGTTTTTAACATAAAAGATATTTCTCCTGTTCTGTGCTTACCAAAATGCGAGACGTCAGTATCATTATTGTACTGTTATATACTGCGAAAGTCAACCGTATTTGTGGAAACAATTTCCAGATGGTCTCGCAAAGGCTTATTCTCTTTTTGAATCAGGAAAGGATCCTCTGAGAGGATTTTTCCTGCAGCTTCAGCCGCCTCCTTCAGTAACGAAGCATCTGCATAAACGTCTCCAACGCGGAAGGCAAAATCTCCGCTTTGACGAATCCCAAACAGATCTCCCGGTCCGCGGAGCTTCAAATCTTCTGAAGCAATGTAAAAACCATCATTGGAATGATTTAAAATCTCCAGCCTCTGCATGGTTTCTTTTTTTTCGTTGGTGCTGACAAAAATACAATAACTTTGCCAGGCACCTCTACCCACACGACCGCGAAGCTGGTGCAGCTGCGCCAGACCGAAACGTTCTGCATTTTCCACCATCATCACTGTTGCATTGGGCACATTGATTCCCACTTCAATTACGGTTGTGGAAACTAACACCTGAATCTCACCGGCAGAAAATGCTTCCATTATGCGGTTTTTCTCTTCTGCTTTCATTTTACCGTGAAGCGGACAAACCGTGATAGCTGCAGGAAGGGCTGCTCTTAGTTTTTGTGTATATTCCATGACGTTTTCCGCTTCCTCCAGCTCACCCTCTTCTACCATAGGACATATCACATAAGCCTGATGACCATCAGCAACCTGTTTGGCTATAAATTCATAAGCCTTGGGTCTGTAGGATGTATTTACCACACAATTTTTGATCGGAAGCCTGTCAGCAGGCAATTCATCTATGATTGATATTTGCAGGTCTCCATAAAGGATGATCGCCAGGGTTCTGGGAATCGGGGTCGCACTCATGACAAGTACATGAGGTGTTACCCCTTTACCTGCCAGTTTTTCCCGCTGGCGGACACCAAATCGGTGCTGTTCATCTGTGATGACCAGACCAAGAGAATCATAAGACACTTTATCCTGGATCAATGCATGGGTTCCTATGATCAGATTGGCTTCTCCACTGGCTATCTTCTCATAGGCTGCTTTCTTTTCTTTCACTGTCATAGAGCCAACCAAAAGAACTGGTTGAAAAGGAAGATCATAATTCTTCACATAGCCACAGATCGTCTCATAATGCTGGGACGCAAGCACCTCAGTAGGTGCCATCATAGCCCCCTGATAACCGTTGCTGACACATTTACACAAGGCTAGTACTGCCACAATCGTTTTTCCGGATCCCACATCACCCTGCACCAAACGATTCATGCTGAATTCTCCGGAAAGGTCTCTGTCTATTTCCTCCCATACTTTTTGCTGCGCATCTGTCAGCTTAAAAGGAAGGGCTTTCAGAAAACGATCCACATCCCCGTTCTCTTTCATCGGAAACCGATTGGGAAGATTGGCATTGTGATCCTTATTTTTCTGTAACATTAAAACAAACAGGAAAAATTCATCAAATACCATTCTTCTTCGCGCTTTCAGCATGGTATCATAATCAATCGGAAAATGCATATTACAAAGTGCATCCCGATAAGACATCAGCTGATGCTCTTTCAAAAAATCATTTGGATAAAATTCTTCCTCAAATTCATAAAAACTCAGAGCTTGTTTTACTGCTTTTTGCACTGCTTGATTGGTAAGCCCCTTCGTAAGTGCATATTGAGGCTGGATAAACTGCATTTTTCGGCTATACTCCTCCTGGGAATACAGTTTGGGCTGTTCCATAATCTTGACCGGACCTCTCGTCTGGATCAAACCGCGAAAAATATAGAAACCACCGCTCTTTAACAAGTTTTTCATAAAAGGCATGTTAAAAAAAGTAAGCTGCATTCCACCCGAGGCATCTCTTACTGTTACATTCAGTAAACTCAGATTACGTATTTTTTTTAAATTGGGAATGCCGATCACACAGACTCTGACTGCACAGACTTCTCCAGGCACGGCTTCACTAATGAGCACAGGTTCTTGAAAAGTCTCATAATTTTTGGGGTAGTGAGCAAGAAGATCCCCTACCGTAAATATGTCCAGTTTCTGAAAAAGCTTTTGCGTTTTTTCGCCGATCCCTTTGATTTCAAGAATGGGAGTATTGTTATTCATATGCTTCCCTTCTCCAGTTTATAAAAACAGAACCGGCGCAAATGCGTCAGTTCTGCATCTGTACTTTATTCTACGCTGACAACATAATAATAAATGGGCTGTCCGCCAAACTGCAGTTCCACATCACAGGAAGGGTAGGCGGCTTCTATATCTTCTCGAAGCTTCTCAGCATCCTCTTCCGATACATCGATACCATAATAGATGCTGATCAGTTCATCATCCTCATCCACCATTTCAGATATCATTTCTTCTGTTACGTACAGCATATCCTGACCTACAGAAAGGATTCCCTTGTCACCGATTCCCATGAAATCGCCCTGTTTGATCTCTTTGTCATCGATCATGGTATCTCTCACTGCATAAGTCACCTGACCTGTCTTTACATTGCAGATCTCCTGCAGCATGGATTCTTCATTCTCGTCAACTGATAATTCCGGCACGTAATTGATCAAGTCGGAGGCCAAGCGGTCTTAGGAAGACAATCCAAGCCCACAACTCCTTGGCTCACAGAACGACATGGCTACGATCCGACTTTTTACATTGCAGATCTCCTGCAGCATGGATTCTTCATTCTCGTCAACTGATAATTCCGGCACGTAATTGATC
>JAZSFW010000178.1:0-10566 GCA_045532445.1 Acetatifactor sp. | reverse complement strand
GTATTATGATATACTTTTCAATATCAAAAATCAAGAGGTTATTATGGATAGGAAAGCATTTATAAAATATCTGTCTGCATTGTTACTGTTTGGACTTAATGGTATTGTTGCAAGTCATATTACGCTTAGTAGTTATGAAATTGTGTTTTTGAGAACACTTATTGGAAGTATTCTATTAATCGTTTTGTTTTTAGGAAGTAAGGGCAAATTTCATATTGTAACATACAAGAAAGATACCATGTTTATTGTATTATCCGGAATGGCAATGGGAACGAGCTGGATGTTTTTATATGAAGCATATCAACAGATAGGTGTAAGCTTAGCATCACTTCTGTATTATTGTGGTCCTGTAATAGTTATGATATTGTCACCTTTGATTTTCAAGGAGAAACTCACTGCTCCGAAGATGATAGGTTTCATGATCGTGCTAGCCGGCATCGTTCTTGTTAATGGTAATATGACTGGTAATAATAGCAATAAATGGGGAATTGTTTGCGGTGCTATGTCGGCAGTTATGTATTTCTTTATGGTGACATTAAATAAGCAGTCAAAGAAAATAACCGGAATGGAGAACTCCGTGATACAGCTTGCAGTAAGTTTTTTTACAGTGGCAGTATTTGTGGGTTGTAAGCAGGGTTTCATGATAGAGATACCTTCCAATGCTTGGATATGGATTTTGGTACTTGGTGTTGTAAATACAGGGATAGGATGCTATTTGTACTTTTCACCACTTGCCAAATTACCCGTTCAGACGGTAGCTGTGTGTGGCTATCTGGAGCCATTATCGGCAGTCGTTTTTGCAACAATTCTGCTTGGTGAGCAAATGACAATTGTTCAAGCAATTGGTGCAGTGTGCATCATAGGCGGTGCTATGATTGGTGAATTGTTAAAGGTAAAGAAGTTGTAAAATTTCAGGTTAGCGGCGAGATAAATGCCAGGCTTACCCTTTGACGCCCAGGGCGGCGATAGTGCAGAATTTGGGGAGTTAAGTCAAACCGACGCAGAATGTTGCAAAGTATGGGAGATGATGACGGGAACTGCAGGATATTGCGGTGAGTTGGTGTTGAATCAAGGCGCATTTTCACCGTATAATGAGAAGGAACATATTTTATGAGATTTTGTCAGGAAAACGGAGGAAATTATCATGGAACAACTAAATATTATTGCTACCAAAGATAATGATAAGGTTTATAAAATACTGGACGATCTGATGCATGCTGACAAGGAGTTTCAGATTATGATCACAGTGCCCTCCACTGGAAAAAGTAATGCCTTGACAGGAAAGAAAGAAGAACAAAAGCCTGTAAAGCCTGCTCATGATTTAGAGCAGGATGTGACAGATATGATACATGAAATTGGCGTTCCGGCACATATTAAAGGCTATCAGTACCTCAGAGAAGCCATTATCATGTCGGTGGAGGATCCGGTCATGATAAGTTCTATTACCAAGATATTATATCCGACGATCGCAAAGCGTTTTCAGACGACCCCCAGTCGTGTGGAGCGGGCGATCCGGCACGCTATAGAGGTGGCATGGAGCAGAGGCAGAATGGAAACGCTGGACGCGCTCTTTGGGTATACGATCAACACAGGTAAGGGAAAACCGACTAACTCGGAGTTTATCGCGCTGATATCAGATAAGATCCGTTTGAAATACAGAGAGCCCTTTTAGGGGGAATAAGTCGCGCCCCGGGAAATGATAGAGCACGCCTGCAAATGCTCTATCGTTCCCCGGGGTTGCTAAGTGGCTGACTTCATGACATTGAAAAATCTTTCGGGTTCTTGCTGGAAATCATACTGGTTCAGATAGATTTCTCATTTTGGGGTGATATATCTTCCTGAAAGGTCTGAGAATTGGGCAGTTAACGCGGGAGAGGCAGATAGAACTTTGGTCTTCTTGTATTCTATCTGCCTTTTTTGCAGTTTATCTTGGAATTAAAGGGATTTGGGGAAGATAGATTTGTGATATCAGATTAATCTATCCTACAGAACAAGTTTATGAGCAGGGTGGACTCGTCACCACAGAGAAGTTATGGATGAAAGGCTCATGAAATTGGGGGAGAGGGTTTGCTTTTGCCCGAAAAGGATCTGGAACATCCTTGTGAAATGTAACAGTCATGATATTTTTTGTGTATAATTTATTTATACATATTTATTTTTTGCAGGATTTATAATATAATGTATTTACAAGAGAGAAGTATAAGTAATGAACTGAAAGGAGAAATGGAATGGAAATTATTCTGGGTGTTGTTGCAATTATCGTTTTACTTGTTGCCATTGTTTTAATTGGTTATGTGAAGGCGCCGCCTGATACGGCATACATGATCTCTGGTTTTCGTAAGCCGCGTATTCTGATCGGTAAGGCTGGTATTCGTATCCCGTTTTTGGAGCGCTTGGATAAGCTGTCGCTGAAGATGTTTTCAGTTGATGTAAAAACCACAGATTTTGTACCCAATGCGGAGTACATAAACGTAAAGGTGGATGCTACGGTTAAGATCCGTATCGGCCAGAGCGAGGAAATGATGTCTCTTGCCTCAAAGTTCTTTCTGAATGAAAGCGAGGATATGATCATCCGTCGTGTTCAGGATACTCTGGAAGGAAATATGAGAGAGATCGTTGGTCAGATGCGCTTGGAAGAGATGGTTACCGACCGTAAAGCATTTGGGGAGCGTGTGCAGGACAATGCGATTCCCGATCTCCAAAAGATGGGTCTGGAGATGATTTCCTTTAATGTCCAGTCTTTCTCAGATCAGAATAATGTGATCGAAGACCTGGGTATTGATAACATTTCTCAGATTAAGAAAGGTGCGGCAGTTGCTAAGGCTCAGGCTGACCGTGATATTGCGATTGCGCAGGCTTTGGCTGCAAAGGAGGCAAATGATGCCAAGGTTCAGTCTGAAATGGAGATTGCAGAAAAGCAGACCTCTCTGGCTATCCGTCAGGCAGAGCTTAAGCAACAGTCTGATGTGAAGAAGGCAGAAGCAGATGCCGCTTATTCCATTCAGGAACAGGAGCAGAGAAAAACCATCGAAGTTGCTTCAGCCAATGCGGATATTGCCCGTGCTGAGCGTACTGCAGAGCTGAGAGCAAAGGAAGTTGATGTTACGAAACAGACGCTGGATGCTGAGATCCGTGCAAAAGCTGATGCGCAGCGCTATGCTGCTGAACAGGAGGCAGAAGCGGAACTGTTCCGTCGTACTAAAGAGGCAGAAGCTAAGAAGATAGAGCGTCAGCATGAGGCGGAAGGTATCCGAGCTGTGGGTGAGGCAGAGGCACAAGCGATCCGACTCAAGGCATTGGCGGAAGCGGAAGGTATTGACAAGAAAGCAGAGGCAATGAAGAAGTACGGAGAAGCGGCGGTGATTGAAATGATCATGTCTGCCCTGCCCGAGATTGCGAAGAACGTGGCTGAGCCTCTTGGAAAGGTTGACAAGATCACCATGTATGGAGAAGGCAACAGCGCAAAGCTTCTGTCGGATATTGTTAATGGCACCACACAGGTTACAGAAGGTATCAGCGCCGGTATGGGTATCGATATTAAGAGCCTTATTATGGGCGCTTTGGGTGGCAAGATGGCTACAGATACAGCAGCACCTGTTGTAGTAGTACAGACGCCTAATGAAGCAGCGGCCAAGGAACCAAAAGAGTAAACAAAAAGTTAAAAGAAAATGCAGCCAAGCGAAAATGGCTGCATTTTTATTGCTGCAAGTTTTCCTAAATTAATATCCGCGGCTTTCCAGTTCCCAACGCTGGTTTTGGATGATCTCGTCGCATTGGGGATTAATAAAGAATGTCGCATCATGTTGACAGTGGTTTTGTGTCAGTGGTTGTACCACAGTTCCATCCGGCAGAATGGTGGTGGAGCCGGCCAACAAGGACTCGTCCTCTATGTGGGGCATTGTGCAGGCACCAGGACTTTGGAATGGACATTCTGCAGTAGCGGGCAGTCCATCGTAAAGACAGATTGTTCCGGAATAGTGCATGTCACAGTTTGTAATGGGTTCTGTTCCATCTGCAAAGTACTCGGTGGCCAAATGTGCATCACAGAGTCCCGGAATCGGAAGCTTGCCTGACTCAGAACAGATTGTAGCGGTAATGATACCCTCCGGTCTGGAGAACTGTTCATTGGGCAGTTCTTCATGAATCCTGCTCATGACAGCGCGCCATAATTTTCTGGCAAGGCTGCGTTCTGTTGAGTTTAACTCATAGTTGTTGTCATAGCCTACCCAGGTGGCGCAGGTATAATAAGGGGTGAAACCGGCAAACCAGACATCCTTGTTGTCGGAGGTAGTACCAGTCTTACCGGCAATAGCCATATTACCGAAGTTGACAGAGGTACCGGTTCCGATTGGTGAGGTTACTACATCGACCATGGCATCTGTAAGCAGGAAAGCAGTAGTGGGCTTGATTACCTGGCGGCTTCTGGGATTGGTATTGTCCAAAAGGACATTTCCGTTGGCATCCAGTACTTTGGTGTAGAACTTAGGTTTAATATAGGCACCTTCATTGGCAATAGATGCATAGGCTGCGCACAATTCTACGTTCTTTACACCATCGGTAATTCCGCCGAGGGCCATAGGCTGTTGAATATCTGTAAACCACTTATTGCCTACCCATTCACCTTCTACAATGGTAGAGAAACCGAAATTCAGCAGATAGTCGTATCCCAGCTGAGGCGTGATCTGCGTCAGTGTCTTGACGGCAATTGTATTTTTGGAGCGTGCAATGGCTTCTCTAATAGGTATGGTTGTATTGTCGAACTTGTCAGGTGAATTCTTTATCGGTTTACCGTCATTGTAGCTAAAGGGGGCATCATTAAATACAGTGGCAAGATTCATGCCTGCACTGTCTATAGCCGGTGCGTAGGTGGATACAAGCTTAAACGTTGAGCCGGGCTGACGAACAGTGTCTGTGGCACGGTTTAAGGTAAGCCGTCCTTCTTTGGTACCTCGACCGCCCAGGATGGCTGCCACATAGCCGGTTTCCTGATCAATGATCGAGATAGAGGCCTGCGGCTGTGCAGTAAATGAGGTGCGCCTTAAAATGTTTTCTTCTGATATGTCGGGAATCACAGCTGCTTCATACTGGGCAATGGCTTCTAGGGCTTCCTCCTGGGAACGAAACAGCAGGTTAAAGTTAGGATTGACATTTTTGCGGAACCAGGACATCAAATTTTCCTTGCTGTAATTGGTTTGTTTGCCGTCCTTGTCTGTAGCGGTCATGGCGTAATCTAAGTACCAGATCACATCCTGCGGGAAATTCTCCGGATTGGCAAATTCTTCATTCACAATATTCTGAATGGTGCTGTCCAAAGTCGAATATACTTTCAGTCCGCCGGACATGACCAGAGTGGAGGCCATGGATTCTGTTATTCCCAACTCGCTGACCAAATCGTCCTGAATCTGCTTCTGCAGTGCGTCGGTAAAGTAAGTGCCGGTTTGGTTGTTGCTGGCAAGAAAGGCAGTATCATGCAGTTTGATGCGTTCATAAACAGCTTCGGTATCAGCCATTGCTTCGTTGTATTGTGCCTGCGTAATAAATTCCAGTTCCAACATCTTATTAAGACAGTCTTCACGGCGTCTTGCATTGTTCTTCGGGAAACGGATCGGGTTGTAACCGGAAGGATTGTTGGTAATGCAGGCAATAACGGCAGCTTCTGACAAGGTCAGTTCGCCGCAGGACTTACCAAAATAACGGAGAGAAGCTGCCTCTACCCCCAGTGTGTTCTGACCACAGTTGATGGTGTTCATATAAGCTAAGAGCACCTGTTCCTTTTCGGTATGTTTAGTTACTTCGATAGCCAGGTACTGTTCCTGGAATTTTCTCTTGATCTTTTTGATGAAATTGTCACCCTCAGAGGTCCAGTCTACAAAGATCGCATTCTTTAACAGCTGCTGGGTGATGGTACTGGCACCCTGGGTCTCTTCAAAACGAGTCTTGATAAATTGATAACCAGCGCGGAAAAGTCCTTTGATATCAATTCCATTGTGGGTATAAAAACGTTCATCCTCGATGGCAACAAATGCTTTGCCCAAATATTCGGGCACTTGATCCATGGTTACGACAGTACGGTTTGCATTGCTGCCCACAAAACGATCAATCTCATTTCCGGTGTTGTCGTAAACAATAGAGGCCTGTCCTGAGGGGACAAGGGCAGCGATCTCGATCTTTGGGGTAGAAGCAATAATGCCTTTAAAGGCACCGATGCCAGTGGCGATGCCGATAATTCCCAATGAGACACATGCTATTAAAAATACCTTCAATAAGGTAAGTGCTAATTTTCTTCCCCATTTTGCAGACTTGGAATTCAGAGCCTTCTGTCTTTCGCGGACACCTTTCTTTCCATAATTCATACAATAGTCACCTTTCCTCATAATTTTTCAGTTCAGCCGAAAGTGCGATTTAGCGAGTAGGCGCGGCTGAATCATTAAGTCAAAGCATCTATATTATACCAAAAAAACATATGTAAATAAAGGTTTTCTTTTATTTATTAATAATTGTTTCACATTTATTTGCTTTTATGCTGATTTTAGTATATTATTAAGATAAAAAATCATCTGTTTTGCTGAAAAAAGAATGAAAATCAGTATAAAGGCTTTGCAGGAGGAAATGATATGAATCAACAGGGAGAAGCCTGCCGCATGATTTTGGAAGGCGGAGAGGGAGAGATCATAGAAAAAAAATCTCGTTTTATCGCCAATGTGCGATCCGTGGAGTCAGAGCAGGAGGCTGTGGCTTTTATAGAAGAAATACGTAAGAAACATTGGGATGCAAGCCATCACTGTTATGCTTATGTGATAGGCAGGAAGGGGGAACTTGCCAGATGCAGCGATGACGGAGAACCAAGTGGTACAGCAGGAAGGCCTATGCTGGAAGTGCTTCAGGGGGAAGGCGTACGGAATGTGGCTCTGGTGGTGACCAGATATTTTGGTGGTACACTTCTTGGAACAGGGGGACTAGTCCGTGCCTATACGCAGGCTGCAAAGGAAGGGATTGACAATTCTGTGATCGGTGTAGAGCGTGCAGGATACGAGATTCTTGTGACCATCGATTATAATGGTGTGGGGAAATTGCAGTACATAATGGGGCAAAGAGGCATTGAGCCAATTTACAGTGAATACGGTGTAGATGTCCGTTTCACTTTACTGATTCCTGTGGAAAAAAGTGAGGAGCTTCATAAAGCTATGGTGGAAGCCTCCAATGGCAGAGTAAAGTGGGAGAAAATAAAAGAATTATATTTTATTGACAAAGAAAGTTAATAGGAATAAAATAAATACAGTAACATGCATTTCGAAAGGTGGTGGTTGTAATGAAGAGCAGTAAAGCAAATACAGAGAATCCTCTCCCGGACGCGATACGAAGTATCATGAGACAATTACAGACCACCATGTACCGCAGACCGTTTTAGGAACAAGCTGCGGTTTCGGCTGATGCTTTTCAGCCTTTTTCTGGTGGAATTTTTAGAAACCAAAGGAGAAATGCCATGGAACCGCTGAAAGAAATTGATGAAATCAAAGAACTTCTTGATACCAAACAGTATACCAACCTGCGCCAGTACCTGGCAGAGTTAAATGATGCCGATATCGCTGCAGTGATGGACGCCCTTGAGGAAGAGGAGCTGCTTAAGGTATTTCGTATTTTGCCAAAAGATCTGGCTGCCAATGTTTTTTCTTACCTGGATCTGGATAATCAGCACATGATCATTACCTCTTTGACAGAAAAAGAGGCTGCCAATATCATAAATAACCTGATGGCCGATGATGCCGTTGATATGCTGGAGGAGATGCCGGCCAATGTGGTGAAGAGACTTTTGGCCAATGCCAGCCCGGAGGTTCGAAGGGATATCAACCATCTGCTTCGCTACCCGGAGGATTCTGCAGGCAGCATCATGACGGTAGAGTATGTGGATTTGAAGGAGACTCTGACCGTTAATGAGGCCATTGAACGAATCCGTAAGAAGGGTGTAGACAGTGAGACGATCTATACCTGTTATGTTTTGAGCCCTCATAGAAGGCTTGTTGGAACCGTCGCTTTGCGGCATCTTTTGCTCAGTCAGGGAGATGACCTGATCGGAGATATCATGCATGAGAATGTTATCTCCGTCAATACCTTGATGGACCAGGAAGAAGTTGCCGCACAGTTTAAGAAATATGACTTTACCTCTATGCCTGTTGTGGACAATGAGAATCGTCTGGTAGGTATTATCACGGTCGATGATATCGTGGATATCATGGAAGAAGAGGCGACGGAAGATATTGAAATGATGGCGGCTATCATCCCCAGTGATAAGCCTTATATGAAGACGACAGTTTGGGAGACCTTTAAAAAGAGGATCGGTTGGCTCCTTCTTTTGATGGTGTCGGCTACCTTTACAGGACATATCATTACGGCCTTTGAAGATGCATTGAGTGTGCATGTGGCCCTGACTGCTTTTATCCCCATGCTGATGAATACCGGGGGAAATGCGGGCGGACAGGTTTCAGTTACCGTGATCCGTGGTCTGTCTTTGGGAGAGATCGGATACAGGGATGTGCCAAGGGTTCTCTGGAAAGAGATGCGGGTTGCTGTATTATGTGGTATTGTGCTCGCTGCTGCAAATTTTGTAAAGCTTCTGTTGTTGGATCAAGTGGGAATGTATGTGGCAGCCATTGTATCACTTACCCTTGTGGCGACGGTTCTGATGGCAAAGCTTGTGGGCTGTGTGCTTCCTGTGGCAGCGAAACGGGTAGGCTTTGACCCTGCCGTTATGGCAAGTCCGTTTATCTCTACCATTGTAGATGCTTTGTCCCTTTTGGTGTATTTCCAGATAGCTTCTATGATTTTATGACAGTTTGAAAAAAGTACTTTACATTTTCCACAAAAAGTTATAAACTATATGCACAGAGAATTCTGAGCAATAATCAAAGCGTTGACGAGAAGAGTAGGATGTGGAAGGCAGCAGAGAGAACCACCGGAGGAAGCTCCGTGCTGGAAGTGGTTTTACCGGAAGCATACAAAGACCATCTCTGAGTGGCTTTAATACAGCCCGGCAGCAGCCGTTATCTGCAAAATGAGAGGTTGTCCTTACATGCAGGAGGCTTAAGGATGACAAAGAGGGTGGAACCGCGTAAACCAAGAGCTTACGTCCCTTGCGATATTTCAGGATATTGCAAGGGATTTTTTGTTGCAGAGAGTCTGAATTGGGCAGTCAGACGAAAGAAAAAAGCCTAAAAAAGAAAGGAAGATTTCTATGAAGATCATTTTGAAAGACGGCTCCGTTAAGGAGTACGCAGAAAGCAAAAGTGTATATGACATTGCCATAGACATCAGCGAAGGGCTGGCAAGGGCTGCATGTGCAGGGCAGATCAATGGCAAGGTGGTGGACCTGCGCACGGTTGTGGCAGAGGATTGCGAATTAAACATTTTAACTGCCAATGACAAAGAGGGGCTTTCGGTGCTTCGCCACACCACTTCCCATGTGCTGGCAGAGGCTGTAAAGAATCTGTTCCCTGACGCGAAGATCACCATCGGTCCCAGCATTGAAAACGGATTTTATTATGATTTTGATCATGCGCCTTTTTCCAGAGAAGATCTGGACAATCTGGAAGCTGAGATGAAAAAAATCATCAAAAAAGGAGATAAACTGGAGAGATTTACCCTTCCCAGAGAAGAAGCTATCCAATTTATGGAAGAGAGACAGGAGCCTTACAAGGTGGAGCTGATCAGGGATCTGCCTGAGGATGCAGAGATCTCTTTCTATCGCCAGGGCGATTTTGTGGATCTGTGTGCCGGTCCTCATCTTATGAATACCAAGGGTATCAAGGCATTTAAGCTGATTTCTTCTTCCGGTGCCTATTGGAGAGGAAAATCTGAAAATGCCATGTTGCAGCGTATTTATGGAACTGCCTTCAACAAGAAGGAAGAGCTGGCTGAGTACCTGGAATACCTGGATAATATCAAAAACAGAGACCACAATAAACTGGGGCGCGAAATGGAATTGTTCACAACCGTTGATGTCATCGGTCAGGGCTTACCTTTGCTGATGCCAAAGGGGGCCAAGATGGTTCAGACTCTTCAGCGTTGGATTGAAGATGAGGAAGAGAAGCGCGGTTATGTGCGCACCAAGACTCCTTTGATGGCAAAGAGTGATCTGTATAAGATATCAGGTCATTGGGATCACTACAAAGAAGGTATGTTTGTGCTGGGTGATGAGGAGAAGGACAAGGAAGTTATGGCTCTTCGTCCCATGACTTGTCCGTTCCAGTATTATGTATACAAAGCAAGCCAGAAGTCATACCGCGATCTGCCGATCCGCTATGGTGAGACCTCTACCTTGTTCCGTAACGAAGATTCAGGTGAGATGCATGGTCTGACCCGTGTGCGCCAGTTTACCATTTCCGAGGGTCATCTGATTGTGAGACCTGACCAGATGGTGGAGGAATTCAAGGGTTGTCTTGCACTTGCAAAATATTGTCTGGATACCTTGGGTGTAGGTGAGGATGTAACCTATCGTCTGTCCAAGTGGGATCCCAACAATAAAGAAAAATATATCGGTGATGAGTCTGTGTGGGAGGAGACCCAGGGACA
>JAZSFW010000198.1:0-9843 GCA_045532445.1 Acetatifactor sp. | reverse complement strand
TCGGTGCAGGTAACAACCCGATGGTTGGTATGACTGTTGCTGTGGCTGTTTCTATCCAGGAAGCTGCTGAGGGTGGTCGTGTCTAAATAATTTTACTATCAAAAATTTAAGGGAGATAGCAACTTGTTTCAGGTGCTATTTCCCTTTTTACTACACTTTTTTAGCCTTTCCAGTTTTTATATGTAAACGCTTCCGGTACAGGAACGGAATATCCCGGCAATGACAGTGATATCATCTCTCTGGCCACCGTGCCGTAATCAGCCATGTAATGAATGGCGGACTTTGTCACCAAAATCTTTTGCTTCGCCGGATCTATACCGTGACTCCGGAAAACTTCCAGATCTAACGGCTGCAATACCAGTGAAGTGATAAGCACCGTGTTTCCGGCAATCTCCACAACCGCCGTCAAGCCATGATTTGCTCTTCTGCCATGATCCATCTTCCCTTTAAAAGTATACTTTCCGTCGGATATCATCTTTACATAAGCAGTGACCTCCAAAGGTCCGCCGGAATAAGCCGGATCACTTTTACCACCCAAAGACAACTTAACCGTGGACCCGACACCGGCTTTATAACAAGCCTTTGCACTTTCAGGATCCAAAATGGTAGCAACAGCAGCGTCTGTGATGCCACGTTCTAAAATGCGGCGAAGAATATGAGTGGAATCCCCGGTTCCACCCGCTCCGGGATTATCGGAAGCATCTCCAAGCACCACAGGACCATCACCCGGAATGAGTGCCCGGTCAAGTGCTTCATCCAGGGTTGGATAAGTACGTTTCAGATTAGGAATCTGTTTCTCAATAACGTCTTTCATTTCATCTGCAATTTCTTCCGCAAGAGCAGAATTTCCATCTGTGATCACCAACACAGCCATACCCATCTCTTCAATATCCGAGGCATAGAAACCATGTGTGAATCTGACATGCAGCACACCGGGACGTTTCTCCAATTCCTTTGCAAAGCTATATAAAGGCTTCATCTCCGGAAATGCACTGGGAAACAAAGGTAAGAGAAAAGGAATCCTTCGATAGGCCATAATCGGCTGTATGTCCTTGTCCAGTGTCTGTTCCATCAGCTTAGCAACAGCCAATCCTGTTTCATATCCATCTGTGTGAGGATAGCACTCATAGGGGATCAGCGCCGTGGCATTTCGAGCCATTTTTTCGGTTACATTTGCATGAAGATCTAATGCAGACATGAGCGGAATTTCATGACCAACCAGATTCCTTATGGCTTCAAAAAGGTCTCCTTCTCCATCACAATGTCCTTCGGCCACCATGGCACCATGACAATTTAAGATCACACCATCTATGGGCGTATGTTCTTCTATCGCACGGGTAACCTCTTTTATCACAAAATCATATACATCTTTTGTCACCGGTCCGCTGGGGCTTGCAGACAGTGCTACTGTGGGGATTAATTCAAAATCAGTTCGCGGAAAAAGAACAGACAAAAAAGCACCTACAGGCATTCCTGTACCATTATATCTTGGGAACACCTCATCCCCCACCAAATAGTAGAAGTTACGAAATGCCTGTTCATTTGCCGGTTTCGGACAAAATGAATTGGTTTCATGACTAAACATAACAACCAGTATCTTCTTTTTCATGTATGAATTTCCTCCTTGCGTTAATGATTTATAGACTCCGTTCATAGCATCAGCCTATAGAGAACTTCTAGACAGATTTTTGTACAATCTTATTTTGTGCTTTAAAAATACTGTTTGCAGGAACTACGCCTCTGACACAAGATGTAGGGTAAATATTACTGTCTCGGCCAATTACGGTACCTGGATTCAGAACGCTGTTACAGCCCACTTCCACCCGATCTCCAAGCATGGCACCTACTTTTTTGAGACCTGTTTCCATACAAATATCCTGACCTTTTATGACAACCAATGTCTTATCACTCTTTACATTGGATGTGATAGAACCGGCGCCCATATGTGCTTTATAACCAAGTACACTGTCTCCCACATAGTTGTAGTGAGGAACCTGGACTTTGTTAAAAAGAACTACATTCTTCAGTTCGGTTGAGTTACCGACTACCGCACCCTTACCGATGATAGCACTGCCTCTAACAAAAGCACAATGTCTTACTTCTGCTTCTTCATCCACGATCAGAGGACCATTCAGGCATGCAGTAGGCGCAATCTTTGCAGATTTTGCCACCCAGATATTTTCTTCTCTCTCTTCATAAATATCTTTGGGAAGCGACTTGCCAAGTGCAATAATAAAGTCTTTGATTTTGGGAAGCACTTCCCATGCATAATTCACCTCTAGAAACAGGTCTTTTGCAATGGTTTCTTCCAGATTATACATATCTTTTATATAAATACTCATTCAAATATCCTCTCATTTCCATTATCACTTTACAATTTTATTTCTTGTAAAAAGCCTCTGCCGCCTGAAACTGCCCATAAAGCATTCCCTGATTATTTAACTGCTTTACAATGTTTGTACGTCTGCTCACAAAGTCATCGAGCTTCTGCATATATTCCTCGGATGTAATACTCCCTTGCGCAACCAAGGTCAATCCCTTCTCCCAGCTGGCTGTCAAAGCAGGATCCAATAAGGGCTTGATAGAGCTATTGACCACGTCATAGATCATCTCTCCCATCTGCGTGGGTGTAAGTACCTGTGTCTTTTGATTCAATGCAAGATATTCAATATTCACAAGCTTTTTCAAAATCTCTGCACGGGTTGCACTGGTACCGATACCGCTGCCTTTTATTTGTGCACGCAGTTCTTCATCCTCAATAAACTGACCTGCATTCTCCATCGTAAGGATGATGGTTCCGGAAGTATATCTTTTGGGCGGTGAAGTCTCCCCTTCTTTTATTTCATAGCCTTCCAGTAATAGGGAGTCTCCTTTTTTCAAGTTTTTCAGGCTTTCAAGCAATCCTTCATCGCATTTGATATCTTCCTCTTTTTCGCCTTGTCCATTATCCTCCTTTTCCTTTTGAAAAAATGAGCAGGATGTCACAGGCAGATACCCTTCCTCTATCAGCACTTTAAAATTTACGAAAAATTTTTCTTCTTTTATTTTTATGCAAAGTGATACCTTCTGATACACCGCTGCCGGATAAAAAATACTCAAAAATCTTCTGACAATCACTTCGTATACTTTTGCACTGGTAGACGCCAACGCTGGCAGATTGTTAAGTCCCTGTCCTGTCGGAATGATCGCATAATGGTCTGTGATCTGTTTATCATTCACATAACGAGACTTGGCAATATTTTTATAACTCCCCTGCTCCAGAATCTTTACAGCAAATCCGCCTGCAGCGCCAAAACTGCGTAAACCGGCTATGTTCTTGTAAATTTCCTTGGCAACCGCCGTTGACAGAACCCTTGCATCCGTACGAGGATAAGTGATCATTTTTTTCTCATACAACTCCTGTACGATGCGCAAAGTCTCATCCGGGCTGATCTTAAACAGTCTGGAACATTCATTTTGAAGTTCAGCAAGATTAAACAGAAGAGGCGGATTTTTATTCTCCTTCTTTCGCTCAATACTTTCTACAATGGGAGGTGCAACAGGCACTTGACTAAGATAGTCAATAAGTGCCTGGGCATCTTCCCTTTTCTTAAAACCATTTTCTTTATATAAAGCAGGAGAAGCATAATATCGGGAGCCTTCTACTGCCTTCCATTCCCCATCAAATTCTTTTTCCTGCAGCTTAAATTTACCAAGAACGCGATAAAAAGGAGTTTTTACAAAATTTCTGATCTCCCGCTCTCTGTTCACGACCATTCCAAGTACACAAGTCATCACACGACCCACGGAGATCACTGCCTTGTCTCTCTTTAGGTAATCTCTCACATGCCGGCCATATTTCAGCGTAAGCACTCTGGAAAAATTAATGCCCATCAAATAATCTTCCTTCGCCCGAAGATAGGCTGCATCACTCAGCGCATCATACTCTGACAGATCTTTGGCTTCCCTGATCCCTCTAAGAATCTCCTCCTCTGTCTGTGAATCAATCCAGACACGCTTGCGCATCTTACCTTTAACCCCCGCCATCTGCTCTACCAGACGATAAATATATTCTCCCTCTCTACCGGAGTCGGTACAGACATAAATAGTTTCTACATCTGGACGATTCAGAAGTCCGCTGACAATGGTAAACTGCTTTCTTACGTTGTCTATCACCTCATATTTAAATTCACCTGGAATAAACGGGATGGTATCAAAGCTCCACCTTCGAAGCTTTTCGTCATAAACTTCCGGATAACTCATGGTCACCAGATGTCCAACACACCAGGTCACAACCGTGTCTCCTGCCTCAATATAACCGTCACGGGAACCACCGTTTATCTTCAGTGCCTTGGCAAATTCCTTTGCTACACTTGGTTTTTCTGCAATAAATAAGTTTTTTCCCACAAAATTCTTCCTTTACTCTGATCATGCAGATATTTAACGATTAAGAGAGAAAGAATGCCTTCTTTCTCTCTATACGAATAGTACGATATACTCTTACTTACGTGTAATATACCCTTGTGCCTTTAAAAGCTCAGCACAAAGAATGGCACCTCCTGCAGCACCACGAACCGTATTGTGGGACAGACCTATAAACTTCCAGTCATATACCGAATCCTCGCGGATACGGCCAACGCTGACACCCATTCCATTTTCATAGTCAACATCCAGCTTAACCTGCGGTCTGTTATCCTCTTCCAGGTACTGAATAAACTGCTTGGGAGCGCTGGGAAGATTTAACTCCTGAGGCACACCTTTAAAGTTTACCAGTTTCTCGATCAGCTGCTCTTTGGTAGGCTGCTTTTTAAACTTAACAAATACAGCTGCGGTGTGACCATTTAATACAGGTACACGGATACATTGACAAGTAATCTTAGGAGAGACAGCAGGTTCAATCACGCCATCCTTGATCTCACCCCAAATACGCAAAGGCTCCTTCTCACTCTTTTCTTCCTCGCCGCCTATGTAAGGAATAATATTTTCAACCATCTCAGGCCAGTCTTTAAAGGTCTTTCCGGCACCGGAAATAGCCTGATAGGTAGTAGCAACCACTTCATAGGGTTCGAACTCTTTCCAGGCAGTCAGTACCGGAGCATAGCTTTGAATGGAACAATTGGGCTTAACTGCCACAAACCCTCTGCTGGTACCAAGACGCTTCTTCTGGAACTCAATTACCTTCATGTGATCAGGGTTGATCTCAGGTACCACCATGGGTACATCAGGCGTCCATCTATGGGCACTGTTGTTAGACACTACCGGAGTCTCAGTCTTTGCATAGGCTTCTTCAATCTTCTTGATCTCATCCTTGGTCATGTCAACTGCACTGAATACAAAATCCACTTCTGCAGCCACCTTTTCCACTTCATTTACATTCATAACAATGATGTTCTTCACTGCTTCCGGCATGGGAGTGGTCATTTTCCAACGATCTCCCACTGCTTCTTCATAAGTTTTCCCTGCGGAGCGGGGGCTTGCTGCAATTGTGGTCACCTCAAACCAAGGGTGGTTCTCCAAAAGGGAAATAAATCTCTGTCCTACCATTCCGGTACCGCCAAGGATACCTACTTTTAATCTGTCATTCATCCTATTTTCCTCCATCTATCTATATTCTCATTCAAAAAAAGTTATTCTGCCAAATAGGCACGGTTTACACGGATCACTTCTTTCATTGCGTCCGGTCCCGGTGCACCGATCGTAAGGCGCTTCTCTACGCAAGTCTTCAAGGAAACTGCATCAAAGATATCATCCTCAAATTTATCGCTGATGGTTTTCAGTTCATCCAGGCTTAGAGCATCAATGGATGTATTCTTTTCAATACAGTATAACACCAATCTGCCGATGATACCATGGGCATCTCTGAAAGGAACACCTTTGTTCACAAGATAATCTGCTGCGTCCGTTGCATTGGTAAAACCATTCATCGCACTCGCTGCCATACGGTCCTTGCGAAACCTCATCGTACGTATCATGCCGGTAAACAGTACAATGCAATTCTCCACTGTCTCCATGGCATCAAAAGCCATTTCCTTGTCTTCCTGCATGTCCTTGTTATATGCCAACGGAATCCCTTTCATGGTGGTCAGAAGACTCATAAGCGCACCGTAGACACGCCCAGTCTTGCCGCGTACCAGCTCTGCAATATCAGGATTCTTTTTCTGCGGCATAATACTGCTTCCGGTAGAATAAGCATCATCGATCTCTACAAACTGGTATTCATTAGAGTTCCAGATAATGATCTCTTCGCAGAAACGGCTCAGATGCATCATAATCGTGGAAAGAGCTGCCAAAAACTCTATCAGGTAATCACGGTCAGAAACAGAGTCCATGCTGTTGAGCGTAGCACCATAGAAACCTAATAAAGAGGCTGTATACTCCCGATCCAAAGGATAGGTCGTACCTGCCAGAGCGCCTGCCCCCAGAGGACAATAATTCATGCGCTCATATATATCCTTAAGACGTAATCTGTCTCTTTTAAACATCTCAAAGTAGGCACCATAATGATGCGCCAGCGTAGTAGGCTGTGCTTTCTGTAAATGAGTAAATCCCGGCATATAGGTCTCCAGATTCTCCTCCATGGTATCAAGAAGCACCGTAAGAAGCTCTTTGAGAAGACTGTCAATATGAAGAACCTGTTGCCTGGTATATAGCCTCATATCTAAGGCCACCTGATCATTACGGCTTCTGCCGGTGTGCAGCTTCTTACCGGCATCTCCGATACGATCGATCAGATTGGCTTCCACAAAACTATGGATATCCTCCTGTGTTTCGTCAATCGCAAGCTTCCCTTCTTCTACATCCGTAAGGATTCCCTGCAAGCCGTCAATAATAGCTATTTTCTCCTCTTCTGTCAGGATTTTCTGGCGTGCAAGCATCGTCACATGGGCAATACTTCCCTCCACATCCTGATGAAACAATTTTTGGTCAAAACGGATGGACGCATTGAAATCATAGACCAGCTGATCTGTGGCTTTGGTAAAACGTCCTCCCCATAACTGTGCCATATTATCTCTCCAATCTTTCGTTAAACTGAAAAGATAATATCACAATTTGCGCTTTAATGCAATACTTACACATTTTTTTCTGATAAACATAATATATTATAGATTCCAACTGTTACCGGACGAATAAAGCAGCCCGAACAACAGTAAAAGAAAGGAAACACAAGCTTTGCAAGAGAATATTCTGGAATTAAAAAACATCAGTTATGCTTATCACAACCTCCAAGGCGAGACACCTGCACTCAAGGATATCTCTTTCGGCATAAGAGAGGGGGAATTCGTTGCCATCGTAGGTCCAAGCGGATGTGGAAAATCAACTCTATTATCCATCATTGCAGGCCTACTCAAGCCAGAAGGCGGCACAATCCTTGTCAACAACCCTGATGGATCCCCACACTACCCCAAAGTTGGCTATATGCTGCAGCATGACCACCTTTTTGAATGGCGAACGGTTTATAAAAATGTCATTTTAGGGCTGGAGATCAATCATATGATCACACCGGAAAAACTGGCATACGTAGATAAACTGCTACACGATTACGAGCTTGACAAGTTCAAAGATAAACGCCCCAGCGAGCTTTCCGGCGGCATGAAACAACGTGCAGCTTTGATCAGAACATTGGCGACAGGTCCGGAGCTCTTGCTCTTAGACGAACCGTTCAGCGCTCTGGACTACCAAACCAGATTAATGGTATCAGCGGATATCTGCCGACTGATCAGGCGTACCGGAAAGACCGTGATCATTATTACCCACGATCTCTCCGAAGCAATCAGCCTGGCCGATCGGATCATCGTATTATCCAGACGGCCTGCAGTGGTAAAAGAAGAAGTACCGATCAAACTAACACTTCAGGATGATTCTGCTCTGGCTTCCAGACATGCGCCGGAGTTTCAGGGGTATTTCACTCATTTATGGGAGGTACTGACCAATGAAAGCTAAAAAAACAAATTTAACCAAACAAGAAACCTTTCTATGGGAACACAAAAAGCATCACCGCTTTGTCACAAGCTGGCGGTTTCTTATTTTTATTGGTTTCCTGATCCTGTGGGAAGTAAGCGCCGATCTTGGCTTGATCGACAGCTTTTTCTTCTCCAGTCCCAGCCGCGTGCTGACCACCTTTCTGTCAATGGTAGCTGACCGAAGTATCTTTTTGCATGTGGGAATTACCTTATTTGAAACGCTCCTAAGCTTCCTACTGGTATTTCTGATCAGCATTACGGTCGCAACACTCCTTTGGTACTCTGCAAAGCTTTCTGAAATCACAGAACCATATTTAGTGATACTAAACAGTCTTCCAAAATCCGCTCTGGCGCCGTTATTTATCGTCTGGCTTGGCACAGGAACCACTACTATCATCGTGGCAGGTATTTCGGTAGCCGTTTTCGGATCTATAATCAGCTTCTATACAGGTTTTCAACAAGTAGACCCGGAAAAGATCACCTTGATCTACACCCTTGGCGGTCATAAAAAAGATGCTTTTACGAAAGTCATCCTGCCTGGATCCATTCCAATCATGCTAAGTACTACCAAAGTAAATATCGGCCTTGCCTTGGTCGGTGTGATCATCGGTGAATTCCTGGCTGCAAGACGAGGACTTGGGTATCTGATCATATATGGAAGCCAGGTATTCCAGTTAAACATGGTAATTACCAGCATCATTATCCTATGCATCATGGCCTTTGGTTTTTATAAAGGTGTACAGTATCTGGAACACATTATAAATATACGAATGAAGCTGTAAAACCTTACAGAAAAAAATGGCTGACAAACGCCAGCCATTCAATACATAGTTTCAATAATTCTTCTCTCTAAGCAGTCTTCTTCTGTGACATCTTCTTGATCACAAACAATCCCACCAAGATAAGGACCATACCAAAAGGCAGACAGATCCATGCAGATCTTACAAAACCTGCAAGTATGTATACAATAAAGGAAACTGCCGCTACAAAGATCGCATAGGGAAGCTGTGTGGAAACATGACTCACATGCTCACACTTAGCCCCGGCAGAAGCCATGATCGTGGTATCTGAAATCGGTGAACAATGGTCGCCACATACAGCACCTGCCATACATGCAGACATAGCAATGATCATCAGCTTGTGATCCACTGCACCAAATGCTTCTACAACGATAGGGATCAGGATACCAAAGGTACCCCAGCTTGTACCGGTTGCAAATGCAAGGAAGCATGCCACCAGGAAAATGATTGCAGGAAGCAGACTTACAAAGCTATCAGCACTTCCCTTAACAAGCGCAGCCACATAGACATCTGCACCAAGGCTGTCCGTCATAGCTTTCAAAGTCCAAGCAAAGCACAGGATTAAAATTGCAGGAACCATTGCCTTAAAGCCTTCCGGCAGACAACCCATACAATCTTTCAGATTCATCACTCTTCTGAACAGATAGAAAATAATCGTGATTACAAGTGCAACAAAACTGCCCAGAACCAAACCTAAAGATGCATCGCAGTCTGAGAAAGCCTGTATAAAGCTAACTCCTTCAAAAAATCCACCGGTATAGATCATTCCGATTACGCAGCAGATGATCAAACTGATAACAGGAACGATCAGATCGATTACTTTGCCCTTGCCACCAATCTTCTCTTCAGATTTTGCAGCCACAATTTCAGCTTTCATCGCCAGCTGTTCCTTGGCTTTCATGGGACCGAAATCAAATTTCATAAGCACAATAACAACCATCATAAAGATTGTCAAAAGTGCGTAGAAATTGAAAGGAATCGCCTGAATAAACACTGACAGACTATCCTCACCCTCTACAAATCCGGCTACTGCTGCAGCCCAGGAGGAAATAGGAGCAATAATGCAAATAGGTGCAGCTGTAGCGTCAATCAGATATGCCAGC
>JAZSFW010000084.1:0-6206 GCA_045532445.1 Acetatifactor sp. | reverse complement strand
AGCGTCCCATCCGTGTGGCTTCCAATATGCCTATGCCGGAAGAGATTGCGGAGGCACACCGCATCAATGATCTGCATAATGCAGGTAAGGATGCAGAGCTTCCTTATAAAGGAATGATGCTGACGACTGTAGTGGCTGAGGCAGCGCGTATGGTTCGTTTGGAAAATGGACCGGAAGCTTTTGATATGGAGCTTTCCGCCATTGCCATTGGTGATGTAGTCATGATGGGTATTCCCGGAGAACCGTTCACAGGAGTGGGCGTAGCACTGAAAGAGACTGAAGGCTGGGATCTGGTCATTCCTACTTGCTGTACAAATGGTTATCAGGGCTACTTCCCTATGAAGGAAGCTTATGATGAGGGTGGTTATGAGGCAAGAAGTTCCTCATTCCGCGCAGGTGTAGCTGAGCAGATCATTGAAGAAGGTAAGGAATTGATGAAATCTCTTCGTTGATCGGACTATGAATAATGTAAAGGAACCTGTTAATGGCCGGAACGGTTGTCCGGCCGATATAAATAGAAAGAGGTGAAAATTATGGTTGCAATTATAAATGCAGTTTTGGTCATGCGTGACCATCTGATTCCCGATGCAGTACTTTTGATCGAGGATGGCAAGATTGCAGGTTTTGGCGAGAAACGCAAATTCCCAGTACCGGAAGGCTGCGAGATCATTGACGCAGAAGGTGCTTTTGTAGGTCCCGGTTTTGTGGACATCCACACCCATTCTGACGGAAACGTATTCTTCCAGGATGAGCCAGTGACGGCAGCACAGCATCATTTAAAACACGGAACCACCACACTTTTGCCTGCACTGTATTTCAGCATGAATACAGAAGGCTATGTGAAGGCAATCGGTGATCTGAAAGAAGCCATGAAGAAAAAAGAATGTGCCAACATCGGTGGTTTTTACATGGAAGGACCTTATATGAATCCGAAGTTTGGCTGTGACAGAGAGTCAAATCCCTGGAAGGGTCCTGTCGATAGAGATGCGTATGGTCCCGTGATCGAGGCTGCCGGAGATCTGGCAAAGGTATGGGCACTTGCACCGGAGCGTGAGAATATTTTAGACTTCGTTCTGGATGCAAAGGCAAAGAATCCCGCAGTGGCATTTGCCGTAGCTCACAGTGAAGCTTCTCCTCAGCAGATCGAAGCCCTGATGCCTTATGGTCTTCGCATTGGCACCCACCACACCAACGCTACCGGCGATCGTCCCATGTATCCTGAGTGCCGTGGTGTCTGCGTAGATGAGGCAGTCAATTACAATAGAGAAATTTATGCAGAGCTTATTTGCGACAGCCGTGGTATCCATGTGGATCCTTATATGCTGAGACTGGTGCGCAGAGTAAAGGGAGATGACCGCATTATCCTGATCTCTGACGCTTATGCCTGTGATGGTCCCATTCCTCCGGGATATGAAGATGTCTTTGACATTAACTTTGACCATGCCGGCGAAATCGCAGGCTCCAAGATGACCTTGGATATCGCCTGCCGGAACATGATGAAGCACACAGGTGCTTCCATTGTAAACGTGTTCCAGTTTGCTTCCTACAACCCTGCCAGAGCCGTTGGCTTCTATGACCGTGGTGAGATCGCTGTGGGCTTAAGAGCTGACCTGGTGATGGTTGATTATAATGTAAATGTTAAAAAAGTTATTTTGAAAGGAGAATTACAATGATGAAAGACTTTATCGTTGATCCCGCAACAAAGTTCGACTTTATGCCTCACGATTTTGTGCCTTTTAAGGACAAAGAGGTATGTGAGCGCGTACGTAAGATGAGCGGCAAGGAATTGGAGCAGCGCGAGCCCTGGTGGCATCCGGAGTTCCAGGTTAAGGTTATGATGAATCCTCATCCTGTTCTGATCGCTACTCTGTTTTCCCGCCTGAAGGCAGCTTCCGAGGCTGGTAAGACCTTTACCATGATCCTTGGTAACCCTGAACCCGACACCTATATTCCTCTTGCACAGCTGATCAACTATTTCCAGGTTGACTGTTGCAAGGTTCATCTGTTTGCAGAGGATGAGTGGGCTGATCAGGACGGCAATATCGCTCCTATCACCTATGAAGCAGGTTTCGCTCATTCCATGATCAAGTATCTGTATTATCAGATCGATCCGAAACTCCGTATGCCTATGGAGAACGTTCATTTCCCTACCAACGCCAACATTGCTGACTACTCCAAGATCATCAATGACATTTCCGAAGGTGGTGCGGACATCGCTTCTACCTCTCCCGGATGGGCAGGACATATGGCTTTCGTTGATCCTATTCCTGAGTTCATCGGCAGCGGTGACATTGAAGAGTGGCTCAATCAGCCTGCACAGATCGTAAAACTGCATCCTATGACCATCATGCAGAACTCCTTAAACGGTACCTTCGGTCAGTCCGGCGATATCGCAAACGTTCCTCCTTGCGCAGCAACCATTGGACCTCTGGATGTAATGCGTGCAAAAGAGCGTATTGAAGTACATGCACTTGCAACCTGCGGTACCTTCTCTTCCTGGCAGAGAATGACCTCTCGTCTGTGCACACATGGACCTATCACTCCTTATCTGCCCAGCACTATGCTGCAGACTAAGAAGACTCAGGTTTACATCAGTGAAGAACTGGCTGCTCCTTTCGAGTGTTGGGAGAAGGTTGGTTATTAATCGTCAGATTACTAATTGTAAACAGCAACAGCATATATATGGAGGGTGTCCCAAAAGTCAAGAATTGACTGGAGGGATTACCCTCTATTTGTTTTTCGTCATTGCGCAAATGACCGGCATAGGAACAAAGATTGATACTTTTTTGTCAACATGTTTTTTTTTAAGAAATTCTGGTAAAACTGTTTTCAAAGGTCAAAGAATTTGCTACAATCTATGTTAATAAAAGGAAGTATTACCTTGAAAAGTTCAAAGATTGGAGGAGAATATGAGATATTTCTTTGAATCAAAAGTAGAGAAAAAGGATAAAGGTTATATGATCCGGATTCCTTTTAATGTGTGGGAGGTCTGCAAACAGCGTGATGTGATCAAGGCGGATGTTGTTTTGGAGAATGAGACCATTGATTGTGAATTATTGCCTTTAGAAAAGGGAAACTATGTGATCTACATTGAGGATGCTGGCGCCGTGAAGGTTGAGTTAGACGTACCTCGCAAGATTCTATTGCATGTGACGGAGTCCTTGGTGAAAATGGATCAGAACAGCCCCTATAGCTTTGAGAATCCGATCCGTAAGATTGACAGTATGGAAGTGATCCTTCAGGATCACGACGGTCTGTGCGGACAGGTCTGTGTGGCTATGCTGGCTGGGATTTCGATTGAAGAGGTAAGTGCTGTGATGGACTGCACGGAGTGGCAGGCAACCATGGGCAGGATGATCTCTGCCTTGAATTATTTTGGGATACCTTACAGCAATACGATCATATATACGGATGGAAGTGCTGCCGTGCTTCCCAAGTGCTGTATTATGATGGAGAAAATGGGAAGATTTTGCCATTATCTGGTACACTTTGATGGAAAGTACTATGATCCTAATCTGGGGGTTATGGAAGAGTACGATATGAGTAAGCTCCAGGGATATCTTGAGATCATTTGTTAAATATAAAATATCTATTAAATTCAAAAAACCATATCATTATAAGAAAAAATGAGAAAAAATGAGTATAGTTGAGTAAACGGAAGAAAATGGATTTTGAATAGCCGTGCATACGGTTGCAAAAGAGTGCGTATGAAACTAATATATGTGTTAGTGATTAGCACTCATACAAAACGAGTGCTAACAAAAAAGAATATGATACAATGTATATAAGGAGGCAGGACCATGAAATTAGTACCTTTAGGTGACAGAGTGGTATTAAAGCAGTTAGTAGCAGAAGAGACGACCAAATCTGGTATCGTTCTTCCCGGACAGAATAAGGAGAAGCCCCAGCAGGCTGAAGTAATCGCAGTAGGCCCCGGCGGAATGGTAGACGGCAAGGAAATCAAAATGGAAGTGAAGGTTGGAGACAACGTAATCTATTCCAAGTATGCAGGTACAGAAGTAAAGCTTGACAATGAAGAGTATATTGTTGTGAAGCAGAATGACATTCTGGCAATCATCGGCTAAGAAGCCGCGACAGATATCGGTTTGACATCGGTATCGGTTAACAAAAATAAAACGTGTGAAGATCACACATTAATTTATGGAGGCATATATCATGGCAAAAGAAATTAAATACGGCGCAGAAGCCCGTGCAGCATTAGAAGCTGGCGTAAATCAGCTGGCTGATACCGTGAGAGTAACATTAGGACCCAAAGGAAGAAATGTCGTTCTGGACAAAACTTTCGGTGCTCCCCTGATCACCAATGACGGTGTGACCATTGCAAAAGAAGTAGAGTTAAAGGATGCATTCGAGAATATGGGTGCACAGCTTGTGAAGGAAGTAGCTACCAAGACCAATGACGTGGCAGGTGATGGTACCACCACCGCAACTGTTCTGGCACAGGCTATGATCAATGCAGGTATGAAGAACCTGGCAGCAGGCGCTAACCCTATCATCTTAAGAAAAGGTATGAAGAAAGCTACCGATTGTGCAGTAGAAGCAATCGCTAAGATGAGCCAGAAGGTAGACGGCAAGAACCACATTGCAAGAGTGGCAGCAATCTCTGCAGGTGATGATGAAGTAGGACAGCTGGTTGCTGACGCTATGGAGAAGGTATCCGGAGATGGTGTGATCACCATCGAAGAGTCCAAGACCATGCAGACTGTGCTGGATCTGGTAGAAGGTATGCAGTTTGACAGAGGTTATATCTCTGCATATATGGCAACAGATATGGATAAGATGGAAGCAGTTCTTGACAATCCTTACATTCTGATCACTGACAAGAAGATTTCCAGCATTCAGGAGATTTTGCCTCTGCTTGAGCAGGTTGTTCAGTCCGGCGCTAAGCTTCTGATCATTGCTGAGGACGTAGAGGGAGAGGCTTTGACCACTCTGATTGTTAACAAGCTTCGTGGCACTTTCAATGTAGTAGCTGTTAAGGCTCCCGGCTATGGTGAGAGAAGAAAAGCAATGCTTGAGGATATCGCTATCCTGACCGGTGGTACCGTGATCAGTTCTGAAGTAGGCTACGAGCTGAAAGAGGCAAATCTTTCTATGCTTGGCCATGCTAAATCTGTTAAGGTACAGAAAGAGAACACTGTTATTGTTGACGGTGACGGTGATAAGGATGCAATCCAGTCCAGAATTAACCAGATCAAGACACAGATTGAAGAGACCACTTCTGATTTCGACAGAGAGAAGCTGCAGGAGAGACTGGCTAAGCTGGCAGGCGGTGTAGCTGTGATCCGTGTAGGTGCTGCTACTGAGACCGAGATGAAGGAAGCAAAACTTCGTATGGAAGACGCTTTGGCTGCTACAAGAGCTGCAGTGGAAGAAGGTATCATCTGTGGCGGTGGTTCTGCTTATATCCATGTTTCTAAGGAAGTGGCTAAGCTGGCTGAGACCCTGGAAGGTGATGAGAAGACCGGTGCATGCATCGTTCTGAAAGCATTGGAGGCTCCTTTGTTCCACATTGCTGCCAATGCAGGTCTGGAAGGAAGCGTTATCATCAACAAGGTAAGAGAGTCTGAGGCTGGTGTAGGCTTCGATGCTCTGAAAGAAGAGTATGTAGATATGGTAAGTGCAGGTATCCTGGATCCTGCTAAGGTTACCAGAAGTGCTCTGCAGAACGCTACCAGCGTAGCAAGCACACTGCTTACCACCGAATCAGTTGTTGCCAATATTAAGGAAGAAGCACCCGCTATGCCCGCAGGTGCAGGCGGAATGGGCGGCATGATGTAAGATGACCGGATGACTCCGAAAGTCGCAGAACTCAGGGACGGTGCAAACCACTGTCCCCGGGGGTGTGGCCTTCGGAGTTTTTTATTTTATATAAATCAAAAGCGGGATATGGGAGGATGTATGAATCGTTTTGAATACATAGTGGTAAGTATAGATGGAGATTATGCACATTTGAAAAGAACGGATGCACAAATCGACGATTTAAAGTTGGTTGCAAGAGCACTTCTTCCTGCAGAAATTGTGGTAGGAAGCCAGCTGAAATATGAAATGATGCAATATGAGATTGTATAAATATTGATGTTCTAAAAAAGCGTTAGAAAAAATGTATTAATATCGGATTAAAAAGGTTGCAGAAAGTGCAACCTTTTCTTAATTTTCTATAAATTCACTGGAATACATTGTCG
>JAZSFW010000148.1:0-5043 GCA_045532445.1 Acetatifactor sp. | reverse complement strand
TTCAAAACACCAACCATCAATCTACCTAGGGCAGACAGTCTGCCAAGCAGCCACTTAACTGCATTCTTCCAGGTCCAACTGCGCCTCTTGCACCATAAAATAAGACGAATTAACACATACCCTATAGGATAAACCAAAAACAACAGCATGCCAAATACTGCCATGGATACCATATCCTCATAGCCTCTGGCCACATTTTCCCAATAGGGATAAATGATCGCTTTGCCTGTCATAGATCTGGTGCCAAAGTCTGTCAAAACTTGAAACCGCTGTAACCAGTCAAACCTTCCTGTATTCTCCACCACATCCATCTGCTTCTCAGACACACCAATATGCTCTTTGATATAATTGTACGCATAATCTTTTACAGGGTTTGGCATCACAATCTCATAATGATTGATCCCATTGTTTTGACCATAGTTAGCAAGCGTGCTGTAAGAAACATATACAACCGTACTGTCAAGACCTGCCGCCTCACTTAGTCTGCCAGCATCTCTCTCAATCACTCCAGCCACCATATGGGGCCTTCCTCCAATGGTAACCATCATTCCCGCAATATTATTCGATCCAAACAACTGCCATGCCGCATCTTCATCCAGAATGCAGTAATCCTGATTCAAATCATTTCCCGAAAAATACGCTCCATACAAAAGCTTCAGCGGATGAAAAAGAAAGAAATCACCGCCAATTCCAATGGCATCTGCAGATACCGTAGCCTTTTCACTTTTTACACTGATCTTTCCAGCGGCACTGTAGGCATCTGCCCAAAGCCTTGCCCCCACATTGGGGGAATCCTGCACAATGGACGCTTCCTTTAAAGCAGTATCAAGAGTGTGACGAAAAGACTCTATACTGTCTGTGTTGATACCTGCATCAGGTGAAAAGAAACAGCTGACCTGCGCCACATCCTTCTCTTTGCTCCAACGATCTGCCATCTGCTGGGTCAAAAGGCGCTCACTTAAGAGAGAACTCACACCGCATAAAATCAGGAAGAGAACCAACGAAACCGCTGCACTGATCAAAAGAACCATCCGGCCGGCAGAGAGAGAATTTCTAAATCTCTTCATATCCATCAACCTTTCTTATTGATCCGCAAGTCTCACAAGCTGCCCGGCCTCTACAGGCTTGGTAGATGTGGTGATCACAAATTCATAGCCTGCCAATCCACCTCTTACAGCAGATGTGGTATCATCACTTGCGATTACCTCCACATCGATTCTGGTAGCTTTATAACGATTTCCCAAAGGACTGGACTTGGATTCCACGATCAATACAAATTTGCCATTATTATCCTCACGGATTGCACTGTTGGGAACTGTCATATCATAATTGGCACTCTTGTCTCCAACCGCCAGATTCAATGTCTGTCCTGCCATCACATCACCTGTCACATCAAACAGCAACAACTTATTAGAGGAAGGATTCGAAGGATCTGTACGAATCGAATTTAGAGTAACCACTACATCCTGATATCGCCAGGAATTTACAAGTTCTGCCTGCATACCAGGGTTTAATTTTCTTGCCTGCTCGTTAGATACCGAGAACTTCAAAGTGTAACCTGCACCTTCCGGCTGCATAGTCGCAATAGGGCTTCCTGCTGTGGTATCCTGACCGGCAATCACATTGACACTGGAGATTGTTCCAGAGATAGGTGCCAGGATCTCTGCACCTGATGCCAGATCACGCAGACGGTTCACTTCTGCTCTCTGTTCGGAGATCTTCTCCATTTTATTCTCCAGATTCAACTGAGATGCAATATCACTTAACAGCTGAGATTTTGCCTGATTGGCTTCAGCAAGTTTCTTATTCTTATCAGTAAGCTCCAGATTCCAGTTGGACAGCTGAACACTCACAGAGTTGCTGCTGTTCACTATATGATTCTGCGCGTTCTGCAGATTAGAATTAGCGTTCTCTAACTCTGCTTTTAACCGGTTGTAGGTATTTACCTTCTCCTGATCGCCAACCACACCTTGTTCGTTGGCAATTAATTGATTGCGCTGATCACGTTTCACTAAAGCTTCATTATATTGTTCAGAGGTAACCTTCCATACAGGTTGATCATTGCCGGATACTACTTCGATAATCGTGTTATATCTCTCATATTCATCAATGACTTGCTGATACTCGGCCACTTCCGCCTGCCAAACACTGATCCTGTCATAAGCCTGTTTCACCGGATCTGCATCATATGCAGCCTGTGCCACAGCAAGCTTTACCTCCGCATCAGCAGTATCAGGCTTGCTTACACTTAGCTGTTTCTGCAGAGCCTCTAACTGACTGATAGAAAGCTTAATTTTTTCGATTTCCTTTTCCCATTTTTTTGTCTCAGCCTCAGCCACTGCAATTCTACTCTGGTATTCTGACACAGTGAAGGTTCTGCCGCTTTGTACATCACTCACCACATTGCTTGATATATTACCGCTTAAAATATCTTTTTCAAAACCAAGCATCAACTCATCCAATTGTTTTTCAGCTACTATTAGCTCATCACCGTCCTTGTCTGCCAATAGAAACAGTACATCACCCTTCTGTACCTCATCCCCGGAATGCACCAGAACACTCTCCACCTTCCTGGTTTCATTCACGATAACATTGTAAGGGTTTGTGCTCTCTATGGTTCCTGTTCCCCTGATCTTGGCCGTGATGGAGCCCGGCATCACATACTGGGTGGCCACCTCCGGCAAGGAATAGTTCATAATGGTATTGGAGAAAAACGTGAGTATCAGCATGACTGATAAAAATATAATTGCCACATTTTTCACCCAATCTCTTCTCTTACTTCCGCTCTCATTCATAATCTTTCATCCTCTCCTCCATATTACCCTTTTATTCCACCTTGATAGGTAATGCCATCCACAAGATACTCTTCTCCATACAAGAACACCAAAAGGCTTGGCACCATATAAATCGTAGCCACTGCAAAGGCAAGTCCAATCTCACCCTGATTGATCTTACTCAAAAAAACCGATAAAGGATGCATCTGCGGATCCTTTAACAAGATCAAAGGCTGCTCTACCATATTCCAGTAGTCGATAAAAACCAGAATTGCCGCAGAGCACAAGGCTCCCTTACAAAGGGGCATACAAATCTGCCGATAAATCTGAAATTCTCCGGCCCCATCAATCTGGGCCGCTTCTATGACACCGGTTGGTATTCTTCGCATAAACTTTGTCAGCAAAAATACCGCAAATGGAGAAAAAATACCCGGAAGCCAAATAGCCCATTTCGTATCCAATACCCCCAGCCAGTCAGACACCAAATAATTGGGCACCAAGGTGACCTGATAGGGCATCAGCATCAATATAATATACGAAAAGAAAATGATTTCCCGAATCCTTCCGCGATACCTGGCAAATCCATAGGACGCCAAGGAAGCAACCAACAGCTGAAAAACAATGATTGGAACTACTAAAATCACCGAATTCCAGAACTTTAAAAGATAATCCGGACTCTTAAAAAGCACTGTGGCATACTGAGAAAAGGATACCATATCAGGGATAAATTTTAAATTCACTTTTTCTGCTATGTAAACCTTTCCACCGCTATCCGATGTAGCGAAAACCGTTCCGTAATTGGCTGATATCTCTGAGGACGCCATAAAGGAATTGGAAATTGTAAGAATGATCGGGGTCAGAAACAGGATTGCAAAGCAAGCAGCAATCCCCGTGGCTATGGCCACTCTGATACAAGACCATGTCTTCTTTCTTTTTTTACGACGTTTCAGCAGAGCAATTTCTTTTGATGCACTTCGAACAGGCTGTTTTTTACTCATCCTTCCACATCCTTTCCGAAATGATTTTCTACAACAAACAAAGCACCTATGATCACAATCATCGCAAGAGACATCAGGATAGCCGCTGCAGAAAGCTTCTGATAATCCAAAGAAGCAAAGGCATTGTTCATCATATGCTGCAAAAGATAGATCGAATCATAAGGATAGTCACCGGTCAACAGATATACTTCCCGAAACACCTTAAAGGAGCTGATCAGTGACATAATGGTCACAAACAAAAAAGTGGAAGAAAGATATCTGGTCTTAATATAAAAGAAGGTCTGAAGCGGCGAAGCGCTCTCAAGTCTTGCCACTTCCAGCACATCCTTTGGTATACTGGCCAAAGCCGCCATAAATAAGATCATGTTGTACCCCAAATTCTTCCAAAGGAACAAAAGAATCACCACAATCTGTGCGTACTCTGATTTCAGCCAGTCGATCTTGGAACCGCCCAAAGCCATAAGCACCTCATTCACCGCACCATTATAGTGAAATAACACCTGCCAGATCAACACAACCGAAGCAACCGGCACCATCAAGGGGCTTAAGAAAAAGGTACGGAACTGACTTCTGAAAGGAATCTTGGACTCTAACACAATGGCTAAAAGCAACGATAAGACCACTGCCAAGGGCACTGCAATGGCTGAAAATATCAGCGTATTCTTGATCGCAGTCTGAAAGGACAGGTTCTTGATGATCCTCGTATAATTATCAAACATTACAAAATTACCGGTGATGGGATTATCCACCAGGGAATAATAGATCACCACAAGGAAAGGCACCAAAAAAAACAACATCACGCCAAGAAAGCTTGGAGCAATATATAACCCCGAGCTGATCTTGATTTTCCTTAATACTTTTGAAGACTTTGTATGATGCTTTTTATCACGGCATCGTTCTTTACTCTTTGTGCGGATCATTTTCTATTTAGCCTTGTCCTCTATCCTATTTTCTGTTTTCTCCAAGGCTTATCCCCCTTATATAACAGTCTTTAAACAGTTGTATTTTGTTTCATACTTTATATCAAACCCTTAAATTGATTATACTCCAAATCGATTATATTTGCATCTTAAGAATTTATGAAGAAATCTAAAATTTATCTCAATGCTCCTTCTTGCTCAATACGTTTTTCACCATGCTTTTTTCCCGAAAGAAATACAGCAAAAAAGGTAAACACCATTCCCAGCGCAAAAGCGATCAATACACCAAACAGACTCTCCGGCAGCCACCAAAACAGATGCTCCATTACAAAGGTTGAGAGAAAATTGATG
>JAZSFW010000254.1:0-1856 GCA_045532445.1 Acetatifactor sp. | reverse complement strand
CCGTGATCGCCCAGGGCACACCGGAGCAGGTGGCAGAGAATTCGTTATCCTATACCGGGAAATATGTGAAAAAAATGTTGGATCGCGCTGGAATGTGAGTGTCAGTGAGATTTTATAGTGAAGAAGGACGCAGTACCAATTTTGGCTTGGTGCTACGTCCTTTTTGCATCTAACCCAGATAATTTTTGGTCAAAAAAGAAGAAAAAGGAAATAAAAGAAGATACACGGAATTTACAAAACGGAAATGTGCATGATAAAAATAAAGAAAAAGCGAAGAGAGGAAAGAGAACGATGAGTAAAAAAAGTAAGAAAAATAATTTTTACAAAATACTAAAACGGGACAAAGCTCTTTATCTGATGGTTCTGCCTGCAGTTGTCTTAGTTTTTATATTTAGCTATATGCCCATATATGGTTTGCTGATGGCATTTCAAAACTACATACCGGCAAAAGGAATCATAGGAAGTGACTGGGTAGGATTAAAACATTTCAGATCCTTCTTTCGGGACCCGTTCTGCTGGCGAATTATAAAAAATACAGTAGTGCTTGGTGTATATTCTTTGCTGTTTACTTTCCCGGCACCGATTATTCTAGCTCTGCTTCTAAATGAGTTAAAACAGGGCCCCTTTAAGCGGATTGCACAGACCATATCCTATATGCCTCACTTTATATCCACTGTTGTTATCGTGGGGTTAATGCTGGAGATTTTCTCACTCACCGGCGTGGTAAATGAATGGATCGTGAAGATGGGGGGAGAGGCTATCAGTTTTATGGAACGACCTGAGTGGTTCAGAACCATGTATATTGGATCCAATATCTGGCAGAGTGTAGGATACAGCTCCATTATTTATCTGGCGGCTATTTCAGGTGTAAATCCGGAACTATATGAATCAGCTGTTTTAGATGGCGCATCCAGAATACGACAGATTATTTCGATCACACTTCCAAGCATTGCGCCTACGGTAATCATTATGTTTATCCTGGCAACTGGAGGTATTATGTCAAGCGATCTTGATAAAATACTGCTTATGTATTCAGAAGTCAATTGGGAAACATCTGATGTCATAGCAACTTATGTATATCGCAGAGGCTTGATTGGAGGCCAGTTTAGTTATTCCGCGGCAGTAGGACTTTTTACAGGGGTAATATCCTTTGTATTGTTATGGACCACGAATCAGATCAGCAAGAAGCTGGGAGAGGGAAGTCTGTTATAAACTTTCACCAATATCATTTATTCATGCAAAATGAAAAATAAGGAGATTATAGAATGCGTTATAAAAAGTCTTTTGGGGAAAAAGTCGTCACTGCAATTATTTATGGGATCATTTGTATCCTTACATTGGCTTTTTTGTACCCTGTAATTTATTGTCTGTCTTTGTCCTTGTCTGATGCAGCCACGCTGGGAGGACAGCCTATCGGCTTGCTGCCGAAGGGTTTTTCGTTAGATGCCTATGTATATTTACTGAGCAGCAATAAGCTTCTTCAATATTATGGAAATACAATTCTTTATGCAGGTTTAGGTACGTTGATAACACTTTTAGTTACCAGTATGATTGCTTATGCCTTGTCAGATCAGTACTTTTCCGGAAAGAAGGTTATTACCGTTTTTCTGGTGGTTACCATGTTTTTTGCGGGAGGATTAGTTCCGACATATCTGAATATCAAGCGCTTGGGCTTGATCGATACGGTATGGGCTATGGTGTTGCCGGGCAGTGTTAGTGCCTACAATGTCATGGTGTATAAAACGTTTTTTAAGCAATTGCCAAGCTCTATAAAAGAATCGGCAAAGGTGGATGGTGCAGGACATTTTCGGATTCTGTTTACCATGGTGCTGCCTCTTTCCAAACCTCTTCTGGCT
>JAZSFW010000073.1:0-6386 GCA_045532445.1 Acetatifactor sp. | reverse complement strand
GGTAGTAAGACTCCTTCTGCAGTATTATAGTCAGCAGGGATTGTTGTAAGCATTCTGGATGGTTACATTGCACACGTCGGTCAGGCGCGCCGCAGGCAGTCGCTTCAAGAAGCAGGCGGTATCCGGGCTGTGTTTGTTTGCAGTTGCAAAAGCCGCAAGAGTTACTAAGGGTTGACAAATGGCTGAAATAGAAGTTAAGGGCAGAGCACCCAACCCCAAAACTCGTGCGCACAGCGCACTCAGACATGTTGTGGTTGGGTACTCTAACACTTCTATTTCAGCCATTTGTCAACCCTAAGTATCTCTAGCAGTTTTGCAGATGTCAAACACACACAGCCCGGATACCGCCTGCTTCTTGAAGCGACTGCCTGCGGCGCGCCTGCCCGACGTGTAAAATGTAACAATATAGGAGCTTTCATGAAACTTAGCCAAATATTGGTTTACTTATGGGGAAGAGAATGGTAAAATAGGAGTACAAGCTTATTTTTGTGTGACAAGGAGTTTTGAAAATGAGTAAATTTGAACGTAAGTTTGGAAAATATGCTGTGAGAAATCTATCCCTGGTACTCATCGCTTGTTATGTGGTCGGCTATTTGATACAGGTGGTTTCACCTGGGGTCGTGAGTCTTTTGACGCTCAACCCCTATGCGATCCTGCACGGGCAGGTATGGAGAATCGTGACCTGGGTGCTGATCCCGCCCGGAAGTCTTGATTTTTTTACGATCATTATGCTGCTGTTTTATTACAGTGTAGGTACCTCTCTTGAGAGAGTCTGGGGAACTTACCGATATAATGTGTATCTGTTTTCCGGCATGTTCTATACCATTATTGGAAGCTTTCTGGCGTTGCTTTTTTATTGGCTGATGGCGCAGGCTGCAGGCACACAGATCAATCCGGCAGTAGTGCAGAGTGCGTCCACCCTATTTAGTACTTATTATATTAATATGTCAATTTTCCTTGCCTATGCGGCTACCTTCCCCCAGGCACAGGTTCTTTTGATGTTTGTGATCCCGGTAAAGATGAAGTGGATGGGGATAGCCTATGGTGTACTTTTGCTGGTTCAGCTGGTGAGTGGTATGGGGATTCCTGTGTATAATATTTTCTATCGGATCGCGCTGGTGGCTTCTTTGCTGAACTTTGTGATCTTCTGGATTACATCCAGGGGAAGACTGTCTATGTCACCCAGACAGGTAAAAAGGCAACATGAGTTTCGCAGTGAGGTAAAGCAGAACACCCGGCAGATCAGGCACAAATGTGCCATTTGTGGAAGAACAGAAGAGGATGATCCTTCCTTGGAGTTTCGGTTCTGCTCTAAGTGCAATGGCAATTACGAATACTGCCAGCATCATCTTTTTACACATGAACATGTAAAATAACAGATTGATTTTTGAGTAAGGAGAACTAGAATGAATAAAGAAGTGCTGTTTGCACAGACTTTGGAAAAAGTAAAGAAGCTTGCAAAGGAGCAGGGGAACTGTGTCAGTGAAGAGCAGGTGAAAGAGGCTTTTGAACCCCTTTCCTTTGACAGCGACCAGTTGCAGCTGGTGTTTGATTATCTGGTAAAGCATAAGATCGGCATAAATGAACCGGTGGATGCAGATGATTATCTGACAGACGAGGAAAAGGATTATCTTCAGGATTACCTTCAGGAAATTGCAATTTTGGGAGATGTAAGTGAGGGGGAGAAAGAGGCCCTCACCTTATCAGCCATGGCAGGAGAAACCTGGGCTCAGGGGCGTCTGGCGGAAGTATATCTGAAGGACGTTGTTGATATTGCAAAGCTTTATGCCGGACAGGGTGTGTTTTTGGAGGATCTGATCGGTGAGGGCAATGTGGCTCTTGCAGTGGGCACCGGGATGCTGGGATGCCTTGAGAATGCCAAGGAAGCACAAGGAATGCTTATGAAGATGGTCATGGATGCCATGGAGGAATATATCACGGAGAATGCATCCAATGAAAAGATAGATCAAAAGATTCTTGATAAGGTAAATAAAGTCATGGAAAAGGCAGAAGAGCTTTCTTTGGAGCTTAGAAGAAAGGTCACACCTAAGGAGCTTTCCGAGGAGAGCGGTTTGTCTGAGGCTCAGATTTTGGAGGCAGTAAGGATCACTGGAAATAAAATTGAATTTATAGAGGTAGAGCCAAATGCATAAACAGATGTACGAGGATTATAAGTATGTGATGCAGGATACTTATCAGCTGTATCTGGGCGTCAAATATACCTTTGATGAGGTAGTGGAGAATGAAGACATACCGTTTAAATTCCGCCTGATCGTGGAGCGCTATCTCTATCCGGATGTGGATCCTGAGACTACGCTGGAAAGCCATTTGTATTATCTGCCGGATAAAGGAATGATTTTAAAGACCTATAAGCATATTAAATTAAAGGTGAAATTCAATGTCATAGAAGAGAAAAAAAGCTTATCCGGGCGAGAAAAAGAGGTGTATACCACAAAGATCTTACCCATTGAGCAGTTTGTGAAAATGACACCGGAACAAAAAGAAGCAAAAGGTGTCGTTATCCAGGAAATCTCCATAAGCAAGCTGGCATTGATGACATTTTAGTGCTATTTGCTGTTTGCAAGAATAGATAATTTAGATTGAGTTGAGGAAATGTGAATGAAAATAGAAGCGTTACAGGCCTATGAGGTCATTGCAAAAAAAAGAATTGAAGATCTGAACAGTGAGAGCTACATCCTGCGTCACCGTAAAACCGGCGCCAGGGTGGCATTGTTATCCAATGATGATGAAAATAAGGTGTTTTATATTGGCTTTCGTACCCCGCCAAAGGACTCTACAGGTGTGCCTCACATCATTGAACATTCTGTTTTGTGCGGTTCGAAGGAGTTCCCGGTAAAGGATCCTTTTGTAGAGCTTGTAAAAGGCTCTTTAAATACATTCCTGAACGCTATGACCTATCCGGATAAGACAGTTTATCCAGTGGCAAGCTGTAATGACAAGGATTTTCAGAACCTTATGCATGTGTATCTGGATGCGGTTTTTTATCCTAATATTTATGAGAAAGAACAGATCTTTATGCAGGAGGGCTGGCATTATGAGATGGAAAGTCCTGAAGATGATCTGACCATAAACGGTGTTGTCTACAATGAAATGAAAGGAGCCTTTTCTTCTCCGGATGATGTGTTTGAGAGAGAACTAATGAACTCTCTGTATCCGGATACTTCCTATGGTGTGGAATCCGGCGGAGATCCGGATGTGATCCCTAAGCTTACCTATGAACAGTTTTTGGATTTTCACAGAAAATATTACCATCCTTCCAACAGCTATATTTATCTGTACGGAAATATGGACATGGCAGAGAAGCTTGCCTTTATCGATGAGCATTATCTGTCTTCTTTCGATGCACTTAAGGTAGATTCCGAGCTTACGGTTCAGCCACCGTTTTCTCAGGTAAATCGTGTGGTAAAGGAATATCCCATCGGTGAGGATGAGGAGGAGAAGGAAAGTACGTACCTTTCCTATAATGTGTCCGTTGGAGACAGCCTGGACAGAGATTTATATGTGGCATTCCAGATTCTGGACTATGCGCTTTGTTCTGCACCGGGCGCGCCTTTAAAGCAGGCGTTGATCGATCAGGGGATCGGTAAGGACGTACACAGTATTTATGATAACGGTGTTCTGCAGCCTTATTTCAGTATTGTGGCTAAAAATGCCCAGAGAGGCCAGGAGGAAGCTTTCCTGTCTACCATTCAGACGGTGCTTAGAGAGCTATCTGATAAGGGCTTGGATCAGAAGGCGCTGCTTGCAGGGATCAATTATTATGAGTTTAAGTATCGGGAAGCAGATTTTGGCTCCTATCCCAAGGGGCTTATGTATGGTCTGCAGATTTTGGACAGCTGGCTTTATGATGACACAAAGCCTTTCATTCATGTAGAAGCCAATGATACCTTTGCAAGAATGAGGCAGAAGGTGAAAGAAGGTTATTTTGAGCAGTTGATCGCTGATTATCTGCTGGATAATCCCCACAGTTCTATTGTAATACTACTTCCAAAGAAGGGGCTTACTGAGGAAAGAGAAAAGCTGTTTAAAGAAGAAATGGCGGCCAAAAAGGCTTCCTTAAGTGAACAGGAGATTCAGGACATTATCAGGCGTGCAAAAGATCTGGCAGAATATCAGGAGAAGGAAGATGCCAAGGAAGATATGGAGAAGCTCCCTCTTTTGACCAGAGCGGATATGAAAAGGGATGCAGCTGATTTTGTGTATGAAGAGACTTCTATCGGGAATACAAAGGTTCTGTTTCATGACTTGTTTACCAATGGCATCGGTTATTTACGCCTTATTTTTAAGATGAATGAGATTCCGGAAAGTCATTTCCCCTATATCGGAATTCTGAAGGGCTGTCTGGGTCTTTTGAATACAGAGCATTATAGTTACAGCGACCTTTTTAATGAGATAAATATTGTTACCGGCGGTATGGCGGCAGTCAATAATGTATACAGCCGTATCGAGGATCTGGATGATTATACCGTGACTTTAGAGCTTAAGACGAAAGCATTATATGAGAATCTGGAAAAGGCTATAGGGCTGATGGAAGAAGTGATCTTCACCAGTGATTATGCGGATACAAAGCGTCTTCATGAGATCATTGCAGAAGGGCAGTCCAGAATGCAGTCCCAGATGATGCATTCCGGTCACAGCGTGGCAGCCGGCAGAGCTCTGTCATATGGAAGCAGCTCCGGCGTAGTAAGTGAATTGCTCTCAGGGATACCGCTATACAGACTGATCACTGATCTGGAAACTCATTTTGAAGAAAAGAAAGAGGAACTGGTGCAGAAGTTAAAGGAACTTACGCAGATGATCTTCAGACCTGAAAATCTGATGGTGGATTTTGTGGGAACCAGAGATGGTCTTTCTGTTTTGGATAAACCGGTGACTGCTTTGAGAGAGAAGTTATATACTGCTTCCGTAAAGAAAGGACGATTTGTACCTAAGGCAGAAAAACGCAATGAAGGCTTTAAAACCTCCGGTCAGGTACAGTATGTGTGCCGTGCGGGCAATTTCCGCAAGAAGGGTCTTCCCTACAATGGCGCATTAAAGGCATTAAAGGTTTTGATGGGGTATGGATATTTGTGGGAAAACGTGAGAGTCAAGGGTGGTGCTTACGGTTGTATGTGTACCTTTGGCAAGTCAGGAGACTGCTATTTTGTATCGTACAGAGATCCCAACCTGCAAAAGACCATTGATGTATATGAACGTGCAGCGGAGGCTGTGGCAAAGTTTGAGGCAGATGAAAGAACAATGACACAATATATCATCGGTGCAGTGAGTGATCTGGATATGCCTATGAATCCGGCGGCGAAAGGTCTGAACTCCTTAAGTGCCTACATGACAGGTCTCACCAGGGAAATCATGCAAAAGGAAAGAGACGAGCTGCTTAAGGCACAGCCTGAGGATATCAGGGCTCTGGCAGAGTATATCCGTGCATTTATGGCAGATGAGTATTTGTGCGTGGTGGGAAGCGCGGAGAAGATTAAGGACGCGGAAGAAAGGTTTATGCACGTGGAGAACTTATTGTAAAACACAGAAGGGAGGCATTTATGAAGAGAAGGTTATCGGTTGTTTGGTTGTGTGTGATGTTGGTCATGGGATTGGCAGGATGCGGTGCCAGCAGTAATAAAGCGGCCATGGATCAGGCTTTTACGGAAGAGATCAGTATGGATCGTGCACCGGAAGCTGTAAAGATGGAGACAGAAGTCGGGTTTACTTCAACCAGCGCAGCACCCCAGGTGGAGGACATGAACAGGAAACTGATTAAGACAGTTGAGATGACGGTAGAGACCAAGGAATATGATGATATGCTTCTGGGTTTGAATGAGCAGATCAAAGCCTATGGCGGATATGTGGAGCATATGAACACCTACAATGGCAGCCTTTATTCCGGCAGGTCTTACAATAGAAATGCGAACATGACCATCCGTATTCCGGAAGATAAGCTGGAAGCCTTTCTGGCGGAAGTGACCAACATCAGTAATGTGGTGCGCAGAAGTGACAAGGTAGACGATGTGACCCTTGCCTATGTGGATTTGAGCAGCCATAAGCAGGCCCTTATGACAGAACAGGCAAGACTTTTAGAGTTGCTGAAAAAGGCAGATACGGTAGAGGATATCATTACCATTGAAGAGCGCTTATCCAGTGTACGCTATCAAATTGAAAGTATGGAATCACAACTGCGTACATATGACAATCAGATTTCTTACAGTACCATACATTTGGAGATTGATGAGGTGAAGGCACTTACTCCCGTGAAAGAAGAGACCGTCTGGGAGCAGATATCCGGTGGCTTTGTGAAAAGTCTTGTAAGCCTGAAGGATGGTTTTGTGAATCTGGTGATCTGGTTGGCTGTCAACAGCCCGTTCCTTGTGATC
>JAZSFW010000305.1:0-14610 GCA_045532445.1 Acetatifactor sp. | reverse complement strand
CCTGACACTTCTTCAATCATGGGCTTAACCTTTTTCACCATTTCATCTACCTTACTGCTGTCAATATTGCTGCAAGGTCTGTCTCCTACCAAATTCACTTTCACAGATACTTTTTCTGTATTGGCCGCCGCAAAAATCGCTTCAAACTTCTCCTGCATCACTGCCAGACACTCTCTGTCATCGGAGCGATATTCACAAAGCATCTTCGCGCTCTGCGCAATGGTATTGACAGAAGTACCGCCGGAAATGATACCCACATTGTAAGTAGTCTTGGTTCCTTCCTTCTTAGGAACCTCTATTTTATAAATCTCTGCAATGATCTTGGCAAGTGCCGCAATGGCATTCTCATTTCCAAATTTGCTGAAGGAATGACCACCTTCCGTGAACACCTCCACCTCATAACGATGAGACCCCACGCACCGATCTCTAACGGTATGTAAACCACTCTCCAAGGTAACAAACTGCTTCACGCGTCCCTCATAATCCTTGAATATCTGCCTGGTTCCCTTTAAGTTACCCAAGCCTTCTTCACAAGAGTTGCAAACAAACATCACACCTTTTTCCGGTACCAGATTCTTCTCCACAAAATATTTTGCCATCAGCATCAGCACCACAACACTGGCCGTATCATCTCCCACGCCGGGGCAATGAATCTTTTCCCCATCATCCACATAAGGCATGGGCTCCATATCCGGAAATACCGTATCGATGTGAGCTTCCATCACCGTAATCTCATTGCTTCCCTCACAGTTCAGCGGGAAAACCACATTCAGCGCTTCATCAATGTAAACACCCTTTGCCCCATACTTTTCCAACCAATTCTTACAATACTCCGCCCTCTTATGCTCAAAATGAGAAGGCGCCGGAATCAAACACAACTCCTTTAAAGTCGCATACATCAGTTCCGTATTCTCTGCAATATAATTCTTAATTAAATTCTTCATACATTCTCTCCCATTTTATATCTTTGCTAAAACCATCTTCACCCTCATTATGCACCCCTTCTACACGAATGTAAACAATTGCTTAAATTATCCTTGCCCCATCTTTTAAGATGTGGTAATCTATAAAAAACACTTGGGTGCTGAGCCGGGCCGCCGTCAGACGAAGGAGATTTTATGGAGTTATTACAATTACGATATTTCTATGAAAGTGCTGTGAATGAAAATTTTGCCAGGACTGCTGAAAAGTATATGGTTCCGGCGACTTCTGTGTCGGCTTCTGTTAAAAGGTTGGAAAAGGAATTGGGGTGCGAGCTTTTCGACAGGTCTTGTAATCGGATTATGTTGAATGATAATGGCCGGAAATTAAAGCAATCTTTATCCTTAATTTTCAGTGAACTGGATCAGACGGTTGGCAGTCTGACATCGATCACTGCGGACAACCGGAAGATTAAGATGTTAGTTCGGGCAATGCGTGGGGAGATTACGAGTCATATTATTGAATATCAGACAAATCATCCGTATATTGCTTTTAAAACGGTGTTTGACTTTGATGACAAGAACCTGGAAAACTATGATATTATTATTGATGAGGAATCTGATCGGTACACAGAATATGACAAGATTCATTTGTATACGACCAAACTTCGCCTGCGTGTCTCCAAAAACAGCAGTTTATGTAAGAAAAAGCTGACGCTGAAGCAACTGGCCAATCAGCCCTTTGTGTCTATTGGGGAAAATAATGGGTTGCACAAGATTTTGATGAATGCCTGTAAAAGAGCAGGCTTTGTGCCTAATGTTGTGGTACAGTGCAATGACCTGTATTGCAGCCGCAAATTTATAGAGGCAGGGATCGGGATTGGTCTGGGCAGAGAGTATCCCAAATCCACTATATCTTCTAACATAGAATATCTGGATGTGAGTGACCTGAACGAAACACAGACCATATATGCGTATTACAAAAAACAGGCTGCTTATGGGAACGTGGAGCACTTCCTGAACTTTTTGAAAAGCAAAGTCAAATAGAATCAAATAAAATTGGTAAATCTATCCTATGAATTTAGCAGAAATCCGGGGCAAACGATGCCTTTTCAGGTTTGTCGCAAAAAATCCCCTCCTTACTGGAATATCCAGTAAAGAGGGAACACATCAAAAAATTGGTCCTGGATTTTTTCATGCCTGTTTTATAACAGCTCACTTTCTTATTCCACTGTCAAAACAACTTTTCCCACATTTTCACCACGGTACAGAATATCATGGGCAGCCTCTGCCTCAGTGATCGGCAGTACCTTATAGATGGTAGGCTTTACTTCCCCGGTCTCTACCTTGGGCCACACATCGCGCACCAGGTTTGCAAGAATCTGTGCTTTCACCTGAGGTGTGCGAGAACGAAGGGTGCTTCCGATAATGCGCACATTGCGGACATAAATGTTCTTCAGATCGATCTGGGTGAACTGACCTGCCAAGGCTGCAATCATGATCCAACGGGCACCGTGCTTCAGATAATGAATACATTTGCCCATAATCTCTCCGCCCAGGCAGTCGATGGCTACATCCACCGGATGTCCTTCCTCCAGCTGCTGCTTTAAGACTTCTGCAATGTCCTGTTTTCTTGTGTTTACTACCACGTCTGCATTCAGATGACTGATGGAAGCTGCGATCTCATCGGACAATACGGTGGTGATCACGCGAACACCAAAGGCTTTTGCCATGGGAATGATCACACTAGCCAGGCCGCTGGCACCGGCATTCATCAGTAAGGTGTCGCCTTCTTTGATTCCACCCTCAATAAACAGATTCAGATATGCAGTAGCAAAAGCCTCCGGAATCGCCGCAGCCTCGATCATGGTGCAGTTCTTGGGAACAGGCATCAACATGTCATATTGTACATTGACATATTGAGCATAGCCGCCTCCGCCAAGCAGAGCACATACCTTATCTCCTACTTTCCAGTCAGACTTCTTTGCTGCTTCTTCGCCGACCTCTATAATCGTACCGGCGATTTCCAGTCCCATCCACTCAGGGCATCCCGGCGGCGGGGGGTAATCTCCTTCTCTCTGCATTAAATCTGCTCTGTTTAATGCTGCTGCCTCAATTTTAACCAGGCAATCTTCTGCTCCCACAACAGGGTTGGGAACCTCATCCCATCTTAAACTTCTGTCATCATTTACCAATATAGCTTTCATTTTTTACCTCCTAAAATCCTAAATCGCGAATTGTTTTTGACACGGATAAAAGCGGCTGGGGGAAGGTGGAAATAGCATCATGCTCGTATACACAAAGGTGTATACAATTTCCCAGTTTCATCCCTAATCTTCTATGGATAGAACTCTCTCCAATACTCAAAAACAGGAACGGAATCCCCAACTCTCTTTTCAAAAGATCCGTGATCCGCAAGTTCTCGATCTGCTGCTCCATATCTTCTGCCGCCACCACGATTTTGGCAATATCAGCGCCTCTCTTCTTCTGCTCCAGCGCCATTTCCAGCACTCTCTCTGCAGCTGTAAATTTTAGCACGTGGGAGGACATCAAAACCTCCGCACCTCTTTGATGCAATTCATCAATCAGTTCCATCTGCTTTTGAATGGCAGAAGGATCTACTGCCAGTTCATCAGGCTGCTTGTCAAACAGATCACCCATCACATCGCAAAGAGTTGCACCGCAGTCTGCCAGCTCAAGCAATCCTTCTGCCAGCTCCTCATCCGTTTTTCCAATATTGCTGACACTGCGATAGTTTGTCACATAAACTGGTTTTCCGCGCATCTCATCAAATATTCTTTTGTAAGTGTCACCGTTATGATATTCTGCTTTTAAAGACTCCACCTGTAACCCAAAGGCCTCTGCACCACAATGAAGGCTGTTGCGTATCCTGCCGATGGCGACCTCCGGAGTCTGACACTGCAATATTACCGTTAAAATTGCTCTTTCCTGATTCAAAAAAGATTTTCTCATATTTGTCCCCATCTTCCCATGGCATTTCTGCCACCGTCTATCATAATATTTTCTCCGTTGATAAACTGACCTTTTTCAGAAGCGACAAAAAGCACCAAATCAACAATCTCCTGTGGTTGGGCTGCTCTGCCAACCAGAGTTGCCATCCCTGCCATTGCCTCTCTGGTAAGCACCGGACCAGGGGATATGCAGACACTCCTGACACCATAAGGAGCACCACACTGCGCCAGAGACTTGGTCAAACCAAACATCAAACCTGCCTTTGCAGTAGGGTAATCCATTCCATAGCCATCGCCTTCCATACCAGTAATAGAGCCAATATTGATAATCAGTCCGCTTCTTTGTTCCCGCATCTGCTTCATGACTGCATGGGCAAAGTAAAACGGTCCCTTCAGATTAACATCAAGTCCCCAATCATACACCTCAATAGGCACATCCGGAAACTCCGGATACTTTTCCCGATCTACTTTCCGCATCCTAACGGCAGTTCCCCCGGCAAAATTGACCATCACATCGATTCTGCCAAAGGTTTCCACTGCTTTATCTCTTACTGCACATACCTGTTCATAATCTCTTACGTCACAGGTAACACCAATTGCTTTTCCAGCATACTGCTTGTTTATTTCTGCAACCTTCTGCTCCAATACCTCTTGATTTACATCACACAGCACTGCGTAACCGCCAAGTCTGACCCATTCCTGCGCAAACAAAAGCCCCATACCGGATGCAGCTCCGGTAGAAATGGCAACCTTATTTTCGAAATTCATCGACTTGCCCTCCTACATTACTGAACTTTTGCAAGCTCAATCTTGATTCCTTCCTCGATAGAAACGAAATCCTCCGCTTTCAGCCCCGTTGCCTCAAGCACTTTGGTGTTATCAATGGTACGGTCAAACAATCTGTCATAAATCAAGGCATATTCTTTCCATCTCTCTTCTTCGCCGCTTTCCCAGAATGCTTCCAGGTCCAACCATTCGAACTTGGCTCCGATAAGCTTCGTATAGAGATCTGCCACCTCTCCCCAGGTAAGATTCTGGGCGGAAGAAATGGTGTAAGCCTCCCCAAAAGTGTTTTCCTTGAACAACAAATTGGCAATGAGCTTTCCGGAATTGCCTGCCCAATCCAGCCCGGCTACCAGATTTTTGGCTTTTGCAGGCATCATGATCGCCTGTCCTTTTTGGGCTTTCTCTATAACTTTTTGATTGGAACACATTACAATATCAAATCGCAGGTGTGAAAAAGAAATTACTGGGCGTACAATGGTGCAATTCTTAAGATTGTCACCCTCACGCAGGAACTTTTCACATTTTGCTTTGGAGATTGCATATTTTTCCGTTTCCAGAAACTGCTTATCCTCTGTCACATCCAAAAGCATCGGTGCATCTTCCGTAACCGGATGCTTCAAATCCGCATACACGCGGTAAGAAGACAAAAAGATCAGATGATCTGTATTCGCTGTCAAAAGCGCATGAATGGGTTTGTAATCCTCCACCTCCGGATAGTGCACAAAATTTACAATTCCATGGTAATGTTTCTTTGTGATCAGCTCTTTTAACACAGCTTCCTCTGCCCAGCCCTTATGAAAAACAAGGCGCTCATGATCTGAAACCTTATCCTCCGGGCAAAGGATATCAACAAAACATCCCAAGCGCAGCAGCTCCTTAGCTGTACTCATGCCAAGGGTACCTCCGCCGGCAATCAATAATACATTTTTATCCTGATACATCTTCTTTTCCTCCATTTTGATGTTTTAAATTCTTCTCCAGTCAAACTGCACCACAGGAAAAGCACTGTCTTTTGCCAGTCTGGCGAAAACCTGCGGAGCTTCCTCAGGCGAGTGGGTTTCCTGGACCAAAGCACTCAGATCCAATCTTCCCCATTGATTCAGACGATGCATTGTCATCACATCATCGCGGTTTGTCCAATACCCGGGATAAGATTCCGTACCGGGTCTTGCATTGGTATGCGCTCCGATCAGGCTGATTCCCGGCCCGTGTACTTTGTGATAATAATCAATACTGAAATTACTGTCACGGGTACAGCCAAGAAGTGCTACTCTTCCGAACTTTTTCATACAATCCAGCGCACCGTTTAAGCCGCCTCCGTTTCCGGTCACTTCAATTGCCACGTTGGCTCCGCCATCTGTCAGGGCTTTGACTTTCTCAACAAAATCAGGGGCAAAAGGATCCACTGCATAATCTGCGCCGTGCTTAAGAGCCAGTTCTCTTTTCTCCGGGTTGGGATCCACTGCGATAATCGGTGCCGCTCCTGCGGCCTGCAGTAATTTCACTGCGATCAGACCAAGGATTCCCATGCCCATCACAATGGCACTTTCTCCGATCTCCAATTTACATTTGCGAATCGCTGCAAGGGGGAAGGTTCCTATGTACCAAAGCGCCGCTTCCTCAAAGGATACTTCATCCGCAAGTTTATGCACATTTTTCTGATCCATGATCACATACTTACTATGGATACTTCCGGTTAAGGCAACTCGATCCCCTGATTTCAAATCCGTTACGCCTTCCCCCACCTTCTCCACAACTCCTGAAGAACTGTATCCCACAATTCTGGGAAAAACAGCCTTGTCATAATAAGCTACCACACTGACATTCTTATCTCCGATCAGATTGGCTCTCTCTGTTCCGCTGCTGATGGAAGAAACCATTAACCTTACCAACACCTCACCGGGATTTAACTCCCTCACTTCACTGCTTTGCAGCTCTGCCACCCCCGGGGACACAAATACAATTGTCTGTGTTTTCATTAATCAGTCCTCCCACATGCTTGTAAGATCGTTCGATACAGATCCAATTCATAATCATAAGTATAAGGATTTACCTTTTCTCCCCGGACCATAGCGCCAAAAGATGCCATCATCGTATCATAGCGCTCATAGATTTCAGAATCCGTTGATTTGCCTCGATCAGCCCAGTCAAAAGAATAACACTCTGTCTTCGTTGTATAGAGAAGGGAACCGGGCTCTCCGCTATAGGCCTCTAAAGGTCTCAACTCCACAGTACCCTTGGTGCCGCTTACTACCAGCTGCCGTCTGAAAAAGCCGCCTGCTTCCAAAGTATTGACCTTTGCAAAAGAAATCCCTTTGTCATACTCAAACACAGCCATACCAAAGTCCTCTGCTGTCACACCATCAAAGCCTGTACACTTATTCAGAGGGATCACGCTCTTTGGCATTCCCTGTATCAGCAAAATAAGATCGATCAGATGACAGCCCAGGAAGAACATGATTCCTCCGGGGAAGTTTTCAAACCATTGGCGCACTTCCTTGGGATGGCTGCAATTCATCTGTGCTTCCACAGATAAAATATCGCCCAGCTCACCCTTTCTGACTTTATCCACTAATTCCAGCACACAGGGATTGTAACGGTACATATACCCGGTGTGGAATACTTTCCCATTGTTCCTCATGGTGTTGACCAGCTTTTCAAAATCAGCCAAGCCTACTCCCCCCGGCTTCTCCATGTGAATATGCTTTCCCGCATCAGCTGCCATCTGGGCATACTTGGTAAGGTAAATTTCCTCCGTCTCGATGGTCACCGCTTCGATCTCCGGATCCTTAAGGATCTCTTCCACGGTTAGCTCCGGATACCCCTCAAAAAAAGACATTTGCTCCGGGAATCTTTCTCCTTCCTTTTCAGGAAAAGCATAACCTACAACCTCAAACACATCCGTTTGATCTCTCAAACTCTTAAAGATCGTCCTGCCATGGCTGTTTATGCTGGTCCCAATCTGTGCTATTTTAATCTTACGCATTGTTTACTCTCCTCCTCTATCCTATGGTTTTCCGGCATGACACCAAACCATATTTTCTTATATTGTAAGTCTATCTCTCCCTCTCCTCAATACGTAAAACGATAATATATTGAGGTTTTTGATACTTTTTTGCCACAAAATTGTTGCTTTTATTAATAAAAATGCTATATTAAATAAGTAAACAATTATCTCTTGCCCGAAAAGGAGCACTTTATGCGAGAAAAGATAAACTCTCTCATCATAACTGATATTGAAGGACTTTATACAATCCCCTCACCCAAAGGACGAAAAGAATGGATCGATAACCGGCCAAACTATGGTCTCTCCTTTTGCACAGAAGGCCAGATCACTTACGTGCATAATAATGTACAATATGTGTCGGACCGAAACTGCGCCATCATTCTGCCCCAGGGACAAAGCTACATGCTCTACGGCGACAAAACCGGCTCCTTTCCCCTGATCAACTTCAGTTGCCTGAGCACCTTATGCGATACACATTTATTAATCCCTATTGATGATCTGGAATCCTATTTATCAGATTACGAGAAGATGCGTGCACTGAGCTTTTTTGAAGAAAACAAATTAAAGGTTTTCGGCCTTTTTTACGACATGCTACATCGGTTGTTTACCACCGCCTTGCCCTCCTTACTTTCTCCTGCTCTGCAATATATTGAAGAAAACTACTGGAATCCTCATCTGACCAACGTGGAATTGGCACAACAATGTAATATCAGCGAAGTATACTTCCGCAAGCTTTTTTCCGAGCGATATGGGATGACACCAAAACAATTTATTATTGATATTCGTATCAACAAGGCCAAGCAGCTGTTGCGCGAAAAATGCCTGAAAGTCTGTGCTGTTTCTGAACAATGTGGGTTTTCCAGTCCCTATCACTTTTGCAAAACCTTTAAGGCACATACAGGGGTAACACCCACAGAGTATGTAATGAAAAACCAGATTAGGAAGATTTAATGCAATATAAATCACTATCTCGTATGGTTTTGCAACTTTTTTTGCATCTATTTCTTGAAAACGCCACCAAAATTCATGTTTATGACGCTCAAAAATCATATTTATAACGTCACATATTGTCTATGAATTCTTCGTTAAAGTACTTAAAATAGAGGTAGTGTTTTATTACGTTAATGCATCAAACTATATTGACCTGATGAAATGTACAAGAGAGGAATGATACGATGCCTATTTCACCTGACTTTAACGCAATTGACCGGATCAAGGAGCTCTGTAAAGAGCGGGGGTATACCTACTACGAACTGGCAAAGCGTTCGCAGATACCTTATTCCACGCTTAATACCATGATCTTAAAAAACAATTCCCCCACACTGCCTACCCTGTGTAAGCTGTGCGAGGGATTCGGAATCTCTCTGATTCAGTTTTTTGATGATCAGGAAAGTCTGCAGGGGCTGACACCTGCACAAATTGAATGTCTATCGCTGTTCAGCACCCTGGATCCCCAGGAACAGCAGCTGGCTATTGCGTACATGAAAGGACTGGCACACCGGATTTAGTGTGACCAGTCTCCTTTTTTAAAGATCACAATCTCTTCTCCATCCTCTTTGATCCCGGTTATGGTCAAATCCTCTGTTCCCACCATGAAATCCACATGATTCATTGATGAATTGCCGCCGATGGCTGATAGTTCCTCTTCACTCATTTTTGTCCCGCCCTTGACAGTGGTCGGGTAGCATTCGCCCAGAGCAAAGTGACAGGAGGCATTCTCATCAAACAGCGTGTTGTAGAAAAGCGTCTTCATACGACTGATTGGGGAGGAATAGGGCACCAGCGCCACCTCACCCAGCCTGCGGGAACCTTCATCACTTTCCAACAAAGTTTTCAAGGACTCTAATCCCTCCTCGGCAGTGTAATCTACCACCTGCCCCTGATGGAAAGTCAGGGTAAAGTTTTTGATCAGATTACCACGAAAGCTTAAGGGCATCGCGCTTACCAGCGTTCCTTCTGCCACATTCTTATCCGGCATAGTGAAGATCTCTTCCGTGGGAATGTTCGCTTCAAATACCACGTCTGTACCGGCAGTCTCGGAACCGCCTTCCCAAATGTGATTTTTCACCAGACCTACGGTAAAGTCTGTACCCAAACTATTCTTGTAATGAAGCTTTGTAAAAGCGTGCTCATTCAGCATCCGGCACTTTTCTTTCAGGAAAGCATCATGGTCTTTCCATGCCTGCACCACATCCTGATCCCCTATGCGCACAGCTTCCAGAATCTTTTCCCAAAGCTTACCCATGGCCTCTTCCTCACTGCAGCCGGGAAAGACCTTCTTCGCCCACTGCTTCTGGGGAACTGCTGCCACCGTCCAGGGTATCATGCTGGACATCAGCAATTTATTGTAGTCTGTCAGTGCTTTATCCATGGCCACACTGCGAAGCTGCATTTTCCTGGGATCTACTCCCTTGAAGCTCTCCGGATCATTGCCGCTGATCGAGATAAAGCCCGCCCCCCTCTTGGCATAATAATTGAGAGAATCTGCCTTCCACTGTGGGATTGTGGACAACACCTGGTCCGAAACATTTTCATAAAGCTGCCTGGCCTCCACATTATCTGACCACTGCATGATGACCTCCGCTGCGCCGGCAGCGTAGCTCTCCGCGATCAACAACCTGGCAAATTCATAATGCTCCACCGGACACTTGATCACAACCTCCTGACCGGGCTGCACATTAATACCCATACGCACGATCAGGCGCGCATACGCTCTGATCTTTTCTTCCTTTATTCCATAAAAATCACTCATGATCCCAGCTCCTTTATGATCACACAACAATATCTGCGTAACTTACCAGCGTTACATTACCCATTTTTTCCGCCTCTTCGATACAGCCTTTGGTAAATCCAGACTTGGAAAAGAGATATAGGTGGATATTCTTATAAGAAAACAGCTCACTACGCTTTGCAAGCCTTTCCAAAATACTTAGATCCACCTTTTCATTTGTCCATTTACACTCACCGAAAAGAGCGGTATTTTTATCCTGCTCGCCCATAATATCAATCTCAGTCTGGCATTTTTCAATCGGATCATTCCCCCACCAACGACCAATTGAAGTAAACTCTACAGGACATTTCCCTGAAAGAAGTTGTTTCCAAAGATACTGCTTGCAGATATCTTCGAAAACTTTCCCCATATAATCAGATAATTTCGGTTCAATTCTCCTATACACCAGATCTGCCGCCCCACGTGCGATAACGGAATTGTTCTCTAATACGAAGCGGTGCCAGAAACGAAACATATTGTCCTCAATAGAGTAAACTGATTTGCGGGAAGTCTTTTCGCCGTAAGGCGTCTCTTTTTGCACAATACCAAGATTTATCAAATTTTTTATATAAATAGAACAAACATTGGTATCTTCTCCCACTTTATTCGAAATCTCAGACATCCGGGACGCACCGGCCGCAATTGCTGTTATAATCGCTGTATAAATAGCGGGCTCACGCACCTCCTGCTTCAGGAGATTGATTGGTTCCTCATACAAAAAGGAAACCGGATTAAGGAATGTGCTTTTAATGTTGTCTTCAACACTCATTGCATCATTTATCTGCAATAAATACTGGGGTGTGCCTCCAACAATACCATAAATAAAAGCTTTGTCTTCATCTGACAGATTTTTTAAATAATGGCAGGTTTCCTCAAAATCAAAAGGAAGGATCTTTATTTGTGCTGTTCTTCTTCCGTATAAAGGTGCTTTATAAGCCAGAACATGATCCTCCATATAAGACATTGATGATCCACAAAGGATCAGCATTAACTTGGAAGAGTCTTTATACTTGTCTATTAATAATTGCAAAGTCGAAGCGAGGCTTTTGGATGAACGAGCAACATACGGATACTCATCTATTGCAAGTATCAGACGTTCTTTTTCTGCAAGCTTAAACACATATTCTAAAGCTGCCTGAAAAGAAAGGAAAGTGTTATCCATTTCTATTGCGCTGCTATAATCCATAATACTCTTGCTGAAATTTTCAAGGTTCTGCTTTGCGTTGCTTTCCACACCCATAAAATATATTGCTTTTTTATCACGGATAAATTGGTTAATGAGCGCTGTTTTGCCCACTCGGCGGCGACCGTAAATTACCGCAAATTCAAGCTTACTCGATCCATATAATTTTTCCAAAGCATTCAGCTCTCGCTCTCTTCCAATAAACATCTTACCACCTCCATTTCAAGGTGAGTATAGTATACCACGCTCCTTGTATTTTAGTCAAGTACGATTTGGTAAATCTTGTTTTACCTAAATTTTGTATCCTGGCTTCAAGACAATCTTCTTGCTTTTTTTTATATTTTACATTACACTATAAGCAATACGAAAAGAACGGAGTGTTTCCTATGAAATATTTAATCATCGGCGCCGGTGGTACCGGCGGACCCATCGGCGGATTTTTAGCAAGAGCCGGCAAAGATGTCACTCTCATCGCCAGAGGGGAACACCTGCGGCAAATGCAGGAAAAAGGCTTACAATTTGAGACTTCAGAAGGCAATTTTACAGTCCCAGTAAAAGCCTGCACCATGGACGACTATGCAGAGATTCCTGACGTGATCATCCTCTGTGTCAAAGGCTACTCCATGGATGAGGCAGTGCCTTTTATCCGCAGAGTTGCTGCACCCCATACCATTGTCATCCCCATATTAAACATTTACGGCACAGGGAAGAAGCTGCAGGAACAGCTTCCTCAGATCCATGTGACAGACGGCTGTATCTATATTGTATCCCAGATCAAAAAGCCCGGAACCATTTTTATGCCCAACAATATCTTTCGGGTGGTGTTCGGTCTGCGAAAAGGCACCAGTGATTCTATCTGTGAGATGGTCATGCCCATCCTTAAGCTGGTAGAGAAGGATCTGTCCGAGGCAGGCATTACCCCGCTTCTCTCCTCCCAGGTGGAGAAAGACACCTTACAAAAGTTTTCCTTTGTCTCTCCCATGGCTGCGGTGGGCGCAGCCTATGATGTGACTGCAGATGCCGTGCAAAGAGAAGGGGTTCTTCGGGATACCTTTATCGCACTGGTACAGGAAGTAAAGGCCTTGTCTGACGCCATGGGCATCGGACTTCCCGAGGACATTGTACAGATCAATTTAAAGCTGATGGATGGACTGGCGCCCGGTGCTACCGCTTCCATGCATCGCGATATCCGGGACGGAAAGCAGTCCGAGGTAGATGGGCTGGTACATGAAGTGGTGCGGATGGGCGCTCAGTACAAGGTAGCTGTACCTACTTATGAGGCAATGTCCGCAAAACTTTCTTAATTAACAAATCCAGAATCAAAATCTTTTTCGGAGATTCGATTCTGGATTTGCTTTTTGCTTAGGAACTGGTAAAATTGTCTGTCGTTTTTCCTACAATTACTTTCTCACAACAATCAAGCGCTCGAAGTAAATTGCGTTTTCATCTTCAGGCTTTCCTCCGTACACTTCACCTGTGTACTTTATTGACACATAGACATCGCAGGCATCCATAGGGAAGGTCACCGCAAGTCCTGAGAGATTGATGGAGCTGATACCTCCGGGAAGGGCTAATCGGGTGTTAAGTGACTTGGAAATCCCCGATACACTTCCGATATAGTACAGATGGTATTCATCCGGAATCAAATCTTCCTTGTAATAATCTGCCACCGCAACAGCTCCGTCTTCTTTCTGCAGCTTAAAGGTGATCGGACTGGGAACTTCCACATCCTTGTTGGTAGGCTTCAATGCCAATCCCACAATGGCTCCTGTCGCTTTATCAAAGCTTACCTTCATAACTTTGGAAACAGAGGCATCCTTATCTTCTACCTCAGCGTAACCGTACGCTTCTGCCGCATAATCCCTGGAATATTTCGGCATATGTAACAGTGTGGACTGGTAGATATCCTTCTCCTCTACATTCATAAGCGCCTCCGGAATATCAAATTTCTCTTCTTCCTCAGGCATATTTAAGAAATATTCTTTATCCATGTTGACGCTGGCCGGAGATTGCATTCCCTTAGGAGTCAATGCATACTCATCCAAAGCGGCTACGATCCGCTCTTTCAGGGTCTTGATATCAAAATCAAACTTCTCGCCCTTTGACTCTGCCAGTTTCTTCAGTTCAAAGAACTTATAAAGGATTACAGCATCCAGTGATTTTCTCAGCCAATTTACGCGGCCTTCATAAGGCTTCTGGGATACAACTGCCTCCTTGGCCTGATCAAGAAGCCAAGAGCCTTTGATAGCGGCCTGTTCGTCTATGTAGTTATAACGGCTATCTTCTCCACAGCACAGAACATGCATATTGTTTCTTTCCGAAGTGTCACGAAGAAGCTCGAAATACTCTTTGACATATCCTGCTGCCTTGCCATAATAACGGTTTACAAAATCATCTATCAGCGCCTCATCATCCGCATCGGGATCCTCCAGCAAATGCGTCAGAACATACTTATTCAGTTCATAAACATCTGTCATGCTGTTCTGCGCTTCTGTAAAGATTCCTTTGACGCCGTATTCCTGATATGCCTTCGTTGTTTTCTTAAGGCGGTAGAAAATGGGCAGCGGATAGCTTGTACGTATTTGATACAGATAATCGTAAATATATAAATCACAGCCAGCCTTTTTGCAGATCTCTGACCAGGACTTCAGCAAACGGAAATACTCTTCATTGGTAGGCGCATAAATGTCACGCAGCATATCACTGAAAAGGTCTGCAAGCTGAACAACCAAGTTCTTCTCAGGCAAAGTGCCATCCTTGGGCGGCTCAATAAAGTTCAGATATACAAGGATCTCTATCTTGGCAAAAGGATAAACCTTTGCCACTTCTCTAGCTACTTTATTGACAAACTTCAACGCATATCCGGTGTAACCTGCTTCCTTAATTGTCTTGGCACACTCATCACACTGGCAGAAGAAAGGTTCATGTACATCATCGATGGAAAGGGAATAGAAGCTGGGAAGCTCAACCCC
>JAZSFW010000014.1:0-3241 GCA_045532445.1 Acetatifactor sp. | reverse complement strand
CACAGTCTTGGTGCCGGCGGCGAAAGCGGTGTGGCTGAAAATGGCACGGGGGAAAAGAATGGTCCCGCGATTGGTGCGCGTTTCAACGTGCGAAGCAGTGTGGAGAGTGCCAAAGAGGCTTTGATCGCCAAGCTTGCTGTTATAACGGAGCTGGCAGGCGCTGATATGGAAATCAGCGGTGAGTACCCCGGTTGGCAGTATCGTGTGGAGTCTCCTCTTCGCGAGAAGATGATGCAAGTATATAGAGAAATGTATGGCACAGAGCCTAAGGTTGAAGCGATTCATGCCGGATTGGAGTGCGGTATCCTGGGAAGCAAAATCAAGGATCCTGACTGCGTGTCTATGGGACCCGATATGCGGGACATCCACACCACGGAGGAGACCCTGAGCATTTCTTCTGTGGCGAGAGTGTGGGATTATCTGGTGAAATTGCTGGAGACAAAGGATTGATAAAAGAATAAAAGTAAGAGAGAGAAGGAAGAAATAACAAATGAGCGGAAAGATTCTTTTTCAGTGTGATTATAACGAGGGGGCACATTCTAAAGTACTGGAGCGCCTGATTGCAACCAACATGGAGCAGACGGTAGGCTACGGGGAAGACCCTTACTGCAGCGCAGCAGCAGCTAAAATAAGAGAAAAATGCGGCAATGAAGATCTGGCAGTGCATTTTCTGGTAGGAGGTACCCAGACCAATATGACGGTGATTGACGCGGCGCTTCGCTCCCACCAGGGAGTGCTCTGTGCACATACCGGACATATTAACGTGCATGAGACCGGTGCGGTGGAAGCGTACGGCCACAAGGTACTGGGACTTCCCAGTGGGGACGGCAAGATTACTGCAGCGCAAGTGGAGGCAGCTTATTGGAGTCACGTGAACAACGACAGCTTTGAGCACACCGTGCAGCCCAAGATGGTCTATATTTCCCATCCTACAGAGCTTGGAACTATTTACAGCAAGGATGAACTTACTGCGCTTTCTAAGGTGTGCAGGGAGCGTGGTTTCTACCTGTTTATGGATGGTGCCCGGTTGGGATACGCGCTGGCGGCACCTGACAATGATCTGACCATGGCTGATATTGCAGAACTATGCGATGTATTTTATATCGGCGGCACAAAAGTGGGAGCCCTCTTTGGAGAGGCGGTTGTCATCAGCAATGCAGAACTAAAGCAGGATTTCAGATATCACATTAAGCAAAAGGGCGGTATGCTGGCCAAAGGACGACTTCTGGGTCTGCAGTTTGATGCTCTGTTTACCGACGGACTGTATGAGGAAATCGCGGCTCATGCTATCTCTTTGGCAGAAAAGCTGCGTGCTGCTTTTGATGCCAAAGGTTATCCTTATCTGGTGCCCAACCGGACCAACCAGATCTTCGTGATCCTGCCGGATGCTGATCTGGATAAATTGTCTGAGAAGTTCGGCTTCTGCTACGACAGCCGTGTTGACGAGACCCACAGCGCAGTGCGCTTCTGTACCAGCTGGGCTACGAAGGAAGAAAATGTAAAAGCGTTGACCGACGCTCTGAAAGAATTATAATTTTTGCGATTCCCGTGGGGCCGATGAAGGCAATAATGGGAAATTGGACTTAAGGGTTTTGCGATACGCTTTAAGATGGAGGATAAGATGGGTTTTAGCAAAGAAAAGATAAAACAGATAGGCGGCCTGCTGATATTTGCTGCAGTGCTGGTACTGATTGTGATGCACAGCAGTCTGGTGTACCGGGGCATTGTGTTGTGCTTTGATATTTTCAGGCCTTTTATTATCGGTGGCATTATTGCGTTTATTTTGAATTTGCCCATGCGGTCTATCGAGAATAAAATCCTGGGTAAATGGAAGGGGAAGGCGGCAAAGGCGTTAAAACGCCCTGTCAGCTTGATTGCAGCCATTGTTTTTGTGGCTCTGATCCTTTATTTGGTAGTAGGAACGGTAGTGCCTCAGATATCCCAGACCTTTTATGATCTGGGAGCCAAGATTCCGGAATTTATTGAGGATACTGCAGAAAAACTGATCAAAATGTCGGAAGATTATCCGAAACTGACAGAGCAGGTGATGGCGCTGCAGAATATACAGATCAATTGGGATGCGATTACAGATTCCGTGTTTGGCTTCTTAAAAAGCGGAGTGGGAAATGTGTTGACTTCTACTGTCAATGTGGCCGGTAATATTATCGGTGGAGTATTCAATGGCATCATATCCTTCATTTTTGCACTTTATATTCTGGTGCAGAAGGAAAAACTGGCAGATCAGGGAAGCCGCATTATTACCGCATACCTTTCTCCCAAAGCAGGAGGATGTGTGCTGAAAGTACTTTCTATGCTGCATAAAAATTTCGGCAGTTTTATCAGTGGACAGTGCCTTGAGGCGGTGATTCTGGGGACTATGTTTGTGATCGCCATGTCCATCTTTAGAATGCCCTATGCATTTATGGTTGGGGTGCTGATTGGTTTTACGGCATTGATTCCCATTGTGGGCGCATTTATCGGCTGCGTAGTGGGAGCATTCCTGATCCTGATCGAGAATCCTGTGATGGCGTTTTGGTTCGTGATCATGTTCCTGATCATACAGCAGCTGGAGGGTAATCTGATCTACCCTAAAGTAGTGGGCAATTCCGTAGGTCTTCCTTCTATCTGGGTGTTGATGGCAGTGAGCCTGGGCGGGAGCCTTTTCGGTGTAGCAGGAATGCTGTTCTTTATTCCGTTGCTGGCTACAATCTACACACTGCTCCGCGAGAATGTGAATGCCAGAAATGCGGGAAAACAGGCGAAAGTGATGGCAGAAGAAGAGATGTCAGGTGAGGCACCGGATGAAGAAACTATAAAAGAAGAAATTGATGTTTTGAAGAGATGATCTTTTTGAGGGGACAAGAGTGGATATTGAAGTAAATTATAGGAATAAAAAGCGGTATAATACGGCTAAGTTTCCCAAGCGCCAGGGGCTTTTCTGGGTCTGGCTGATCTGGGTGCTGTCGAAGATTTGCCTGATGGGTAAAAAATATAAGGTGGAGAAGATTGGAATGGAGAATCTAAAGCCCCCTTATATGTTACTCAGCAATCACATGCACTTTATTGATTTTGAGTTGGTGGCCATGGCCACTACACCTCATCGGGTGAACAACGTAGTGAATCTGGATGGTTATTATAGGAAAGCTTGTCTGTTGGAGTGGATCGGTGCCATTGCCACCAGAAAATTCACCACGGATATCCACCTGGTCAAATCCATCCGCAAGGTGCTGCAGCGGGGCGA
>JAZSFW010000077.1:0-10955 GCA_045532445.1 Acetatifactor sp. | reverse complement strand
TCCTTATAATTTTCTTCCGATAATTCCCGATTAATATAGTCTTTATTTTCCGCAATACAATACCCCTTGTTACGGCTTGCTAAATAAAGCAACAAATCACTAAATGCAATAATCCCGCACCCACATTGATATTTCCGATTTTCTTTACTTTCTGACTTAAAAAATCCCTGATCTCCTCCATAAGTCTTCTCACCGTTTTCTTTACGCCTGACTGTTATATAGTTTCCTTTTAATTCTATTATTTCCGACATCTTCTACTTCTCCACCGTCTTTTCGTATGCTTTACATTATAACAGGCAGATATCCGTTTTACTATATAAATTAAATATCATTCTAACATTGACAAAATCTTTTCCCCTATGATATAATACACTTCGTTGGTGTAAACACCATGATGCTGCTGTGGCTCAGTCGGTAGAGCGTCGCATTGGTAGTGCGGAGGTCACGGGTCCGATTCCCGTCAGCAGCTTGTTTCACCTCAGTGAATAAATGTCACTGAGGTTTTTTTTGTCAAAAAATGCCAATGCTGGACAAGCCTGTTTTTTTCGGAAAACACTTTTCGAATTGCGGTAAATGATGTATAATAGGAAAGTAGCAATACAACAAGCATTTTGGAGGATTGTAGATGAAAAAAGTTTTATTTGCGGCATCGGAAGGGGTCCCCTTTATTAAAACCGGGGGATTGGCAGACGTAGTGGGTTCTTTGCCAAAGTACATTGACAAGGACGCTTATGATGTGCGTGTGGTACTTCCGAAATATGGCTGCATGAAGCAGGAAATGAAGGATAAGCTTGAACCGATTGGGCATTTTTATATGGATTTTAACTGGAAACAGGTATATGTAGGAATTCTGGGTGCAGAGGTTGAGGGTATCAAGTTTTATTTTATTGATAACGAAGATTATTTCAACGGCCCTAAGCCTTACAGCGATGATGGACGATATGAGATTGAGAAATACGCCTATTTCTCAAAGGCGGTATTGTCGTTCCTTGCTGTCATTGATTTTTGTCCGAATGTGATACATTGCCATGACTGGCAGACCGGTTTGATCCCGGTATATCTGAGTGAGAGATTTCAGGAAAACAGTTTTTACAAAGAGATCAAAACGGTTATGACCATTCACAATCTGAAGTTCCAGGGCAAATGGAATCTGCAGACAGTGCAGAGTATTACGGGGTTTCCGGATCAGTATTTTACCACAGAAGCATTGGAGGCTTATTATGATGCCAATCTGCTGAAAGGTGGTCTGGTGTTTGCAGATACGATCACGACAGTGAGCAATACCTATGCTGAGGAGATCAAGACACCGTTTTACGGTGAGGGGTTGGACGGTCTTTTGCGCGCAAAATGCAATGATTTAAAGGGGATTGTGAACGGTATCGATTATGAAGAATTTAATCCGGAGACGGATCCCTATATCGCTAAGCAGTATCACGCCATGAATTTCCGAAAGGAAAAGATTAAAAATAAGAGAAAACTGCAAAAGGAACTGGGTCTTATGCAGGATGGCAGTAAGATGATGATTGGCATAGTTTCCCGTCTGACAGATCAAAAAGGTCTGGATCTGATCGAGCATGTGATGGATGAACTGTGTCAGGATGACATTCAGCTGGTAGTACTTGGCACCGGTGAGGAGAGATTTGAGAATTGTTTCCGTCACTTCGAGCAGAAATATCCGGGTAAGGTATCAGCGAATATTTTTTATTCTGATGCCCTTTCGCACAAAATTTATGCGTCCAGTGATGCCTTTTTGATGCCGTCATTGTTTGAACCCTGTGGTTTGAGCCAATTGATCAGTCTGCGCTATGGAGCCTTGCCGATTGTGCGCGAAACAGGCGGTTTAAAGGATACCGTAGAGCCGTATAATGAGTATGAAGGTACTGGTACCGGTTTTAGTTTTGCTAATTTTAATGCACACGAGATGCTTCATACCATCCGTTATGCAGAGCGTATTTACTATGATAGAAAGAGAGACTGGAATAAGATCGTAGACAGAGCAATGGCTTCGGACTTTTCCTGGAATGTATCAGCTAAGAAATATCAGGAGATGTATGACTGGCTGATTGGTTAGGTGTATGGAGAATAAAAGGGATAACTTCGGACAAAAAGATAATTTTGTTGTGCAAGCCAGCATTTTAGCGGCAGCAGGATTAATAAGCAGGATCATAGGGCTCTTATACAGGAGCCCTTTGGCTGCTGTCATCGGAGACCTGGGAAGCGGTTACTACCAGGCGGCTTACAGCATTTATACCATTGTTTTGCTGATCTCATCCTATAGTATCCCATCAGCAATTTCAAAGGTGATAGCCCAGAAGCTGGCAGTGCGAGAGTACCGCAATGCCCACAGAGTGTTTATCTGCTCTACCTGGTATGTGCTGATCATAGGCGGTATCGCCAGCTTGTTTTTGTTTTTTGGCGCAGGTCTTTTGGTGGATGGCGGAGCGATTCCGGTGCTTCGTGTGTTTGCCCCTACTATTTTTCTGTATGGGCTTCTTGGCGTGTTAAGAGGTTATTTCCAGGCGCACAAGAGTATGGTGCAGACTTCCGTATCCCAGATTCTGGAACAGATCGCCAATGCAGTGGTCAGCATAGTTGCGGCCATGATACTGATCCGGCTATTTACAGGGGATGCACAAGCAGGAATAGAGATGGATGCCCAGTTAAAGTCCCAGCCTGCCGTGTATGGCATGGTTTTGGGGGCAGTTGGTGCCGGTTATCATGCCTTTCATGAGACCAACAAAGCCATGTATGGAGCCATGGGCAGTGCTCTGGGTACAGGAGCTGGTGTGCTGGCAGGTCTTTTGTTTATGTGGGGAATTTATGGGCTGAACAAAAAGCTGATCCATAAACGCATTTACAGGGATAAAACAAGGAACATGGATTCTTACCACGATATATCCAAGACGATTGTACAGGTGGTAACGCCCTTTATTTTGAGTACAGCAGCGTATAACTTAAGTACTTCGCTGAATTCTGTTGTATATTTGAAATTGTACCGTTTTGTGAAAGAGATCGAAGAGACCACGGCTTATGCCAATTATGGTATATTTTCTTACAAAGCAGTGACGATCAGCAATATTCCTCTGGCCTTTGCTTCAGCCATGGCATCTGCCATGATCCCCTCTGTAGCGCAGCTTGTTGCCAAAAAAGAGATTGGACAGGCGAGAGAGAAGATCAGTATGGCCATAAAAACCACGATGCTGATCGCCATTCCCTCTGCAGTGGGCTTGGCAGTGCTGGCGAAACCTGTGACCTGGCTGCTTTTCCCCCAGAAAGAGACCATAGATATGGCTGCCAAGCTGTTGATGGCACTGGCAGTAACCGTTGTTTTCTTCTCGCTGTCCACTTTGAGCAGTTCCATCCTGCAAGGGATTGGAAAAGTAAATACACCCATTTACAATGCAGCCATTGCGCTGGCTGTGCAGACAGTGACGTTGATCGGTCTGTTGCTTCTGACAGACTTGGATCTGTATGCGCTGGTCATTGCAAATGTGGTATATTCCGGTCTGATGTGCATTTTGAATCAGTTGGCGGTACGCAGAGCAATTGGTTACCGGCAGGAGATCGTTCATACTTTTGCCCTTCCTCTGTTGGCTGCTGCATTCATGGGAGCAATCGCGTGGCTTGTGTATGATCTGATCTATCTGTTCACCTCTTCCACGATTGTTTCGGTGATTCCGGCAATTGCCATCGCAGTGTGTGTCTATTTTGTGATGTTGATCGCCTTTCGCGGAGTGAATGAACAGGAACTTCGGTCCATTCCAAAGGGTTATCTGTTGGTGAAAGCAGCAAAAAAGTGTAAGCTGATGCGCTAGATCATAAGATCTGTGTGATCCCTGATATGTCGGAATCGATCATCAGTGAATAATTGGTATAGTAAACCACAAAGCCTGGCTTAGCGGAGTTGGGCTTTTTTACATGTTTCTTCTGAATATAGTCTATCTCAACTTTATCCTGACCGCGGCCCTTGGAGTAGTAGGCTGCCAGGCGTCCGGCTTCTTCAAATGTCCTGTCAGGAAGCTCCAAAGCCCCTTCCGTCTTTACGATCACATGGGAACCTGCCATACCTTTTGCATGGAACCACCAGTCATTGCCGGTGGCCAATTGAAAGGTGAGTTCATCGTTCTGATAATTATTTTTTCCAACATAAATATGAAAACCGTCACTGCTCACATAGTGAAAAGGTTTGCTGGTAACTTTGACCTTTTTCGTGCCGCCTTTTCGCTTGATATAGCCGCTTTCTGTCAGTTCTTCCTTGATTTCTACCAAGTCTTCTTCCAAAAGGGCAATATCCAGGGCTGCACTGATAGATTCCAGGTGCTGGATTTCCTCTTTGACTTCTTTGGTGAGCTCTGCCAAAGCCTCATAGGTACGTTTCAGCTTGTTATATTTTTCAAAGTACTTCTTGGCATTCTCCTGGGGCGTCATGGTAGGATCCAGGGGGATGGTGATCATTTCATCGGTGTAGTAATTCAGCGCTTCCATAGACTTACTGCCGGGGGCTACATTGTAACCATAGGTGTTGAGCAGTTCCCCGTAGATCCGATAGGTGTCACGCTTTTCGGTGTCTTTCATCTGTCTGATCTGCAGATCATATTTTTTGATATTACGTTCTAAAGCAGTCTGTACAATGCGGCGCAGATCAGAAGATTTCTGGCGGATGCGGGTCAGTGTATTCTTTTCTGCATAATAAGTCTCTAACAGTTCAGACATGGATTCGTAAGGGACGGTATGATCTTGGCCGCTTGTGTACATGCTTAAGGGCAGCGCGGCAAATTCCACAGGTGCGGAACCTGTATAGGCAATATTAGGCGAAAAATCTTCGGAACGAAGCTTCTGGACGAAAGCATGAAAGACGCTGCTCAGAGTACGGTTTTGCTCAGAATCCAGCGCAGCTGTGGGGCTGTCGCCGTCAATCCTTGCCTGGTAGCATATCTCCTGGGCCATAATGGGAGAGATGCCGGTAAAACCGGAATAAATGGCTTTGTATACAGGCATGGGCTTGGCTTTGAGGGTTTCTATAAACAGCTCTTCAGAAGTTTGAAATACATCCAGCTTATCCTGAGTCTGTGCCACAAAATAAGGTTTTCCCGGCAGAACCTCCCTGACACTGCTGACCAAGCCTGAAACGTGCTTGATGCTGTCAAGGATCATGCCTTCCTCATTGCAGAAGATGATATTGCTGTGCTTTCCCATGATCTCCACCACCAGGCGTTTGCACTTTAGATCACCCATTTCATCCAAATGCTCGATATCGATGTGTATGATGCGCTCAAGCCCGGGCTGAGAGATATCCACAATCCGTCCGTTCTGCAGATGCTTTCTGAGCAGCATGCAGAAATTAGGGGCAGTCAGGGGGCTTGGTTTATTGGTGTCGGTTAGATATATGAGAGGCAGAGAAGCATTGGCAGACAAAAAAAGCCGCTTCTGGCCGTTTTGATTCTTGATCGTCAGCAAAAGCTCATCCGGTTCGGGCTGTGCTATCTTGTATAATCGTCCCCCTAAGAGGGAGTCTTTCAGTTCTTTTACAATACAGGCTATTGTAATACCGTCAAATGCCATAGAGATACCTCGTTTCTGATGCTTGTTTTCCTGAATCATCTTATTCCCAAATAGTATAGCAGATTTTTGCGGAAAAAGAAACACCTTCGTTGGACAACTTTATAAAGTGTACTCTTGACGCTTTCCAAATCTTACTTTATAATAAGAAAGTAAAAATATACTCTCAAGATAAGATTGGAGCTTGGATATGATAAAGAGTATGACTGGTTTCGGCAGATGTGAGGTTGCTGAAAATAACCGTAAATTCACGGTGGAGATGAAATCTGTGAATCACCGTTACCTGGACGTCAATATCAAGATGCCCAAGAAGTTTAATTTTTTTGAGTCTGCTATCCGTGCGGAATTAAAGAAGTATATTTCCAGGGGAAAAGTGGATATTTTTATTACCTATGAGGATTTTAGCGAGAGCAACACCACAGTCCATTACAATCGGGAAGTGGCTGCCGAGTATTTGAAATACTTGGATCAGATGGCAGAGGAGTTTCAGCTGGACAATGATGTGAGAGTATCCACCTTGTCTAAGTATCCTGAAGTTTTTACCATGGACGAACAGGTGCTTGATGAGGAAGAATTGTGGAAGGAATTGCTAAGAGCTGTGACCGGAGCAGCAGAAGGCTTTGTACAGACCAGGATCGTGGAAGGTGAGAACCTGAAAGACGATCTGATCGGTAAGCTGGATGGGATGCTTGCACTGGCAGATTTTATCGGTGAGCGTTCCCCTCAGATTTTAGCAGAGTACCATGAAAAGCTGGCAGACAAGGTCAGAGAGCTTTTGGAAGATGTGAAGATTGACGAAAGCAGATTGCTGACTGAGGTGGCTATCATGGCTGACCGGATCTGCGTAGACGAAGAATTGGTGCGCCTTCGCAGCCACATCGAAACCACGAAATCCACTTTGATAGAAGGCGGCAGTATCGGACGAAAGCTGGATTTCATTGCACAGGAAATGAACCGTGAGGCCAATACGATCCTGTCAAAGGCCAATGATCTTCAGGTATCCAATTGTGCCATTGAGTTAAAGACTGAGATCGAGAAGGTTAGGGAACAGATCCAAAACATTGAGTAACCAGTTCACGCGTCAGCACTGACATAAAAAGCGCATGCTCGCATGCAGCTTTTTATGTCTGAGCTGACGAAGGGAGCGCCATATTATGAGCAAAGTTAGCCGCGAAGCGGCGAGAAAGCACCGAAGGTGCCTTTGCGAATGGCGCTTCCGTGAACGGAAGAAACCGTAAACCAAAAGGGGAATCACGCATGAACAAACTAATCCATATCGGCTTTGGCAATATGGTGAACACATCCAAGATCATTGCCATTGTCAGCCCGGATTCTGCACCGGTAAAAAGGATGGTACAGAATGCCAAGGAGAAAGGCATCGCCATCGATGCGACCCAGGGGCGTAAGACGAAGGCTGTGCTTGTGATGGAGAACAGCCAGATTGTATTGTCGGCACTTTTGCCGGAGACGATCACAGGCAGGGCACAGGCAGGACTTGATCCTTTGCCCCAAAGAGAGGGAAAGCAAGAGGAGGAGTATGAGGATGAAGCGTAAAGGAGTGCTTATTGTGGTGTCCGGGTTTTCCGGAGCCGGTAAGGGGACTTTGATGAAGCGCCTGCTTCAGGTTTACGACAATTATGCCCTTTCCGTGTCCATGACCACCAGAAGCCCAAGAGAAGGGGAAGAAGAGGGTGTGGCTTACTTTTTTTCGACAAAGGAGCAGTTTGAGCGTACCATCGCAGAGGACGGACTGATTGAGTATGCCTGCTATTGCAGTAATTATTATGGGACCCCCAGGGCTTATGTGGAAAAGCAGCTGGAGGCGGGCAAAGATGTGATCCTGGAGATTGAGATACAAGGTGCCCTTAAGGTGAAAGAGAAATTTCCTGAGAGTCTTCTTTTATTCGTGACACCTCCTAATGCGAAGGAATTGGAGCGCAGACTGGTGGGAAGAGGAACGGAAACCCAGGAAGTGATCAATAAGCGTCTTGCCAGAGCTTATGAGGAATCAGAAGGCATAGAAGCCTATGATTATATAGTTGTGAATGACGATTTAGAGGAATGTGTACGGGAGATTCATGGTCTTGTGGAAGCAGCCCGCAAGGCACCTGTACGCAGAAAAGAATTTATAAAAGAGATCAGAGAAGAGCTGAAAGCGTTTTCGAAAGGAGAATTATAATGTTACATCCATCTTATTCCGATTTAATGAAAGTAGTAAACAGTGAGGTAGAGCCTGGTGAAGCGCCTGTTGTAAACAGCCGTTACTCCATCGTTATGGCTACTGCCAAAAGAGCAAGACAGCTGATCAGCGGTGAAGAAGCGCTGGTACAGGAGAAGTCAAGCAAATCCCTGTCTATCGCTGTAGAAGAACTGAATCAGGGTAAAATTAAGATCCTGAGTGACGAAGAAGCATAAAATGCGGAGTATTCTAACCGCTGTAAGAAGCAGAAACCGACGAACCGTGTTTCTGCTTCTTGAGCGTGAACCCGATGGTATTTTGAACATTGCCACACAGGGAGAGGGTTTTTTAGACGGAAAGGATTAATCATAGGATGAAAATATTGTTTATTTCCCTTGGATGCGACAAGAATCTGGTGGATTCTGAGATGATGCTGGGTATGTTGACTGAGAAGGGGTTTACCTTTACAGATGATGAGACGCAGGCAGATATTGTGGTAGTGAACACCTGCTGTTTTATCAACGATGCAAAGGAAGAAAGCATCAATACTTTGCTGGAGATGGCGCTTCTTCGGGAGAGCGGGCAGATCAAGGCGTTGATCGCTGCCGGTTGTCTGGCCCAGCGTTATCGGGAGGAGATCCAGCAGGAGATCCCGCAGGTTGATGCGATTGTGGGTACCACAGCCATTGATAAAATTGTAGCGGCAGTGGAAGAGGTATTAGCCGGGAAAAGTGAGAATCACTATGAGGATATTAATGCAAAGCCTGTGACGGGACAGAAGAGAGTCGTCACCACAGGTGGACATTTTGCATATTTGAAGATCGCGGAAGGCTGCGATAAACATTGTACTTATTGTATTATACCTAAGGTGCGAGGCTCATACCGCAGTTTACCAATGGAAAGCCTGCTTAAGGAAGCGGAAGAGCTTGCAGAAGGTGGTGTAAAAGAGCTGATTCTGGTAGCCCAGGAGACGACCCTGTATGGTGTGGATCTCTATGGTAAGAAAATGCTGCCGCAGCTTCTTAAGGAGCTTGCACAGATCAGTGGGATCTACTGGATCAGGATTCTTTATTGTTATCCGGAGGAAATTACAGAGGAGCTGATTGAGGTCATTGCCTCAGAGCCTAAGGTATGCCATTATCTGGATATCCCCATTCAGCATGCATCTGACCGGATCTTGAAACGGATGGGACGGCGTACGAACCAGGAGCAGCTGCGTCAGATGATAGACAGGCTGCGGGAGGCGATCCCTGATATCTGCCTGCGAACCACGTTAATCACCGGTTTCCCGGGAGAAACGCAGGAAGACCATGAAGATTTGCTGCAATTTGTGGATGAAATGGAATTTGACAGGCTGGGAGTATTTACCTATTCCCAGGAAGAAGACACGGCGGCAGCGTTAATGCCGGATCAGGTAGAAGAAGAGACAAAGCTAAGACGCCAGGAAGAACTGATGGAGCTTCAGCAGGAGATTGCCTTTGAGAAGGCAGAGGATATGATCGGCCAGGTGCTGACGGTTATGGTGGAAGGCAAGATTGCAGATGAGGATGCTTATGTGACCAGGACTTATCGGGACGCACCCAATGTAGATGGCTATTTATTCCTGAACACTGCGGCAACCTTAGTGACCGGAGATTTTGTAAAGGTGCTGGTGACCGGATCCAATGAATATGATCTGATCGGCGAGATGTACCATGAGGAAGGCTAGCCGACAGAGGAAAGCGGAAAATATATTTGCTGTAAAAGCATGAGAGGAGAAAGAATATGAATCTTCCTAATAAATTGACTATTATTCGAATGATACTGATTGTTCCTTTTATCCTGCTGCTCCTGGGTGGACACGCCGGATGGTTTGGCGATTTTGGCTATACAGACTGGATTGCATTGGTACTCTTTATTGTGGCCAGCCTGACAGACCTGATTGATGGCAAGATTGCCAGAAAATACAATCTGGTCACTAATTTCGGTAAATTTATGGATCCTTTGGCAGATAAGCTCTTGGTATGTGCTGCCATGATCGCATTGATCGAGCTTGGAAGGATTCCATCCTGGGTAGTGATCATCATTATCAGCCGTGAATTTATCATCAGCGGTTTTAGACTGGTTGCTTCCGATAATGGAGTGGTGATTGCTGCCAGTTACTGGGGTAAATTTAAGACAACCTTCCAGATGATCATGATCTGCTTGATGATCGCCAATCTTTCGTGGCTTCAGATTCTGACGGATATTATCATGTGGATTGCTTTGGCTTTGACAGTAATCTCTCTGTTGGATTATATTTTGAAGAATAAGTCAGTTATGAAAGAGACAAAATAAGCTGGATGAAAGGATACTTTTGAGGGAGAAATCTATGACAGTTGAAATTATATGTGTAGGAACAGAATTATTGCTGGGAAATATTGTAAATACCAATGGAGCTTATTTGGCTGAAAAATGTGCCGGCCTGGGCTTGTCCTGCTATTATCAGTCCGTGGTTGGCGACAATGAGGGACGTCTGAAGGAGGCTATTGCTACAGCCATCGGACGCTCTGATGTGGTGATCTTGTCAGGAGGTCTTGGTCCCACAGAGGATGATCTGACCAAGGAGACTGCGGCAGCTGTCATGGGAAAAGAATTGCTGATGGACGAAGCCAGCAAGGCAGCCATAGAAGCATATTTCAAAAAAAGAGGGATAGAAGCCACTGCGAATAATTGGAAGCAGGCTTTGGTGCCGGAGGGAAGTAAGGTGCTGACAAATCACAATGGTACAGCGCCCGGAATCATTATGGAGAAGGATAATAGGCACGTGGTTTTGCTGCCGGGACCTCCGGGGGAATTAAAGCCTATGTTTGAGGAGAGTGTAGTCCCCTATTTGGAAGCATTGGAGCCGGGTGTCATTTACTCTCAGACTGTGAAGCTTTGCGGCGTAGGGGAAAGCAAGGCAGAGACCATGCTGATGGATCTGATCGATTCTCAGACCAATCCTACCATTGCCACTTACGCAAAGCCGGGTGAGGTTCACATTCGTGTGACAGCCAAGGCTGAAAATGAAAAAGAGGCCAAGAAGCTGAACAAGCCTATCATGAAGGAGCTCAAATCCCGATTTGGCTATGATATTTATAGTACAGAAGAAGATGTGACCCTGGAGAAAGCAGTGGTTGATCTGATGATCGCCAATGAATTAACCTTTACCTGTGCAGAGTCTTGTACAGGAGGCATGCTCTCTGCAAGACTGATC
>JAZSFW010000208.1:0-14151 GCA_045532445.1 Acetatifactor sp. | reverse complement strand
TTGCTTTGTTTTTGCGGTATATTATTTTAGTCCGCACAGAAACTGCTCCACGTTCAAATACTCTACATCATCTACAGTTTTGTCTTCTCCGCGATAGAGGACGTATTTACCTGTAATCGTGCCGAATTTTGCTTCTACAGCTTTGCACCTTTCTATGTCCCTCAGGTAACGTGTCTGTCTTTCTACAATTTCGGTGCTGTGCTTGATCTCGTAGAGGTAACAGGTGTGTCTACTCTTATCGTAGATCACCATATCGTACTCGCCGCCGTTATCAAATTTAAATTTAAACACTTCTTCATTACGAGAAACAGATTTATAGGTTTCAAGAAGAACGATGTCTTCGAGCATTCTGCCCTTGACATCATCGAGAATCTTGGCAACGATATATTCCTTATCAAGCTCCGATACCGAGCCAAAATATTTGTCCTGCATCAGCGAATAGACAAGTGCCTTTGCGATAGCATAACGCATACCGGGCTGAACAAACACGGTATGCTCCGTGTGTCTTCCGCTCTCGTAACGTTCGGAGCAGTCCACGATAAGATCCAACATCAAAAGATACTTCTTAACCTTTTCAATATGCTCCTGCGTGACCGCGACCGTTGTCTCACACTTTTCCTTAACCTCGATGATCGCCTTTAAGCGTTCTACAACCTTCTTTTCGTCGATGTCGTAAAGAACGGTAGCGCGCTCTGCAGGAAAATCGTGAAGAAGCAACTCTTTCGCCGAACCCAAATCGTGAGATTTGAAATCCTCCTGGACCACACGAAGCAAAAAGCGATGGTTCATATTCTCTACAATTCGATTGATCACATTCGTCAATTCGCCCTTGTCGTAAAGTTCGCGAAGCTGATTGAAATACTCGCCATAGTGATCGTTTTTCAGCGTATGCTGAATATTGCGGCTGATTGCTGTATCGATATACTTTCTCGTACTTTCGTCGTCGCGGAAGGAGACCTCATCAAATACCGCATCGGAATCGTCAAAGCTCATATTTTCCATTTTCAGCGTACCGCCGTATTCGATATAGCGGTCAACGCTGCGGATACCCAAAAGTCTTGAGTACTCTCGGAAAGGGATAAAGGATGTGTGGATCATCACGCTTCGGTCGTAAAGCTCGTCGCGGTTCGCCATGGCAAAGCCGAGAGAATCAGTGCCTGACACAATGATCTTCATTCCCATCATACTGAATACATCCGATAAAACAGCAGCCGTCCCTATAAAATCCTCCATCAGGGTAATCTCATCAATGAACACGTACTTATAGCCGATTTTGAAAAGACGGTCAAGGTCTTTTGTCAGCTTCGACATATTATCGGTAGTCTGAATCTTGATGTAGGCAGTCTGCTCCGTGGGAAGTTCGCCCAGCATTTGAAACAGAAGGGTAGTCTTACCGGTTCTACGCAAACCGTACAAAATGCATATCTTTCCGTCGTAATCTTCTTCCACAAACTTCTTGAGGTTTTTATAGCAGTCTCTTTTTTTGTATTTTGCAACTCGCCTGGAAAATGCCTGCAAGCCAACGCCCGTCACAACGATGGTCTGAAAATCCATATTTGCCACAGGAGCCGTAACGGCCGCATTCATTCCATGGCTTTCAAGCTGTTTATAGATCGCATGGTATTTGACGGTGTTTGCCTTACTTACGTCGTTCTCATAGTTTTGGTAGTTTCTTCTCGACATTCCGAGAAGCTTTGCGCACTCGCTTTGATCTAATCCTTTGGATATGCGGAGTTCTTTCAGTGTCATTCCTATCACCTCTCGTATAGTATAGCACTTTTTATTTCGAAGTTCAATAACACTGCGCAGAAATTGCGCATATTTTTCGCTTTTTTGCGCACGCATGTCGGGCAGTTATTTTTCAGCATATGTTCAATTGTTCCAGTATACCTTGGCAGCCTCCACACAGACGTCCGCACCTGCAAGCACAATGGCAAGAAACGTCATAACAAATAACAACACAATGGCCGCCTTATCATACACGATCCTGCTCTTAAAGACATTTGACAAAAGAAGCTCAATCCCCATTCCGATCAGTATCAGTGGCCAAAACCCCAGAATCATCTCATAGTCCATAACATCCAGCAGATTGTGAATCAGCAACAGGACACCAAATCCTACCATGCTGAATCCGGATGTAAAAGCCCCCACCCTGTGAGTCCGGACAGATACCGTATTATTTTCCTTCTCCATTCAATTCCTCCTTCTTACCGGCGATCAGCTTGAATCCTAAGATGATGATAACAAGCGCCACCAAAACCTGCGGTATTTCGTCCACAAACATAGACGCTACATCCCACAATTCATCCGGGATCAGATAATAAATCCAGCGCGAAACCGTGTGCCACAACTGGATCACTCCATACACGATCAGCACAATAGCTCCCCATTTTCTCAAAGAAGGATTGGTAATCTTGATTTCCTTCCCCTCAATAAAGGAGGACCATACATAATCATCTGTAAGTGCATGAAATTCCTCTTCCGTGCTTGCCGCCAGATTCCTGGCATGGAAAAAGCTATAGAACCATGCAAGCACTGCAAACAGTATAAACACATCACTTCCCCTAAGCAAGGAAGGCACCACAATGCACAAAATAAATATCGCCATCATGCTGATCCCTTTTTTCATAAATCCCATGTACATCTCAGCCGCCCCCGGTATCAGGGAACATAAAAACGTTGTAAATTTTCCTCTTTTTTGTCTCATAAAACTCCTCCTCATTCTTTAAACAGTTTAAATCTGCTGTCATCTGCAAAAATATTTACGCCACCCAGCATTGTTTTCAGTATTCCGCTATCCTTTAAAGCTTCTTCTTTGGTTTCATAACGACTCTGCATTACAGATTCACGCTTCAAAAGCGGCTTGACAAAATCATCTTTTTGCTGTTGCAGGTCCTCAAATCTTGGCAATAAAAAGACAATTAAAACAGCAGCTGCAACTGTGGTCAATACCTGAAAACGGTATCGCTTATATTCTATGACTTTATCGCTGGTTCTTCGTTCTTCCAATGCTTCCAGGATTTGATTCGGAAGCTCAGGGGGACCCATGACCAATTCCTTCTTCTCTATCTCCAAAATCAAGCTTTCCAGCTCTACATCCGTCAGATATTCTCTGGGATTCTTCATTCCTGCAACAACTCCTTTCTGTATGATTTTTTCAACAGCTCCCTGGCACGGTGGATGTGGGTTTTAACTGTATTGATACCAATCTGTGACTCCTCGGCGATCTCCTTGGCACTTTTCCCTTCCAGAAAATGTGCAATAGCCACTTCCCGATAAGGGGGTGACAAAGCATTACAGCACATTCGCAGTTCCTCCAGAATTTCACTGTTAAGCACCTGACGCAGCGGTTCCTCCTTTTCAGGCTGTGCCAGATTATGTATCTGCTCTTCCTCTGTCGAAATGCCTCTTCTTGCGGTTGCCCTAAGATGATCAATACACTTATTGCTGGCAATCCTGCACAGCCAGGCCTTCTCAGCCTCAGGGACATTTTGCTTCAGATGTTTATAGGCTGCCAGAAAAGTTTCTTGGGTTAGATCCTCCGCCACAAAGTAGTCACCGGTCAGTTTCAGGCAGATGGAGAAAACCAGATTCTGATACTGATCGATCAGTCTTATCATTTCTTTTTTCGAATCGATTCTTTCCACCTCCCCTCAGCTTTCATTCTATATAACGTATCAGCTCATAAAAAAGATTCAAATATTTTTCATTTTATCCAACATTATATCGTTAGACGCAAAAAAAGTACAGTCTCGCATGGAAACTGTACTCCGATAGCACTCTGTTCTATTTGTTTCTGCGAACATATCTAACTGTTTTTACCACTGCAACCGTAACAGCTATGATCCTCGCCCAACTTAGCAGCCGGGAAATGATCTGATACACTCTACCCCAGGTAAAAACATTGCCAAGCAGACTTCCAAACAACACAGTGCGCGGCCATATCATTGCAACCGCCTGCACAACCACTACAACTCCCCAGGAAATAATAAGCTGTGATTTTGCCTTCTTTTCCATAAGTTCCTGTAGTTTCCCCAACCGTATGACTGTAAACACCATGATAACCAACAGGGCGATTAACATACCCCAGGCAAAAGCAAGGCGCATATAATTCATTTGTTTGGTCCATTTTGCGGTATATAACACATATTCTCTGCCGATGCCTGTGGCATAAGCCATATAAATGTCAAACAGTGCATATACTGCCCATGCACACCACAATCCTGCATTTTTATGAAACACAAAGCAAATGATACCGCAGATCAGAAATGGCGTTGCCAAAATCAATCCGGTCAAACCATTCCCTGTTGCCAATAACAGTATAATCGCAAAAAATGCCATACAAAACAAAATTGTTCCGGCTATTTTACGTGGCGGAAAACCTGTCCGGCTATCACTCACTGTTTCTTGTACAGCTTCCGACAAAACATTATTGGCTTTCACATCATTGGCTTTTGCTTCTCCCTTTACCAACTCGTCCAGTGACACCTCAAAAATATCGCTTAACTTTACGATCTTTTCCAAATCCGGAACTGCGCTGTTATTCTCCCACTTAGAAATGGACTGCCGTGATACACCAAGCATATCTGCAAGACTGCCCTGTGATAAATTCTTTTCTGCCCGAAGTCTATAAATCGTTTCTCCCAAACTCATCTTTCGTCCTCCCCTCGATTTCTTATGTTCCATTATAACTTCAAACGGCACAAAAGTCTATCAAAGCGGCTTTAAAATTCAGCAAAAAACTAGCAACTGACAGTTGCAGGCGCATTCTACAACATTTTTAGCATACCCAAAATCAACAAATGCACCGGATAAAATGCATAGTAAATAGCTTGCATCCTTTTGCTGTAATATCCTTGCTTGCCTCTATACAACCATATAGGAATCAATGCCAATAGTGCAATTCCTTGTCTTACAAAGAAATGCGTTTCCCCAAACAGATTGAATTCATAGGAGTATCCTCCAAGCATTTCAAAATTGATATACCACAAGCAAAGCAACTGGCCCAAATAACACCACCATTTTTTATGCCTGAAAAAGTAGAATACAAGTACAGTTAAAATGCCTGCATGATAAAAATCCACAAACGTAACAAGTCCGCCAAGATACCCAATCAATATAGATAGTATTCCAACTAAAACCCGCTTCCAAGCTTGTTTTTCTTTTGCTTTTTCATTCCAATGGATCAATCCGATAGATATCAAAAAACTCCATAACACATTTTGATGGATCGGATAAAATATGCTGCTCCCCATTGCTAAATTGAAAGGAATTTCGGAAAGTACTGCAAAAAATAACAGCCTGCATACGTATTTCTTTAAATTTTTGGTATGAAAGTATCCTTCCACAATCATAAATGCAAAAATCGGGAATGCTAGTCTTCCAATGCATGTCAGCCAGTCATTCCCCGGCACAATTGTTCCCCACAAATGGTCGCACAACATAAACAGCATTGCCATAACATGCAAAGAAAACGAGGTCGTTTCAAATTTAATTTTGTTTTCCATCGACATTGTACCCCCCTATTATATCATTCCTTCAAACATTCAGCCAGCATACCGGCCCACTCTTCCAGCTCATACGTTACTGTACCGGAAGCATGGGTATAAAACCTGGCATGAAGAATCTTGCTGCCATTTCGTAAAATAACACTCGGATAACGAAGTGTGGAATTGTAGGCAATAACCTGATCCACTTCCTCCAAAGTAAGCTCCAACAGTTCAAATTCCTTGCTTTCTTTTCCTCGCAACAAGTATTCTCTCGCCAATCTCTTAGCGATCCAGGGAGCCTTTGTCTCATGGTAGATCACTTCCAGACCGCCGGACAATACACGCCCATCCGAATGCTTCACTTCCCTCACCTCATCCCATTCAAAATTGACCGATGACAAAAGATCAGACCATTCACGTACCGTATTCATATTTCCAGCACTCATATTAATCAGTTTTCTTTCACCACCGGGCAGGAAATCCTCCATGGTTGCAAAAGGCATGTCTTTTGTATAATCCTTCAACGGCACATACTCTTCATAGATGATCTGGTCTCCCATTAATTTCAGGAACAGAAAAATTGCTGCAATGTAGATACCTCTTCGAATGATGTTATTGGCATGATATCTCCAAACACCCTTTTTCCACTTGCTTCCACTACCGGTCTCCTCTCCGTTCAAAACCTTCTTTCGCAGCCTGATCAATTTTGCAGCTACCACAATCGAATGGATACTCATCCATAAACAGGCAAGCATGACCAGCAGCATCGGAATGGTACCCACATGGATGACGGAAAGCATGACCTTCCCTTTAAAAATCAGCCAGGGATAAAACAAACCGAAAAAGACGGCGGAGAAAATACTGTCTTTCTGGCGTTTCCGCATAGCATTCATTGCCAATGCCTGCACTTGCGGATCTGTATGAAATTCTCTGGGATTGGGCTCCACAGAACGGTATAAGTGGAATTCTCCCCTCTTTGCAATATATTCCCAACCATAGGCTTTGCCAAGTTCAACTGCTTCTTCATCCGGGTCACCATTGTTATCAGCCCACATGCTGATACGATTTTCTGCAGGCTGAAAGCGGTATATTACGGTCTGCGGTTTGGTTTTTTCAAAAGTAGCAACGCCGGCAAAAAATCCATCTTCCTGAAGCATGTATCCCTGCTTTGCCATATCAGAAAGCCAGCACTCCATTCCGCTCACATCATACAGGGGGCAAGGAATCAAACGATATGCCAGTTTTAGTTCTTTACTCTCTTTCATCTGCGTTCCTCCCGTTATCAATCCATTTTTGCATCCTGCGCATCCTGTACACAGGACTGTAATCTCTGCAGCTCCTGTTCATAGGCATCCATGCCTTTTGCAGTGACCTGATAGGTACATTTTCGGCCTTCCACTTCAATCTCCTTGATCCACTTCTCTTTCACAAATTTACCAAGGATGGTATACAACGTACCAGGACCAAGGAGGACCCTTCCTTTCGTTCTTTTCTCTATATATTTAGCCACTTCAATTCCGCACATGGGCCTCGAAACAAATGCCATCAGTACATAAAACATCGATTCTGTCAGAATTTCCATTGCTTTTTTCGGCATTCCATATCACACTCCCTTTTATCGTTATACGATATCGTCTAACGATATTATACTATACCAAGAAACACATGTCAATATCTAATGCTTTCTCCATAATTTAACAAGAGGGCTTGACAAACCTCCACATTAAGGCAGGAAGTATTGTATTCCTGGGGTTAGTGACCTTTTTGCTAATAAATGATGATCGAAACGGGCGATTGCTTTCCAATAATTGATTATTGATGCTTGGCTTTTCTTTAGTTATCTGCTCTTACTCGGAGTACAAATTTTCTTGGTAAGCAAGACTTATTTTTACACAGGATGAGACGCATATTTGCTGCAGTTTCGTGTGAATGGTATTCTGGAAGGAAAATCTATTTGTGGGAATGACAAATCCCTATCACATGTGCATTTATTTCTCTTGCGTAAGCGTGAATTGCGCCTGCTTTTTGGGATGCTAGGCACCTGGGCATTGATATGTTTGGATAAATCGTGTATTAAGTGGCCGATAGCCGCTTTTGCAGGTATCATTGGTTATTATGTGAAGCCAACCTGTATCTTTCCTTTGTTTGCGGCATATTTAGTTTATGAGATCTATCCAATACCCATCTGCATTATCAGCTTTAATCTTAAAACATACATATTCAAGTACACTAATTACCATGCCTTCTTTTGCGCCAAATCCAGTCACAAGCACATCACTTTCTTTTGTTTCCTCTCTTTTGATATAGCGCGGACTTGCGCCCGCGCTATTTTATACACTTTGTATTAAATTACCTGTGCTTTTGGGTCATCAGTGATTTCGCTAATCATCTGGTTCATTACTGCCAGCTTGTCAGAATAGTTCCACACAGTGGCTCTTTGATAACCTCGTCTGCTTTTAGTATCGTAATCTTGAATTTCGGTAAATAGTCACGTTCCATACAAAAGTAGAGGAACGCCCGCAACTGCCGCATTCTTGTGTACATACATAAACTTGTGATGTGTTCTTATCTTGCAGAAAAATAATATAATCGTCAATAACATCTGAATTGACTTTACGAATACTTTCCTCTACTCCATACCAGTCAACAAAGTATTTACACATTTTTTCATAAGTGATGATTGTTTTTGGGGATCGATTTTTTCGCCTTTTTCCCACAAAAAACTTATGTGTGAAAGTAGACCAAATCTCCCTCGATCTTTTCTTATGAAATAAAAAATCCCTTGATTTCTCAAGGAATTTTATGCCGGCAGCGGGACTTGAACCCGCACGATGTTGCCATCAACAGATTTTGAGTCTGCCTCGTCTGCCATTCCGACACGCCGGCATTCATCAAGGCTCATCGCCTGTGACAAATGATATTCTACCACATATTTTCTCTTTTGACAAGAGTAAAATTGTATATTTTTTGCCATAAATTCAAAAAATATTTTTTACTATTTTAAATGCATTTCAATCGCAATCTTATTCCCTTTCACCTGCACATCCGCCATACTTCCCACGATCAAAGGCATCATAGGAGGCAAATGGCCCAGATCCACATCCATAATCACCGGTACCTTCTTAGCAGCCGCCACTTCTAGAATCGCCTGGTATGCATCCAAGCCTATCATCTCCTGCCCGAAGCACAAGGGTCTTCCGATCAGGAAGCCTTTTACATGCTGAAACCAACCCGCATGCTCCATCTGCCACATAGCTCGGCGAATCCCAAAAACATTCAGATCGCAGGCTTCCAGAAACCAGATGATACCATCCTCTTTATATTTTTCCGTAAAGCTGGTGGTATGGTCAAAACATGTACCCAAAAGATTTACAAGACAGTCCATACAACCGCCCAGCAGCCTACCCGAAAAAGCGAGTTCAGGTATCTTACTACCGATTGTAATTTTTTCTGCCGCCTGTCTCCCTGATAAGCATTCGTCTATCTCACGGCCATCATAACAGCGCAAAACTTTTTTCTCTGTCACATGATAGGGCACAAATGGGGTTTCCTCTCCTTTCAGAGATTCTTTTTCCCACTTCGAATATCCCTCCACGGTCAACTGTTTACCGGTCAACAGTGCCATTGCATCTTTCACTGACTTATGCCAGGGTTCCATACCAAAGGTTGCAGCACAAGGACCATAGATAGCAGCAGTGTCACACATGGTAGCCAGCAAATAAGTCATGTTGGTATTATCAGAATAACCCATGTACCACTTCGGCTTCGCTTTGGCAATGGCGTCAAAGTCCACATAGTCCAAAATCTCACACATAAGTTCCCCGCCGCCGCAGGAAATCAGGCAGTCATTTTTTTCAGAAAGATAGTATTGTGTCAGTTCCTGACCACAAGCTTTCGGAGTATTGCTGATACCAATTCCTTTTCCCTCATAACAGTTGGGACCCAGATCAAGCTGATAGCCTCGCCTTTTCCATTTCTTTTGTGCATTCAAAAATGCAGAATGGTAGGGTTCCATGTTACAGCCAAAAGAAGGTGCCACAAAACCAATGGTACCATTTTTTTGTAAAAATGCAGGAAATTTCATAGCAACTCCCTTCTGTACAAATATTGCTTACGCCTCCCAATTCATTTTATCAAAAAGAGGGAAGCAGTCAAAGGTTGCAAAATAGTCTTTCGGTGTCTCTGCTCTTCTGATCAAATCCACACTACCGTCTTCTTTCAGCAGAAGCTCAGCAGATTTCAGTTTACCATTATAGTTGTATCCCATAGCAAATCCATGGGCACCGGTATCATGGATCACAAGGTAATCACCGATGGCAATCTTGGGAAGCATACGATCAACAGCAAATTTATCATTATTCTCACACAGAGATCCGGTCACGTCATATTTTTGATCACAGGGCTCGTTCTCTTTGCCGAGTACCGTAATATGATGATAAGCGCCATACATAGCAGGACGCATCAGGTTTACTGCACAGGCATCCACACCAATATATTCTTTATGGGTATGCTTCTCATGGAGCACCTGGGTCACAAGGTGTCCAAAAGGAGCCATCATATAACGGCCAAGCTCTGTGTAAATAGCCACATCTCCCATGCCTGCCGGAACCAGTACCTCTTCATAGGCCTTTCTCACTCCTTCTCCAATGGCCTTGATGTCATTGGGCTCCTGATCAGGGCGGTAAGGAACTCCAATACCACCAGAGAGATTAATGAAGGTAATATGAGCACCGGTCTTTTCTTTCAGTGCAACTGCCAGTTCAAAGAGGGTTCTCGCCAAAGTGGGATAATAATCGTTGGTCACCGTATTGCTGGCAAGAAATGAGTGGATACCAAAGTTCTCTACACCTCTTTCTTTCATGATCTTGAAGCCTTCAAACAATTGTTCCGTCGTAAATCCATATTTAGCATCCCCGGGATTGTCCATAATATTATTGCTGATGGAAAAATATCCACCGGGATTAAAACGGCAGCTTAAGGTCTTGGGCAGATAACCGATAGTCTTCTCCAAAAAATCAATATGGGTAAAATCATCCAGGTTGATCGTTGCACCTAACTTCGCCGCATATTCAAACTCATGAGCAGGGGTATCATTGGAGGAAAACATAATATTCTCTCCGGTTACTCCCATGGCTTCGCTGAGCATCAACTCTGTCAAAGAAGAACAGTCACAACCACAACCATAATCTCTCAAAATATCGATCAGAAACGGATTGGGGGTAGCTTTCACTGCAAAAAATTCCTTATAACCTTTATTCCAGGCAAAGGCTTCTTTTAAGGCTTTTGCGTTTTCACGGATTCCCTTTTCATCATAAATATGGAAGGGGGTGGGATATTTTTTTACAATCTCCTCAATCATTTCCTTTGTTACAAATGCTTTTTTTTCCATTTTATCTTCTCCACGATGTCTTTTATAATCATTTTACGTAATTAAACATTTTCAATCTGCCAGTCAATCGGATCCATTCCATGGCTCAGCAAGAAGTGATTGGTCTTACTGAAAGGCTTACTTCCAAAAAAACCTCTGTATGCGGAAAGGGGACTGGGATGAGGCGCTTTCAGAATCAAGTGGTTCGGGTTGTTAAGCATGCTCTCTTTCATCTGGGCAGGTCTACCCCATAGGATGAATACAATAGGGCGATTCTGCTCATTCAAAGCTCTGATGGCCGCATCTGTAAATTCTTCCCAGCCCTTGCCATGATGAGAATTGGCCTGATGTGCCCGGACTGTCAATACCGTGTTTAGCATCAACACACCTTGTTTGGCCCACTTTACCAGATAGCCATTGTTTGGAATATAACATCCCAGATCTTCATGAAGCTCCTGATAAATATTCACCAAAGAGGGGGGGATCTCCACGTCGGGTTTTACAGAAAAGCAAAGACCATGAGCTTGACCCACATTGTGATAAGGATCCTGACCGATAATGACCACCTTCACCTGACTTAACGGGGTCAGGTGGAACGCTGTAAAAATATCGTCAGCCGGCGGAAATACCTGCGTTGTATTATATTCTTCTTTTACAAATTGAAATAGCTTGGCATAGTATGGCTTTCTAAACTCAGCATTTAACACATTCAGCCAATCATTTTGTATCATTCCCATAGTATACTCCTGTATTCTCTTTTCCTGATATTACAGTCTTACAGAGACACCACGCCCACGCAAATACTCTTTTACCTGACGGATCTCCAGTTCTTTATAGTGAAACAGGGATGCTGCCAGTGTTGCTTCTGCCTTGCCCTCTGTAAATGCCTCATAAAAATGCTCTAAAGTGCCTGCACCGCCGGAAGCGATAACCGGAATGGATACCTGTTGTGCAATGGTTCTGGTAAGCTCCAGTTCATATCCTGCTTTGGTTCCGTCTGTGTCCATACTTGTAAGGAGGATTTCTCCTGCACCAAGCTTCTCCACTTGAATGGCCCATTCCACAGCATCCATCCCCATATCAACGCGGCCACCGTTTTTGTATATATTCCAGCCACTGCCGTCCGGACGCTTTTTGGCATCAATTGCCACCACGACACACTGACTGCCAAATTTGTCTGCAGCGTCACTGATAAGACGAGGATTCATGATGGCTGCAGAATTTACGGATATTTTATCTGCTCCTTCACGCAGCAACATTTTAAAATCATCTACGGTTCTGATCCCGCCACCGACGGTAAAAGGTATAAACACCTTGCTGGCCACTTGCCGCACCCACTCCAGCTGGGTGGATCTGGAATCAGAAGAAGCTGTAATGTCTAAGAATACCACCTCATCCGCTCCTGCTTTGTCATACGCAGCCGCAACCTCTGCCGGCTCTCCCGCATCGCGCAGATTCACAAAATTAATCCCTTTCACAACGCGGCCATCTTTTACGTCCAAACAAGGAATGATTCTTTTGGTATGCATCTTATTTTCCCTCCTTTGTAAGTGCAATGAAATTACTGAGAATTTTCATGCCCACTTCAGAACTCTTTTCCGGATGGAACTGGCACGCAAAAACATTATCTTTCTCTACGGACGCCTGGATACTTACACCATATTCTGTGGCAGCCTTCACAATCTGTTCCTCTTCTGCCTGCAGATAATAGGAGTGTACAAAATATACATAGGAATTTTCATCAATTCCTTCATACAGTCTTCCTTTATTGGGATAAGTTAGGGAGTTCCAACCAATGTGAGGTATTTTTATTCCCTCGCCGTCCGGTATTCTAATAATTTTACCTTTTAAAATTCCCAAGCCTTCTACACCGGGAGTTTCCTCACTGCTTTCAAACAAAAGCTGAAGTCCCAGACAGATTCCCAAAAACGGAGTGCCACTGTCAGCCACCTTCCGAATGACATCTATCAGACCATAAGTGTGGAGTTTATCCATGGCATCCCCAAAGGAACCTACACCCGGCAGGATCACGCCGTCCGCACTGAGGATCACTGATGCGTCTGATGTCACTACAACCTCTTCACCCAAGGCTATCAACGCTTTCTCCACGCTTTTTATATTACCTGCATCATAATCAATTATCGCTATCATATCTTTTGCTCTTTCTTTTTTATTTTTTTAAATCCAACATCACTTTAACAGTTTACCACATAGACGAAAGCCAGTCTACTGCATTTTCGGAAATTGATACCCCTTTTTCCTTTAATTCTTCCGTTAATTGATACAAATTTTTATTTACACGTACAAAGTCTGCTTTTTGGTTAAAGTATCCAATCTTTTCAAAAGGAAATCTGATCACACTGGGACACTGCATACCCACACCAAGCTCCAAGATACAAAGTTTTTTATTCAGAGTACCCTGCAGCCACTTGGTATACTTCTGCCATTGATTCAAATAACCTCTTTCATCATATCGCTCTGTATAAATATTATTGAGAATCATCGGTGCACCACAAGTCGGACATTTTTCTAGATCTATCATGACATAAGCTTCCATATATTTTTCAAAATATTGTGCGATAGCAATCTGTTCCTTCTCATTTAGCAACATCGGTGCTTCTTCGCATCCTGCACCTTCCTTACATTGTTTTTTCAGGCTTCCTCCGCAGGGTGCAACGATTCGTTCCTCCTTAAAACCAGTTTCCCACACATAATCATTGGTTGCCACAGATACTAAAAAATAATTTTTATCCTTAACAATTCCCGCAAGATTCTCCAGCGCCTTAATAATTTGATTTTCAGTACCATGTACCCTGTCCAAAAAAAATCGATTCAAAGATGGAATCAACCAATCCTGTCCTGCTAATTCTACTTTCTCTCTAAGCTCTTTATATTCAGAAATTTGCTTTAAGTAACGTTCTCCTTCAAATTCCTCACCGATACCGATTAAAACCATATCTGCATTCTGAATCAATTCCATAATCCGATTTTTCATTATTTCACAACCTCATCAATCAAAAAATTCATAAATAACAAAAAAGAGTAGGTTTCCACTACTCTTTCCAAAGGTTTATCCCTTCAAAACCGAACATTGAATTCTCTTAAATTACAAGTCATCTCTCTGACAGCTTTTCCTACGGATCTCTTTCCGTGTCACTGTCTCCAGCCTTCAGGTTAAGCCCTCGACCGATTAGTAAATATCAGCTGAACACATTGCTGTGCTTACACCTTATTCCTATCTACCTCGTCGTCTTCAAGGGGTCTTAGACTTGCGTCTGGATATCTCATCTTGAG
>JAZSFW010000249.1:0-10468 GCA_045532445.1 Acetatifactor sp. | reverse complement strand
TTTAAGAGAATTCAATGTTCGGTTTTGAAGGTATAAATGATGAACCTTCTGCATAGAATAAGTTATATTCCTCCTTAGCTCAGTCGGTAGAGCACCTGACTGTTAATCAGGGCGTCGTTGGTTCAAGTCCAACAGGGGGAGCTATGGCTCCATGGTCAAGCGGTTAAGACATCGCCCTTTCACGGCGCGAACACGGGTTCGATTCCCGTTGGAGTCACTCTAATTAAATATGGCGTCTTAGCCAAGTGGTAAGGCACGGGTCTGCAACACCCTTATCGCCGGTTCAAATCCGGCAGACGCCTCTTTCAAAACCTCAGAATTTCTGGGGTTTTTTGTTGCGAAAAAACCAATACTGCCGCTGTTTTTCTTTGATAAGAGAGAATGAAATTGTAAGTCAGCTGTCACAATAGTTTGTGGCGGCTATTTTTTAAAAAAAGCGTTCATAAAACAATTGATTTTATGAACGCTATGAATTATAATGATGTAAAGAGGCAGAAGAAATTGACGTGGGAGAAGAGCAATGACAGATCTGGAAAAGCAACAGCAAATAGAAATAGAACGTCTCCAAAAAAAGATTAAAAACCTGACAGTAGCCTACAGCAATACAGTAAAAGAGTTGGAACAGCAAAAGAATAAGCCCTCTGTACGGGCAAAAGGCAGACCGTCTGTGGAAGCGGGAATCAGAGCCCGGGTTTTATCGCTTTGCCGTCAGAAAAAGAGCATACGCGCTATTGCAAGTCAGGTAGGGCTGGCCATCGGAACTGTTCATAAAATCATTGCGCAGGCTTCAAAGGATGCAAGGGTAATCTATGTATACATGGACAGGGAGATGCCTGCGACTATCATAGACACCTGCCCGCTGACTGAAAAAATACAGATCATCAATCTTACAGATGATCTGTTCAGTCGTGCATTTGGTATCCGGGAGAATCCTACTTGGGAGGCATATGAGGAATTCTTAGAGAGTAGGTGCATGCCCCGCACCAGATATGGGATTCGTGAGGAACTACAGCTTCTGGAAATTGATTCCTACGACCCTTTTCAGATTGTGGAGAAAACGAAGGGCCGGGTGTATGAGGATGGTCAGTGGCTGGATCGCAAGGATGCAGCATTTGGGGAACAGTTGGATGCTATCTTAAAGGAAGTTACTGATGAAGAGGAAAGGCGGAAGAGATTACTTGAATTAATAAAAGGCGGTGAAGAATATGGCAGTGAATGTTGATATGTTGCAACGTATGGAAACTGAGGTTTTAAAAACCTCTTCCAAGGGCAATCAAAATAAATGGTTTGATCAAGTGAGGTGGTACAAGGAGGATGGTCTTGGCTACGAGGCATTGGCGGAAGTTTTAATCTCTCGTTTGCTGAAAAAGACAAATGTAGATTCCTTTGTAACGTATCGCTATGAGCAGCTTATGAAAGGAGATAAATGTTTTCGTGGTTGTAGTTCCTTGAGTTTTATGGAGCCTGAGGATGATAAAGTGGTTTCGGTAGAAAGGCTTTTTCAAACTTTTCGGGGAGAAAGTGCTGCCAAGGCGGTGCTTGCTTATTCAGATGTGACAGACCGTATTCGATTTGTAGTGGAAACGATAGAAGCAGCAACAGGACTTCGGCACTTCGGAGAGTATCTGAAAAAAGTACTTACCATTGATGCACTTTTCTTAAACGAAGATCGTCATTTTCGTAACTTGGCAGTGATACAGAAAAAAGACGGCACTTTCCGGGAATGTCCGATTTTTGACCATGGAGCGGCTTTGTTTTCAGATGTCAAAGGGGACTATCCTTTGGAACTTGACTTGGAACAGTGTTATAAGAAGATTCAGGCCAAGCCTTTCTCGCGGAACTTTGATGAGCAATTGGATGCTTGTGAGATGCTGTATGGTGGCGGAATGTTTCGGGCGACATTTAATGTGGAAGATGTGGAAGAAGTGCTTAAAGAATTGGAAGGGATTTATGAAAAAGCAGTTCTTCGACGGGTTTTGCAAGTCATGCAAATACAAATTCGTAAATATGCATATTTGTTTTACTAATATTTTTTCTCTTTCAATGCCGTTTCCGTACCCAAAATAGCCTCAATTGCCCCGGAATCTGTATTTGCCACAATATAGCTATAGATTGCGTCCAGAATAGTCAGCTGCGCAATTCGGGAACTCATGGCAAGGATGGAATGCTGGGTTTCTTCCGATTCCGTAAACAGGCAGATGTCAGATACCTCCGTAATGGGAGAGGTATCGTGATTGGTAATGCAGATGGTAGTCGCTCCGTTCATGCGGGAAAGGTTTAAGGCCTGTACAATATCCACAGAGCGTCCGGAGTGGGAGATGCCGATGGCTACACAATCGGCATCCAGGTGAGAAGCGATAATGGACTGCAGATGGTTGTCTGAACAGGCTGTTGCATTTAAGCCTACACGCAGGAACTTGTGCTGGGCATCGTGGGCAATGGCGGCAGAGTTGCCTAAGCCAAAGATGACAATGCGTTTGGCGCTCATAATTTTCTTGGCGGCAGCATCCATGGCTGCAGGAGTTAGTGCAAATCTTGTTTTCTGCAGTGCGATCTGAATGTCGCGCAGTCTTTTAGTGAACATATAATAACAGGAATCGTCCGGAGAAATCTGCTCCTTTTCGTTTGAAAGGGTAGAGATTTCCTGGGCGATTGCTATTTTTAAATCCTGATATCCGTTGAAGCCAAGGCGCTTGGAAAAGCGTACCAACGTGGCGGCTCCGCACCCTGCTTTTTCGGAAAACTGTGTAATGTTAAGGGGGAGAATAGAGCGGGGATCTGAGGAAATAAGGTCAGCAATCTTGCGTTCACCGCGTCCCATTTTATCGTATTCAGAGCGAATTTGTAAAATAATAGATTTCATATAGGTTCTCCCTTTCGACCGTTAGGTTCATTTATCTTTGATGGCATGCAGAATTATTATACCACAAAGTGAAAAATATTTCCACATATAAGATAAATTTGAAAACGCAAAAAATAATTCGAAAATATTTTTTGCGTTTTGCTTGTCAACTGTTTTGTGGGAACGTATACTGAGGATAAGTCGTGATAAAAAATGGAAGGAGGAATACCTATCTATGAAAAAATTTGATACATTTGGTGTTATGATCGATCTTTCCAGAAATGCGGTTATGACGGTTCCCGAGCTGAAGAAATTTATTTCGCTTCTGGCAAAAATGGGATACAATCAAGTCCAGCTTTATACAGAGGATACCTACGAGGTTGATGGTGAACCTTATTTTGGCTATTTTCGCGGCCGATACTCTCAGGCAGAGCTTAAGGAGCTGGATGATTACGCGTATGCGTTGGGTGTGGAACTGGTTCCCTGCATCCAGACACTTGCTCATTTTGATACGGTTCTTCGGTGGCCCGGTTACAGGAATGTTGCCGACATAGCCGGCATGCTCCTTGTGGGGGAAGAGGCTTCTTATCAGTTGATCGAGAGAATGATCTCTTCTCTGCGGAAGTGCTTCCGCACAAACAAAATACATATCGGTATGGATGAAGCCGGTGCGGTAGGTAAAGGTCGGTACCAGGAGATCCACGGCGAGCGTGACCGTACCGTGGTTTTTTGTGAACATCTTGCCAAAGTCTGCGAAATTACTAAGAAGTACGGCTTTGAACCTATGATCTGGAGCGATATGTTCTATCGCTTGGCTAACAACGGTGAATATTACAGTTTGAACACGAAGTTCTCTTCCGATGTCAGAGAGATGATTCCTGAAGAGGTTACCCTGGTGTACTGGGATTATTATCACACGGAAAAGAAAGTCTACCGAGCTATGATCGCAGGGCATAAAAAGCTCAGTGACAAGCTTGTTTTTGCAGGCGGGGCATGGAAATGGGCTGGATTTGCACCGCATAATGATTTTGCGATCCGCACCATAAAAGCTTCTCTTGAAGTTTGCATGGAGGAGGGCATCCGCGATGTGATGATCACCCTTTGGGGTGACGGCGGTGCGGAGGCATCCAATTATTCTGTGCTGCCTTCTCTTTGCTATGCGGCCTGCCTGGCACAGGGTATTACAAAGATGGATGAGATCAAGGCACATTTCCGTAAATGGGTTGGTTACGATTATGATGACTTTATGCTGCTGGATCTTCCGGACAGATCAGTGCCTACCAGAGAGGTCATCGATAAAAACGGGTATAAACTGTTCAATCCCTCTAAATATGAGCTTTACAACGATTGCTTCATGGGCCAGTTTGATACCGCTGTCCAAGCCACTGAAAGTAAGAAGTACGCTTCCTATGCCCGCAAGCTGAAAAACGCAGCAAAAAGATGCAGCGAATATGCCTATTTGTTTGATACACTCTCTAAACTTTGTGCCGTTTTGTCTTATAAGGCAGATATCGGCATTCGCGCAAGAGCAATGTACGCAGACGAAAACCACGCAGAGCTGGATCAATTGATTGCGGATTATAAGAAGATGATAAAGCTGACGGAGCAATTCTATCTCGCCTTCAGAAGCCAGTGGTATCAAGAAAATAAGCCTCATGGTTTTGATATCCAGGATACCAGATTGGGTGGACTGATCATGCGCATGAAGAGCTGTCTGGACAGGCTTGAAGCTTTTCGGAATGGTGAGATTTCCTCGATACCGGAACTGGAGGAAGAAGTTTTGCCTCAGTACACGCAGAAAACCTGTTTTAATAATTGGGCAAGGATGATCACTACAAATGTAACTTATTAATCAGAAAAATTTAGATGTAGTAATACAATAAAAAAGGAGAAGATGAATGCAAATGAATGAATTTTTATTCGCTATGATCCTTACTGAGTTGGAAGACGCAGTGGGAAAAGAAAACTGTTCGGTAAAACAGATTGACAAAGTATCACACAGTGTGGATTACTATTGGTTGTCCCGTATGTGGGCGGATCGCGGCCGCAGAATGCCGGAGGCGGATTTTGTGGTGGCGCCTGGGGATGCACAGGAGACATCCAAAGTGCTGAAGATCGCCAATTATTACAAGATCCCTGTGACCACTTGGGGAGCAGGGGGCGGTACCCAGGGTGGTGCGATCCCGGTATGCGGCGGTATCATTTTGGACACCAAGCGTATGAACAAAATTTATGAAGTGAATACAGAGAGTATGTACATAGAATGCGGCACCGGTGCGATTTATAAGCATATTGAGTGGGCAGCCAATGAGGTGGGCAAGGCCACCATGCATTACCCTTCTTCCTTGACCTGCTCTACAGTAGGCGGCTTCCTTGCTCATCGTGGAATCGGTGTGGTTTCCACCAAATATGGCAAGATCGACGATATGGTACTGCAGATGGAAGTGGTTCTGCCAAACGGCGATATCATCTATACCTCTCCGGCACCCAAGCATGCGGCCGGTCCGGACTTAAATCAGATCTTTATCGGTTCGGAAGGTACCCTGGGTGTGATCACCAAGGCACAGATCCGTATTTTTGATCAGCCGGAGGAGAGACGCTTCCGCGGCTTCCTGTTCCAGGATATGAGCGGTGCTTTCAAGGCTTCCAGAGAACTTTTGCAGAAATTTAAGCCTTCTGTCATGCGACTGTATGATCCTGCAGAGACGGCATCTTTGATCAAAAAGATTGTGGGTGTGGAGAAGCCCGGCGCGTTTATGAATGTAGCCATTGAAGGCTGTAAGGAGCTGGTTGCGGTAGAAGAAAAGATTCTTTTGGATACCTTTGCAAAGTACGGGGCAGAGGATCTGGGCAGCGAATATGGAGAAAAATGGTGGAAGGAAAAGATTACTTTCTTCTATCCCGGTCATATGATGGATATTCCTCAGATGTTTGGTACCATGGATACCATTGCACCCTACGACAAAATTGAAGAAATCTACTGGGCCATGAAAGAAGCCATCGAAAGCAACTTCCCTCAGGCCAAATTTATCGCACATTTTTCCCACTGGTATGAGTGGGGTAGCATGATATACGACCGGTTTATCGTAGAGGGCAAGGATGTGCCCGAAGATCCGGTAGAGGCACTGCGCCTTCATCAGGAAATCTGGACCACCGGTGTCCGCACAGCGTTGGCCCACGGCGGCGTGGTAAATGACCACCATGGTGTGGGCATTAAGCTGGGACGTCTGATGAAAGAACAGTATGGACCGGCAATGCAGGTGTTTGAAGGACTTAAAAAGCAGCTTGACCCCAACGGTATCATGAATCCGTTTAAACTGGGCTTGTAATTTTCGTGGGAGGTGGACTTAACTATGATGTCAGAAAAGAGTAAAAAACATGTGGATTCCTGCCGTTTTTGCTGGATGTGTCATCACATCTGCCCCATCGGAAATGCAACGGGGCTGGAGAGAAATACCGCAAGGGCAAGAGCGCTGGGACTTTCCTTGGTAAACAGGGAAGCGGTTGCATTAAGTGAAGTGATTGATAATGTATATGAGTGTGCCTGTTGTGGTGCCTGTGTGAAGGAGTGTGTGACAGGCTGGGATCCGGTAATGTTTACCAAGGAAGCCAGACTGGATGCGGCAATGGAGGGCGTATTGCCGGAGTATATTAATGTGCTGGTGGATAACTGCCTGGAAGTGGGCAACGCTTATGGGATCACCGAAGTAGACGCTGCATTGGCAGAAGCTTCCGGCAGACACGAGGAAAAGACAGATGTATTATTGTTCTTAGGTGTGGATGCTGCCTGTAAGGTTCCTTCAGCGGCAGTAAATGCCATCAAAGTACTGGAAAAAGCAGGTGTCGCATTCAGTGTACTTGCTAAAGAACCGGCAAGCGGACAGCAGTTGGAATATTTGATCAGTGCAGCCAATGAGACAAGAGAGCAGATGATTGCCTGTGCAAAGGAATTGAATGCGTTTGCCAAGGTGGTGGTTTTCGATCCCCAGGATGCCAAAGTATTCAAGCGGGAATACAAGGAGTGGGGGATTGAGCTGACTGCAGAAGTGATTACCTTTACAGCATACTTGGCAGAATTGCTCAAGACAGGTGCGTTACAGGCTGCCAATAGCGGTAAGAAAGTAGTCTATCAGGATCCTTTCCAGCTGGCAAGAGATCTGGGCGAAACGGCTGAAGCAAGAGAAGTGATAGGTGCCTACGCTGTATGTAAGGAAATGCTCTGCTATGGTAAGGATACCATGTGGGCAGGCAATATCCTTATGAAAGAATGGATGCCGGATGTAATGCTTCGGGTGGCAAGTGATCGTATCCAGAATGCCAAGGGCGTAAAGGCTGACACCATCGTGACCGCAAGTGTATCAGAGTATGCATCTTTAAAGGCAGTAAAGCAAGAGGAAGTGAAGATCATTTCACTGGAAGAATTGATTTTGGGAGAATAAGAAATTGCCTGTCAGGCAGTACAGACAGGACAAAACGGAGGAAATCAAATGTTAGTAACACTTCAGGAAATCATAGGCATGGCGGAAGCAGGAAACTACTGTATTCCCGCATTTAATGTTTATAATATGGAGACTGTTATGGGTGTGGTCAAGGCAGCCGAGGAACAGAGGGCACCGGTGATCCTTCAGGTATATCCCAGATTGTTTAAGGAAGAAGCAGGGTATTATCTGGCACCGGTAGCAGTTGCGGCAGCTAAGAAGGCAACTGTACCTGTTTGTTTCCATTTGGATCATGGCCCCACAGAGTTGGAGGTGACCAGGGCCTTGCGCTGGGGCGCAACCGGTATCATGCTGGATGGTTCGGTACATCCTTTTGAAGAGAATATTGCCATGACAAAGCGAGTGGTTGATACCTGTGCTTATGTCGGTATCGGTGTGGAAGGAGAGCTTGGCCATGTGGGAAGTGTCAATGATGACGTCATGGAAGAATACACAGATCCCCAGGCTGCAGCAGAATTTGTAAAAAGGACAGGTGTTACCTGCCTTGCGGTTCTGATCGGAAATGCCCATGGTCACTATAAAAAGAAACCCAACCTTGATATCGAAAGAGTCGGAGCGATCAGAGAGGCTACCAAAGGAATGCCCCTGGTACTCCATGGAGGCTCCGGGATTCCGGACGAGCAGGTGAAGGCGGCGATCAAGCTGGGCATCCGCAAGATGAATATCGGTACCGATGTGTGCTGTGCTTTTGCCAAAGGCACAAAGGAGAGTCTGGACGATCCGGGAAGAAGTATTGCGGTGGATATTTTCATGAAGAAGCCCATCGAAACAGTAAAAGAGTTGGCGGTTGAAAAGATTCAGCTGGTAGGTGCAAACGGGAAGGTGTAAAGGATGAGTAAAGTAGTCGGTATCGGAGCCTGTGTCATGGATACCCTGATAACGGTTCCGAACTATCCGAAAGAAGATACAAAGATGAGAGCATTTTCCAGCAAAGCGGCGGGTGGCGGACCTACCGCTACCGGCCTTGTGGCCGCTACCAAGCTGGGTGTCAGTGCCGGCTATATCGGGGTGCTGGCAAAGGACAATGGGGGCAACTTTTTGCTGGAGGATTTTCAAAAGTACGGTGTGGACACCTCCTTTATAACAATAGAGGAAGGGTATCGCAGTTTTACGTCCACCATCTGGCTGGCAAAGGATACTGCCACCAGAACCTGTGTCTTTGACAAGGGCGACCTGCCGCCCCTTGTGTTGGATGAGGAGAAAGAAAAAGCCATTGCAAATGCAGAGATCTTAATGATCGATGGGAACGAAATGGACGCAGCAGAAGCAGCTTGTAAGATTGCAAGGCAGAACGGTACGAAAGTATTGTATGACTGCGGTGGGTTGTATCCGGGCGTGGAGCGGTTGCTTGCGCTGACGGATGTGATGATCCCCTCGGAGGAGTTTGCTCTGGAGCACACCGGTTGTAAAAACGTGGAAGAAGCCGCGGTAAAATTGTATGAGAGGTATCATCCGGAAGTGGTGGTCATTACCTGCGGCAAAGAAGGCGGAGTGATCTGCCGAGAAGACGCCGGAGCAGTCCAAGCCACAGTCAGGGTAAAGAAATATCCCGCTTTTTTGGTGGATGCGGTAGATACCAACGGTTCCGGGGATGTATTTCACGGTGCTTTTGCGGCAGCCATGACAAAAGGGTATTCCTATGAAGCATGCTGTGTGTATGCCAGCGCAGTCTCTGCCCTGAAATGTACCGGTTTTGGCGCTAGGGAAAGTGTACCGAATGAAGAGACGGTTTTGCAATTTCTGAATACAAAAGGTGTCAGCCTGGAAGGCTGATGGAATGCAGGAGGTAAGGAATGGATAATAAGACATATGTGATTCATCAGGGAAATCCGGAGGAATTTCGGGTCATAAATCAGACGGGAGTACGCCAGTTTATTGTAGACGAGCCAAAACACAATGCCTGTTGGGATGCGAATCTGGCAGAAGACGGCACACTTTATTTTAGTGTCTGCTCGGAGCATACCAATCATGAGTATGCAAAGCTTTATCAATATGATTTTGCAACGAACACGGCCTCTCAATGCTTTTATACCAAGGATTTTCTGTTAAAATCTGACCGGTATCTGCGTGACAGTAAGTTTCATACAGCCATTCATTTTAAGCCCGACGGCAAGCTGATCATGGTGACCCACAGTACAGACAAGTCTCCTTGTCATCCGGTGTGGCTGCCCTATTCCTTTGTGTCCAACCCTTGGGAAGGCTTTCCGGGCGGTGAGCTGATGGAGTATGATCCCAAAACCGGAAAAGTGGAACTGTTGGGCATTCCGGCACCGAGAGAATCGATTTACGGGGCGGTTTATTCCCCTAAGGATGATGCCTATTATATGTTGGGCTGGATGCGCGGTCATCTGTATCGCTATGACTGCAAGACCCGCAAGTGTGAGGATAAGGGGCAGGCCACAGAGTATCGCTGTTATCGGATCGTGCTGGGGCCGGATCAGAATCTGTATTTCTCCACAAAGAGCGGATTTATGATGCGCTACAATGTGGATCTGCAGAAACTGGAAGATTTAAATGTAAGGATCCCCTGCGATAAGACGGAGAAAGGAAAAACACAGCCCTACACTTATATGGGACCCTGTGTGACCGGTCCGGATGGCAGGTTATATACAACAGGAAATTATACAGATCTTTTAAGCGCCCTTGATGTGGAAACGGGAGAGATGAAGGTCATTGGCAGACTGGTACCCGCAGATGATTATATCGATATAGAGGATCAGCATACTTTCGTGGCAGGGATGGATTTTGACAAAGACGGTGTTCTCTGGTATGCGACCATGGGCTTCCGTGCCATGGAAGATGAGCATTACAAGGTGCCTGCCGGACTGTTCCGCTGGGATTTTATGCACGGTGAGGAGCCGGAATTTTTGGGATTGTTTGGAACCAAAGAGCGGGTACAGACCTATACCGACAGCTTTATGGTGGATAAGAAAAGAGATATCCTTTATTCGGTATCGACCAATCATTCCCATGGTTCACCGGATGTGATAGCAATCGATCTGGCTCAGTTCCGTAAAAACAGGCATGAAAAAGGGGAAGTGTGCCGGGATATGCTGGTATATGCTCCGGGTCATGAGGAGTATCACGAATTTGCCGAGCATTGGCAGCATGTAAAAGAGCTGATAGC
>JAZSFW010000291.1:0-5634 GCA_045532445.1 Acetatifactor sp. | reverse complement strand
GGCTCAGGAGATGCAGCCCGGAGATAGCATGATGCGCTTAAAGTCGGATGACTGGCGTGTTTCGGCTGTTCGTACCTATCTGCAGTGCGGCTTTCAGCCAGTACTGTTTGATACCGGCATGCAGGAGCGTTGGGCAGCAATCTGCGATAAGCTCGACATACACGGTGTTGAAATGTTAGACGATAATGGAAATCCCACAGGCGTGATTCTGTAGATAGGAGTATACTTATGAAATGTGAATTTAAACCAGGTCTCTGGAATATGGATGGTCTGACCCATGCTTATTCTACCAGATTTGAACCTATGCCGGGCTTTTCACAGGCTAAGGACTGTATCGAAAACGTTCCCACCACTGTAAATGTGGAAGGAGGATATGCTTACGTTTCCTTGGTGACCAAGGAAAAATTAACACCGGGCGTAAAGCTCTCCGCTCGCTGCTCTTTTGAAAATGCAGCTGCGCCTTTATTCGTTCTTGCCAAAGACCTTACGGAAAAGGATGGTCTGCTCTACTACGGTGACTATCTGGAGGCAGTGATCTGGAAGAACGGCATTAATGCGTGGAATCTGTGGACCGATGAGACAGACACAGTCCAAATCCGCAACTTAATGGAGCTGAAAATGCCTGTGGAGCAAGGCTCAATCCACGAATTTTCTTTGGAGATCCACAAGGACCGATTTGTCATCGGTCTGGATGGCCTAAAAGTATCCCTTTATTGTGGCGACATTTACGACAATTTCCACCTTGGCATCACCGGCTGCGAAGGTCTCTGCCGTTTTTATGATATGGAAATCTCAACTTTATAAAAAGGAGAATTGCAAATGAGTAAAATTTTTCTTACCAAAGGCTGCTGCGACTGTTTGATCGTGGTGCCGGAAAACGCTGTGCTTGTCGAACAAACCGCAGCAGAAGAAGTGCAAACCTACATCGAAAGATCTCTTGATGTAAAGCTTCCCATCGTTTCTGAGAATCACGCAGAAGGAAAGTGCATCTACATTGGTCATACCGAATATGCCAAGCAAAACAATATTTTCGGAAAAAGCAAAGAAAACTGGATCATCAAGATGGTGGACGGAAATCTGGTCCTCACGGGCGGCGTGAAAGCGGGGGACCGCGGTATTATTTATGCTGCCTATCATTTCCTTGAGGAAAACGTGGGCGTTCGCTGGTGGAACGGTATCGAAGATGATGTTCTTTCCCTTGAGTCCCTCTCCATGGCAGAAGATTTCTGCAAAGAGGGAACGCCTCACTTCCCCTACCGCAAGCCTCTTATGGATATTCTTTATGACACCGGCCTGGGTGAAGGAAGATATCCTTACCTTCCCAGAACCCGTACCAACGTGCTCTCTCCGCTGGACGATGATGTAGCAAGCATTTATGAGCCCATCGTCCGTAAATACGGTGATATGCTCTCTATGGGACGCCCGCACCACGTTCATGTCTTGGGCAAATACTTCCCTGCTGATCAGTACTTTGATGAGCATCCTGACTGGTGGGCATGGAACGAGCAAAAAGGCGAGCATATCAGAAAGGGACACTACTGCCTTTCCAATGAAGAGTTTTTCAATGCGCTTCTTGAGAAGCTTCTCGGCTATATAAAAGAAGATGTAGAACTTGCTGAAAAAACCGGTGTGGAGCTCCCCTACTACTACTCTCTCTCTTTTGACGACCTGGATGCTGAGTACTTCTTCTGCCATTGTCCCAAGTGCAAAGAGAAACTGCAAAAATCCGGCGTGACCGGCTATGCGCTCCAATTTATTAACCGCGTTGCCAGAGAAGTCAAGAAACAGTATCCCTGGGTCAAGATTGAATTTCTCGCTTATGTGGTCTTTGTACATCCTCCCAAGGACGATACCGTTCCCGACGAGAATGTGGTGATCCGCATTGCAGGTGACCGTTCGGATATGCTTCACGGCTTTGTGGAACCTGCAAACAGACCCTACCTGGAGAAACTCAAGACATGGTCAAAGCTTTGTGCAGTAAAAGGTGCAGAACTTCAGGTTTGGAAATATATGTTTAATTTGCAAATGAACTATCCTTGTCCGCTTGTATTCGGACTTCAGAACTTTATTCAGACTTACCGCCAGTATGGTGTAAAGGGTATTTTTGTAGAGATCGAGAAGCTTACCTGTGACTGCCATGACCTGAATGCCTATGTACTCACACATCTCCTGGAAGATCCCGACTGCGATGTAGATGCGTTGATCACAGACTTTACCAACCGTTATTACGGCCCTGCCGGAAAGTATGTCAAGGAGTACCTGGAAGCTCTTCACGGTGCACAGGAGAGAAACGTGGTTCATACCTACTGCATGTGCGATGACAGTCCTTATAACTATATCGATGCCAGGGCGGCAATCGATGGTACGGCAGCCCTTGATAAGGCAACCGAAGCTGTTGGCGATGCAATGCCTTACCGGGCTCGTCTTAACTGGCTGAGAAAACCCTTTGACGGCGTGATGTTAAACCGTTACTTTGACTTTAAGCACCAGGCAGAAGGGTTTGGTGAAGCATTTGAATATGACCGTAAAGCTATGAAGGAGAGAATTGTTGCGGCAATCAAGGAAAATTACGAAAGAATACCCGTTGAGGGAGTAGCCGCTGTTGCAAGAATCACTCCTCCACAGGACGAAATCGAGTATTACACCAACCTCCCCGATGAGGAAGAAATTTTGGATATTCCTGAATATTTTAAAGATATTGATCCCAAGGATATTTACCAGTTCCGTATGGCGGATATTACCAAAATGGCGGACAGTCGTCTGCGCCGCACCTTCGGCTTCTATCCTGCAAATGATCCGGACACAACGGTTTCCACCTCACTGAAGATCAGTTTTGACGAGTGCTACGGCTCTCAGAGGGACTATATCATGGTTGCTACCAACAAAGACGCCGAGTTCCCTAAGGCCATCAACTTTAGCCTCTATCAGGACGACAAGGCAGTGCAGCAGATCAATCTCTACCGGGAAGACTTTATTCAGGGCGGTTATCACATTTACAAGGTCGGAAGCCTTGAAAATATCAGCAATTACCCGGATTCCTCATTGATCGGCTATGATTACGGTTTCCTTTCCATCAAGATAAACGGTATCGCAGTAACCTTCCCCATGGAAGCCTGCGATGTGTACCTCTCTATCAAGCCTTCCGGTGAACTTTACGGAGGCAAAGCTGGGGATGAAAACGCACTCTTCATTGACCGCTTCATCGTTGTAAGGAGATAGTTAAAAATGAGTCCCAAAATATGGGCTCTACCGGCTTGCTTTTTTGAAAAAATTATGATACACTTACCCATGTAACAAAATATAGAAAACATTACAGGTGTCGGAGTAAAGCCTCTGGGCTTTACTCCGGTGAAAAGGGAAGCAGGTGCAAGACCTGCGCGATCTCGTCGCTGTAAGGGAGGAGTCCTGTTTTAAGCCGGATCACCATTTGTTCTGATACTGCCAATATGCAGAAGGTACAATGTTGGTCAGCTTACAAGCCACTGGAAAAATGCAATCAAATGCGGCTGTCTGTATAGATGTCCGTAGATTTCCGGGAAGGCAAAACCGGGTGAGGATACCCAAGCCAGAAGACCTGCCTGTAGTGGGTACTGTAGGACCACGAGGACTTGGTTAGTACGAAAAATTGCAGGATAGCTGACGCTATCTTTGCAATCGATGTAACCTTCCGAAAGTCAATTGTGGACTTTGAGAAGGTTTTTTTGTTGCCCGGGACGGTAAGCCGGCGAAAGTCGTATTCGTTCCATGCAGCAGAACAAGAACTCATGACCTGCTGAAATCAAATGCCAAAGAGCAGAAGGAGAGGTCAAAATGACAACAGAAAACAAAACAAACAACAAAACAAGCAACACAAAAATTGTGATTGGCGTTATCGTATTCGCTGCGATCATTGCCCTGATGGCGATTGCGTACAATGCCTTTCGCGAAAAACCCATGCAAGGCAGCAAAGAGATCACCATCGAAGTAGTGAATAAGGCACAGGAAACCACTGCTTATGAGCTCAAAACAGATGCAGAATTTTTGCGCCAGGCCATGGATGAGGCAGGCATTACTTATGAAATCAAAGATGGCATGATCAATAATGTCAACGGCGAAATAGCTGATTATGCGAAAGACAGTGCTTATTGGTCCATTGAGATCAATGGAGAATATGGCATGAATGGTGTGGAAACCCAACCGGTAGTGGATGGTGACACCTACTCTATCATTTATACTGTTTTTGTAGCTGAATAATTGGATACGATGGATAAGGTGACTGATATGATAGAAAACGAGAAGCCCCGGAGAGATCAGAAAAAACTGATCACTGTGAAGGATATCACCTTGATCGGCATGATGGTAGCGGTGATTGAAGTCTGCAAGATGGTTATGACATTTCTGCCCAACATAGAACTGACTACCTTCTGGGTGATCCTGTTCACACTCTTCTTTGGTTGGAAGATGGTCTTCGTGATACCGGTGTTCATCCTGATCGAGGCTGCTATTTATCCCTTCGGTCTGTGGCTGATACAATACCTGTACACCTGGCCGATCCTTGCACTGATCACCTGGTTTTTTCGAAAGACAGACTCCGTGTTCTTTTGGAGTATGCTTTCCGCTTTCTTCGGACTGGGATTCGGTCTTTTGTGTGCAATTCCGTATGTATTTATTAACGCCTCAGGCGGTGGACTGGCGGCAGGACTTTCCGCAGCCTTTGCCTGGTGGATTGCCGGGATTCCCTGGGATTTGGTACACGGTGTGGCAAACTTTGTCCTGATGCTGGTGCTGTACCGCCCTGTGAGAAAAATGATGGAAAAGATTTCACTCATCGGTGAATAAGAGAACAGAAAGAGGAAGAGGATCGCATTAATCCTCTTCCTCCACTTCTTTCTGAGATTTCTGCAGGGAAAAGATAAATTCGCTTCCAACTCCCTGGGTGCTGATCACGTTAATATTCTCTCCATGCGCCTTAACAATTTCTTTCACGATCGAAAGCCCCAGCCCGGTACCTTTCTTGTCCTTACCTCTTGAGGAATCCGACTTATAAAATCGATCCCAGATCAGCTTCAGATCATCCTTGGGAATACCGATGCCGGTATCTTTCACTGACACAAATATCTTATTCTTCTTCACAGAAGTTTCCACACGGACGGATGAATTCTGGTGACTGAATTTGATTGCATTGTCTATCAGGTTGTAAAGCACCTGCTGAATCTTATCCACATCTGCATTGGCATACAACACATCTCCGGTCAACAACAGCTCGATCCCCATATTTTTATTGCGGCAGGTCCCCTCAAAGGTTGCGGCAGTCTTGCGGATCACTCCGTTGATATCAAAATCCCTCTTGTCGATCATCATGCCCCGGGTATTTAAATTGTTCAAGGTCAGCAGACTGTTGGTGAGCTTGGTCAAACGTTCTGTTTCATTTAAAACGATGCCTAGATATTTCTCGTGCATTTCAGGCGGTATGGTACCGTCCAGCATGGCTTCCAGATAACCTCGGATGGAAGTCAGGGGGGATCTAAAATCGTGGGACACATTGGCCACAAATTTCTTCTGATCATCCTCTGCCCGTGCAATCTCGCTGGCCATAAAAGAAAGACAGGCCGCCAGATAACCGATTTCATCCTCACTGTCTACCTGGAATTCGTA
>JAZSFW010000190.1:0-1646 GCA_045532445.1 Acetatifactor sp. | reverse complement strand
TATCACCGAAATCATGAGCTACTGTCATGATATCCACATATTTTCCTACCGCCTGATCCAAAAGTTCGATCTGCTTCAAGCCCGCCTCCAGGGATTTTTCCAGAAAAGCCCTCATGATATCAGGCTCTTCCTTCATCAGGATCATACCGCCGATCATGCCGCCGGGAGACACCTGCAGATCGGTAACGGACTCTCCCAGGCAAATAGACAGGTCGGTCTCTTCATACAGCTGCTTTGCAGTATCCTCCAGCTTGCGGAGCATTTTATCGTCAAAGGTATCGCAGGGATGATAGTCATCCGGATCGGGCACGTCAAAGTCTGCCAGGAAATCAGTGTTTCCTTTTCCATCAAAATAATAACCGCCGGGAGGGCACACTTTGCCGCCCCAGTGAATGGTTCCGTCAGCATCTTCCGTAAAATATTCCCCTACAGAAACGGAAAAAGTTCTGCCCCACAGCTTCTGCTCTTTCCACTGGCCTGTCACATCACCCCGCAGATCGCTCTTGCACATTTTAGGGGAAGCCAGCAGGATCATATCTCCATCCATGGCCCGGATCACAGGCTCCTCAAATACTGCGTTGACCATAAAGGTATCCAGTCTGGGGGGCTTATATTCCACACCTAAAATCTTCTGTAAATTGTCATACGCGACCAGATGCAACCCTTCTGTCTCACAGGCGCCCAATCCATTGGGCACACGGTCAGGTATCTGATGGTTCAATACTGCACGCACACGTTCTCTTGAAGTCATATCAAATCCTCCTGTTAAATCTTCTATTTCTTTTCTCCAATTTTCTCAGTCACAGCATAAAACTGCGCTGTTTTCTCATACTATTATGACTTTTTGACGGTGAGTATTCCATATCTTATCCTTTTATTTACTTGACATATCCTACTATTCATTTTAATTTAGAATTATAACATAACCTACGGGAGGAATGCTTATGTTCACTATCACCGGCATCAGACATGCCTGGCCGGAACAAGCCGGCTTTTGTCTGAACAGACAAAACGGTCACCCCGATTACTCCTTTGTTCATTTTAGCAACAAAGTAGAAATTAATCTGCACGGCGAAACAAACGTCACCTCCGATCACGCCTGTATCATATACCGGCCCGAAACACCTCAGCATATTTTCAGTCATCGCCCTCTGGTCCACGACTGGTTTCACTTTTCCGGGATTCCGGAACCTCTTCTGGAACAACTGGACCTTCCATTGGACACTCTGTTTTATCCCCAAAACTACCAGTTCATTACACCCCTTGTACAGGAGATGGAAAGAGAGTTTTTCGCGCACCATGTAGGCAGCCGAGAACTGATCTCCGCCCGGATCGTAGAGCTGTTCGTTCTGCTTTCAAGGGCTTCCCACAGCGACTCTGTCCTTACCACAGATGACTCCACCCTGGAGCGTTTGCGCAGTCTTCGCAGCAAAGTTTTTGCATCTTTAGACTATCCGTGGACCGTTGCCAAGATGGCATCCCATATACCCTTGAGCGAATCACGTTTTTACAATGTTTACCGTTCTTTTTACGGCACATCCCCCATGGATGACCTGATCCGCGCCAGAATCGACTCTGCCAAAAATGCCCTTTCATTTACAAGCCAGCCCATCTCCGCTATTGCGTCATCTTTGGGATATTCCAAT
>JAZSFW010000023.1:0-9742 GCA_045532445.1 Acetatifactor sp. | reverse complement strand
TATGAAAGCTCAAAGCTTTATGTTTTAGGGCGATACAGGCCCAGATTTTATCTGCCCCCACTTCTCAATTAATGAGTACATATAAAAAAGAAATTCGTTTTAAGCTTGCTTAAGGCGAATTTCTTTTTTGCTATAACGAATTATCTCGTCTGTGTAACATGCATGTGCATTTTAGTAACATCTTCATTCATGTTAATAGGCGTTAACTGAATATCAGGGTGATCGCTAACAAATACAACAAACAGCTGATGAGCAATGCCCTACCCCATCCACTGAACTCCTTCAAAATCTAACACAACCTCTTTAAATTTCTCTAATCTATTACATACACGTTTTGCTTGAGAGCGTGATACTGGTGAACTATCAAAGATATTTTTCATGGGTATTTTGGTCTTTATGAACTCACGTACCTTTTAAACAGTGATCATAAGCATATGTGTCTGTGCCTAAGGCACCTTCAGAACGCTTATAGTATCACGATTTTCGCTTTGGGTTAATTGTTATTCGTTTTAACTGGCAATTTATTCGTCTTCTTCCTGCTTAAAACGAATGACTAATAATTGAAAATACTAAACCCCCAGCTATGCTGGGGAGAATAGTGTAAGCAGAAGCGATTGGATTTATTGATGGTAGAATTGTTGGTGAAAAATCCAGCCCCAGACAAGGCAACACAGCAGCTTGCATGGGTAGCACACATGAATAGTCTGACAGTCGTGGCATTGTCAATATGTGAAAGGTGATTGGATGGAATGAACGGCAAGTAGTTATAGATATGCTTAAAAGAATTTTGGGTGTGATACCAATAGGTATATTTAATCACATTCTACTTGCAATTAGCAAAAAAATGATTATAATAATTATTAGATTAGAATGTGATTTGAATTGGTTGGAGGATACATTATGATCGCAGAAAACAAAACAACTGAATTCAAAAGAGAATACGTTGAAGACATTAAAAACACAATTATAGCTTTTGCAAATTGTGACGGCGGGACACTCTACATCGGTGTGAACGATGATGGAACGGCCTGTGGAGTTGATAATGTTGATGGTACAATGCTGCGTGTAACCAATGCGATTAGAGATGCAGTGCGGCCGGATGTTACTATGTTTGTAGAATGCAATAATGATCTCATGGATGAAAAGCCTATTGTGCGTGTAACTGTCCAGCGAGGTACGGCCAGACCATATTATTTACATGGAAAAGGAATTCGTCCAGAGGGTGTTTATGTTCGCCAAGGAGCATCCACAGTTCCAGCAACAGATGCTGCTATCCTAAATATGATTAAGGAGACCAGCGGTGACAGCTATGAGGCGGCTCGGTCTCTCGATCAACGTCTTACTTTTAATAAAGCTACCGATTTCTTTGAAAAGCGGAAAATAGAGTTTGAAAAAGCTCAAATGCGTACACTTCACTTGATTGGTGATGATGATACGTACACTAATTTGGCATTTTTGTTATCTGACCAGTGTACACACATGATCAAATTGGCTGTTTTTGAAGGTAGCAAGAAGTCTGTATTTAAGGATCGCCGAGAATTGTCAGGGTCTCTTTTAGAACAGATGGAAGAGGCTTTCAATTATATTGATCGTTACAATCGTACCCGTGCAGAATTTTCTGGGTTGGATCGGTTAGATATGCGAGATTATCCTCCAGAGGCAATTCGTGAGGCACTATTAAATGCTATTGTCCATAGGGACTATTCATTCAGCGGAGCTACTCTTATCAGTATTTTTGAAGACCGAATTGAATTCGTAACAATCGGCGGTTTAGTAAAAGGAATTACGTTGGATGATGTAAAACTTGGCATTTCTGTATTGCGCAATCAGCATTTAGCTAATATTTTCTATCGTTTGCGATTGGTCGAAGCATATGGAACAGGAATTCTTAAAATCAATGAATGTTACGCTGATTATGATGTGAAGCCATTGATCGAAACAACAGGCAATGCGTTTAAGATTACACTTCCTAATACAAATTTTCATGCAGAAGAGCAAAAAAGCTCGCTTACTCCTAAAACGAGTGGTTCTACCAGTGTGACAAAAAAGGAAGAACGAATTAGTACTGTTTTGGATCTATGTCGCAGTAAAGGCTCTATTGTTCGCAGCGATGTAGAAATGGCGCTTGGTGTGTCTCAATCAACGGCAATCCTGCTTTTACGTGAATTAACCGATGATGGGGTGCTCATCAAAAAAGGAAAAACTAAAAATCTGCGATATTATGCAAACAAATAAAGAAGTGACAGAAATACTCAGATTACTTCTTCATAAACTCCGTAGGCGAACAAAGCGTCATCCGATGAAACACCTTAGAAAAGTAAAGGGGATCGCTATACCCGCACAGGTACGCCAGATGTGAAACAGAAGTCACGTTCTTTTTGATCAGGGCCTGTGCATGGCAGATGCGCAGGGTGTTTAGGTAGGTCTTAAAGTTGGTGTTCATATTTTTCTTAAATTGCTGGGAGATATATTTCTCGGTGTAAGAAAATACAGTTGACAAAAGCTTTAAGGACATATCGGGATTCTGAAAATGATTCTCGATATAATCTACCATGGTGGAAAATTGATTTTTGCTGTTTTGCGCTGTGCCGGCATCACGCGGCGCTGCGCACAAAAAGGAGAGGGTGTGTAACAGGACACTCTCTGTCAGGATAGCGGCGTTGGTTTCAGTGATCCTGGAGATGGAGGTGAGCCAGAAATCAATCAGTTGCTCGTGACTTTCATATACCGGTGTATCGGTTTCAATCTGCAGATTTTCCAACAGGGTATTCACACTGGAACCGGTAAAACTGATATAGGCATATTGAAAGTCCTCGCCGCCCTCAATCTCATAGGGCACACCGGGGGAGAACAGAAACAAAGAGCCTTTATGCAGTTCGAAGCTTTGATCGTATCGTTTTAAAACAGCGTTTCCCTGGGTCACCAGATGCAGTGTATAGACAGGCTGCAAAAATGGCTGCTTCAAGGTGGTGAATTCTGTTTCATAAACAAAATAAACGACTCTTAAAGCGCCGGTGTTGTTTTGGATCGGTATAAAATTACAGATACTGTCGCTCATGATACCACCTCGTTTTTATCTGTTGTTGCTCATTCAAAATGCAGATAGATATTGATAATATATTATAACAGCAGGCATGGGGAAGTCAATTGCATGAGGAAAAATTCCATTGCGTGTGGGCATTTTTCCATTTATAAATCTGCCGCAAAGTGTTATTCTGATTATGCAGTACATGATTTGATCGTGCAGGAACACGAAAGAAAGGTGGAGCGCTTTGGAGAATAAAATAGTAAAACTTGGGGTATTGGGCCTTGGAAGAGGCAGTTACCTGGCAAATGAAGTGATTGGAGAAAAGGGAGTCAAGCTTACAGCGATCTGTGATCATAATCCGGAAATCCTTGCGGCAGCAGTAGAGCAGTTTAAGGACGTAGAGGGTTTGCAGGTTTTTGATAATTTTGACGATTTTATAAAGGCTGATATTGATGCGGTAGTTGTTGCGACAGAAGCGGTAAAGCATGTGCCTTTTGTCGTTAAGATTATGAATGCAGGCAAGCATGTTCTCAGTGAGATCCCTACCGTCAACAGCATTGAGGAAGCAAAGTTACTTAAGGCTACGGTGAAAGCCCATCCGGAGCTTAAGTATATGGCTGGTGAAAACTGCTGTTATTGGGCGTTTATTCAGATGTGGAAGAAGATGTTTGAAGAAGGAAAGTTCGGTGAGATCGTCTATGCGGAGAGTGAATATTTCCATGCAGAGGACTACCGGGAGATAAAGCCTTATACGGACGGTCATTGGAGAAGCTACAATCCGGCCATCAAGTATATCACGCACAATCTGGGTCCCCTTCTTTATATCATGGATGACAAAGTGGTCAGCGTGACCTGCATGGAATCCGATATTAAGTACAATCCTTACAATTATGGTCCCCAGACCGGTGTAGCTCTCTTTAAGACGGCGAAGGGTGCCATCATCCGCATCATTATCTGTTTTGGTGCTTATGTGGGCATGGATCATAACTTCCGTCTGGTAGGAACAAGAGGTACGATCGAGACGGATATGGATAAGCCCTTGGATGACGCTCACTCTTTTGCGAGACTTTCTGATGTCCCCGGTTCCATGGATGGAAAGATCGATATCCCTGTTACCTTGAAATTCCCCGGAGAGTCGGCATCTACAGGTCACGGTGGCGCCGACAAGAAGATGATGATGGCATTTATCAACTGTATTCTTGAGGATACCGCGCCGCCCATAGATGTGGATATGGGTATCCGGATGTCTTTGGCAGGTATTTATGCTCACGAGTCTGCGGTGAACGGATCTGTTCCGGTAGAAATAAACGATATATAATGAGAAGTGATTTTTTAGAAATCCGCTCATCCTTATGCGAGTAAAGGTGAGCGGGTTTCTTTTGTTTTGGGGGTTGAAAAAACTTTAGCAAACACCTCTGCGCACGGAAGATAAATTATTATCTTTTTATTGCTAAAGGTTTTGAAAACAGATATAATATAATGGAAAAGGGTATGGAAGCGATTTGAAGTAAAGCTTTTTGAGAAAGGAGTGGCTATATGTCCAACGAAATCTATACAATCGAACAACTGAGGGCAATGCTGATACCGGTATTTAGGGTGCATGGCGTAAAAAGTGCAGTATTGTTTGGCTCTTATGGAAAGGGCGTGGCAAGTGAGGAAAGTGACATTGATTTGTTGGTGGACAGCCGCTTGCGAGGTTTACGCTTTGTTGGCTTGATGGAGGATGTACGCAGCACTGTAGATAAGGACGTGGATTTGCTTGACATCAGCCATGTGGAAGATAATTCAAAAGTTCAGGAAGAGATCAAAAAAACAGGGGTATTGCTTTATGAAGAATGATGTGATAATCAGCAAGATGTTAGGGTATGTTGAGAAAATATTAAAATACAGCGCAAATATGTCCTATGAGGATTTCGTAAAAAATGACATGGTAGTAGAGGCATGTGTATTTAACCTAAGCCAGATTGGAGAACTTGCAAAATGAATTGAAAAAAATAGGGTAGAAATATGGATGATCTGTAAAAACGCTGTGGGGTTTTTCTAGAAATTGGAAAGCCCTTTTTGCGTTTGGAGAATTCAGTGCTGCGGGCAAAGAATACTATGGCCATGCAAAAAACGGACAGTAGCACTTACACCCGGCAAGGGCTGATAATAATTTGCGTTAGTTATCTGTATTATAAATTTGCTTTTCCGCCTATTATGTGGTAGAATATACGGTGGAGGTGTCTAAATATCAGGCACACAGGGCAGAATAAAAGGAGAAAAAGTCAGGAGGACTTCACATGTTAAATAATAAATCTATTTTGATCACTGGTGGAACAGGCAGTTTTGGCAAGGCTTTTACCAAATATGTCTTGGAGCATTATGATCCCAAGAAGATCATCATTTATTCCCGTGATGAATTCAAGCAGTTCATGATGCAGAATGAATTCAAGGAGTATGCGGGGAAGCTTCGTTTCTTTATTGGCGATGTGCGTGATAAGGAGAGAATGACCCGTGCTTTTGAGGGCGTGGATTATGTGGTTCATGCTGCTGCCATGAAGCAGGTGCCTGCCTGTGAGTACAATCCGGCAGAGGCCATCAAGACCAATATTCACGGTGCCCAGAATGTGATTGATGCAGCACTGGATACCGGTGTAAAGAAGGTTGTGGCACTGTCTACCGATAAGGCAGTTAACCCTGTCAATCTTTACGGCGGAACAAAGCTGGTATCAGACAAGCTGTTTATCGCTGCCAATGCCTATGCAGGAAGCCGTGACGTGTGCTTCTCCATTGTGCGTTACGGCAATGTGGCAGGAAGCCGCGGTTCTGTCATTCCGTTTTTCCATAATATCATCAAGAATGGCGGCACGGAGCTGCCCATCACTGATTATCGCATGACCCGTTTCTGGATCAGTCTGCGTCAGGGTGTTGAGCTGGTGATCAAGGCGTTGGAAGAGGCAAAGGGCGGAGAGACCTTTATTTCCAAGATCCCCTCTTTTAAGATTACGGATCTGGCTCAGGCCATGCTGCCCGGCTGTCCGATGCCGGAGGTGGGCATCCGTGAAGGCGAGAAGCTTCATGAGATCATGGTGACCGTGGAGGATTCCATGACAACTTATGAGTATGACAAGCATTATATTGTGTATCCCCAGATGGTTTGGAGTTCCCATAGAAAGGCAACCCCCACAGGAAAGAAAGTGGCGGAAGGTTTCTCCTACAGTTCTGACAACAATACGGAGTGGTTGACTGTGGAGGAGATCAGAGAGCTTTTGAAAGATGTTGATTTAGAGAAATAAGGGGCAGAGTAATGGAATTGACAATTATTTTCCCCGTTTTAAATGAACGTCTGCGTCTGGAAAGTGGGGTCACCAGAACCGTAGAGTATCTGGAAAGCATTGCTTATGAGGATTATGAGATCATTATCGTAGACAATGGTTCAGAGGATGAGACTCCTGAAATTGCCCACGGCTTATGCGAAAAATATCCGCGGGTGCGGTTTGAGAAGATCAATGTGCGCGGAGTGGGTGCCGCCTTCCGAAGGGGCGTGGAATTGAGCCGGGGAGAGATCGTAGGATATATGGACATTGATCTGTCTACCAACATCAAGCATCTTGGAGAGGCGATTCATATTTTTCGGGTGAGACCGGAGGTGGAATATATCAACGGCAGCAGGTTTGCTGATGCGTCGGACACCAAGGGCAGGAAGTGGTATCGCAAGATCACTTCTCAGGGTCTGTTGATCCTGTTAAAGTTGTTCCTGGGAATGAAATGTACGGATGCGATCTGTGGATTTACCTTCTTAAGAAGGCAGCGGGCGCTTCAGCTGATAGCGGGCAGCAGTCAGGATAACGGTTGGTTTTACATGATCGAGTTCTTGCTGCGCGCAGAAAAAAGAGGGATCCAGGTGTTGGATTATCCCGTAGACTGGCAGGAAGATTATAATACCACAGTAAAGATATTTAAGACCATCTGCAATTATATGGTGCAGATTTCCAGGCTGTGGGTGGAGTTTTACGTAAAGAAGCGCATCTGAGCGTTGCTGGGAGACAGGCAGACATGATAGATAAGTTGATCATCGGTGCGGGTTTGTATGGATTATATGCCGCATTGTATTGTGCCCGCAAAGGGCAGAAGGTTGTGGTCTTGGAGATGGAGAAGGAAGCATTTTCAAGAGCCACATATGTAAACCAGGCCAGGGTACACATGGGATATCATTATCCCAGGTCTCTTTCTACTGCCATGAAATCAGCAGGTTACTTCAAGCGTTTTGTGGAGGATTATGGATGCTGCATCCATTCGGAATTTGATCAGGTATATGCCACCTCCAGCCATTTTTCCTGGACGGATGCCAAAGAATTTAAGAAGTTCTGCAAGGATGCAGATATTCCCTGTAAAGACCTGCCGGTAGACAGCTATTTCAAAGAAGGTGTCTGCGACGGGGCTTTTTTGACCAAAGAATATACGTATGATGCCCATCTTTTGCGTGATTATATTTTGCAAAAGCTTTCAGAGTTTCCCAATGCCAAGATCATGTACAACCGGCAGATAGAGCGGATCGTGAAGCGGGAGCGTGTGTTTGAGGTATATGTGAAGGCGGGTGCAAAAGAGGGAGAGCTGGAGCGCTATGAAGCCCCCTTTGTGTTAAATGCCACCTACGCTTCTGTCAACCAGGTTCTTTCCCGGGTGGAAGGCATAGAGACCACCCCCTTTGCTCTGAAATATGAGCTTTGCGAGATCATCCTGTGCAGGGTCAGCGAGAACCTGGCGGATACAGGTCTGACGGTAATGGACGGACCGTTTTTCTCGATCATGCCTTTTGGCAAGACCGGGTACCACTCTTTGACTTCTGTTACGTTTACACCCCACAAGGCAAGCTTTGAGGAATATCCCAGATTTGCCTGTCAGCAGGCAGGATTCTTGGGACAGGGTGCTGAAGGTGCAGACTGTGCTACAGGCGGACAGGAAAGCGCAGAGGGCTTAGCGCAGTCTTTGCTTTGCAGCAAGGGAATTTTGGGTAACTGCAATCTGTGCAGCAATCGCCCGGAAAGCGCATGGGAATATATGGCGGCACTGGCCAGAAAGTATATGCGGGATGAGTATGTATTTACATATGATACATCCCTTTTTTCCATGAAGCCTATTCTGAAGGCTTCTGAGATAGACGATTCCAGACCGACGGTGATCAAGGTGGCGTCTACGGATCCAACCTTTGTAAGTGTGTTGTCGGGAAAGATTAACACGATATATGACTTGGATGAATTCCTGGAGTGAGGGAAAGAAAATGAGCATGGAGAGAGAGAAGAATTTTGCATCCTGTATTATTTATCTGCACAATGATGAGGAGTTGGTCTGCGACTTTATGAAGCGGATCTGCGGCATTATGAAGCAGAATTTCGAGAAATACGAAATAATCTGTGTCAATGATGGCTGCATCGATGATACGGTGAAAGAGATCAAGCGTTATCAGGAGGAAAGCGGCGATACCCACGTGCTGAGTCTGATCAACTTAAGCTATTATCAGGGTATGGAGGCAGCCATGAATGCCGGAAGAGATCTGGCAGTTGGAGATTTTCTGTTTGAGTTTGATCAGTGTTCCATGGACTTTGAAGAGGATCTGGTCATGAAGGTTTATCGAAGAGCTTTGGAAGGCTATGATGTAGTAGCTGCAGCACCGAAAAATCATGTAAAGTTTACTTCTAAATTATTTTATTTTATATATAATCTGGGCAGCCGTATGAAGACCAAGATGCGTCAGGAGCGGTTCCGCATCGTTTCCCGTCGTGCAGTGAACCGGGTAAATCAGTTGAATGCTTACATTCCTTACCGCAAAGCACTTTATATGAACTGCGGTCTGAAGTTTGATACGATCTGTTATGACAACAAAGAAGGGGTGCGAAAAGGGCAAAGCTGGGAAGAAATGGGCAGTCGCAGCAGTATCGCCATGGACACCATTATCATTTTTTCCGATATTCTTGAGAAGCTGTCCATGTTTCTGAGTATTGCATTTTTTGTTGTTTTGGTGATCATGGTAGGAGATATTATTTATTCCATATTTGGTGCGGCAAAGCCTGTAGAAGGCTGGCTGTCTCTCATGAGTCTGATGTCCTTTGGGTTCTTTATGCTTTTTGTGATGCTGACATTGATATTTAAGTATTTGTCCGTCATCCTGAACATGACCTTTAAAAGACAGCGCTATGTCATCGAAGGCGTAGAAAAATTGTAAAGGAGGGGTTTTAAATGGCTCATATCAGCAGAATAGATCTGACAAGGGATTTTAAAGCCCACAGAGAGGAATTTTTAGAGGCAATCACGAAAGTTTGCGAAGAGACCGCTTTTTCAGGTGGAAAGTATGCAGATAAATTTGATGAAGAGTTTGCAGCCTATATAGGAACTGGGTATGCCTGCGGTGTGAACAATGGAACTACAGCGCTGCACTGTGCCATGATGGCGCTTTCTGTTGGGCCGGGAGATGAAGTCATTGTGCCGGCCAATACTTATATTGCCGGGGCCTGGGGGGCACCCTATACCGGAGCGACGCCTGTGTTTGTAGATTGTACACCGGACACCTGGCAGATCGACCCTGAAAAAATTGAGGAGAAGATCACAGAGCGCACTAAGGGTATCATTGGTGTACATTTGTATGGCCAGCCCTTTGAATTCACTAAGGTGAAAGAAATTGCAGACCGTCACGGTCTTTTTGTGGTAGAGGACTGCGCGCAGGCTATGGATGCA
>JAZSFW010000040.1:0-3409 GCA_045532445.1 Acetatifactor sp. | reverse complement strand
CGTTGCCGGATCCTCGATTCCGGGAACCGGTAACTCCTGGTAAAACCCAGTCAAATCCAGGAGAATATGCTCATGAGTCGTCACAACTCCCAACTGTTCTCTGGAAAGCTCTCCACATACAGAATTTATTTTCATTGTCTGCTACCTCTATCATTACTTACGAACGATGATCGCTCTATCCACATACACTGCATCCTGATTCTTAGGATCGCCGCCATACTGAGCACCTGCAAACTTCATGGACAGATAGACATCACAGGCATCCATAGGAAAGGCTACAGAAATACCGGTCAGGCTGATCCACTCAAAGTTGATGCCGAAGATATCTGCTCTGGTGTCAGCAGATTCCTTAATGCCGGAAACACTGCCGATCTTGTACAGGTGGTACTGATCGGGAACCAGATCTTCTAAGAAAAGCTCTGTCTTATCCACATACTTCGCATTCTGCTCTATATAAAAGGTGATCGGGCGCTTTTCCTTTGCGTCTTTGCTGGTAGGAAGGAGGTTTACAAACTCACCCATATGTCTCGCATCATCCTTACAGAACCTTGCCACCTTACCGGTAGAGGATTCCGGATCTTCCACAACTTTGAAACCATAAAGGAAATACAATCCCAAATATCTGCAGGTATTCTTATACAGGAACTGATAGGTGTCCTCGGGATTAACATCTGCAAGTTCTGCCGGCAATGCAGGGATCTCTTCTTCTGCAGGGATCTCATAATTCTCAAAGTACTTGATCTCTGATTCGAGACGGCTCATCTCCTGAACGATCATCTTAGGAAGCTTCTTGGCTGCCTCCAAACCACGGATGATCTCCTGGCGGATCTCTTCTCTGTCAAAGTCAAAGGTTTCTCCCTGAAGCTTTGCCATTCTCTTCAGATCAAAGTACTTGATCAACAAGCTCATGCGAAGCACTGTCTGCATATAATCAACTCTTCCTGTCAGTACAGGATCATCCTTGACAGCTTCCATTGCTTTATCCAAAAGAGCCATTCCGTTCTTCACTGCAGTCACATCCAGATAATTGAAGTGTACGCTTTCAATGATACAGAATGCGGAATAATTGTGCTCTGTAGCAGAACGCTTCAGCTCCAACAGATAAGCCTTTACATACTCTGCTGCAGGACCGTAGAATTTGCCAATAAAATCATCAATCAAGGCTTCTTCGTCAGCATAGGGATCCTCAGATAAGTGCATCATCATATACTGCTGCAGCTCCCACATATCTGCGGACAGAACCTCATTTTCCACGAAAATACCGGTGATGCCATACTCATAAAATGCCTTAAAGGTATCGCACAGACGGTAAGCTACCGGCATGGGCAGATCAAAGAACAGATTGTACATGTACTCCCAGATATAATAGGTACAGCCGGCTTTTTTGCAGATCTCGGACCACTGTTTCAACAGTCTCAGATACCACTCATTCCCCTTGTCATGGATGCCGTGCATAATATCAACATAAACCTGTGCCAAACGAATGATCACATTCTTATCCGGCATGGTGTCATCCTTAGGCGGCTCCAGGTAAGCTGCATAGATCAGGGTCTCAATCTTTACATCTGGATATTTCTCTGCCACCCTGCGGGCAATCTTGTTCACAAACTCCAGGGCGTAACCACTGGGACCGGATTTCTCCAAAGATGCCTTACACTTCTCACATTCGCAGAAAGTGATATTATCCGGGAAAGATATGGAATAGAAGCAAGGAGGCTCCACACCGGTCTTCTTAGCCATCTCCTGGTCCTCTTCAATATAAATCATTAACTTCTCAGTCAAAGCATCAATAAATTCATCATTTGACAGACAGAACAGCCCATAAGAAATTCTCTCACCATCTGCAGCGCTGTAGGCAAACCAGTCAGGATGCTCAGGGAAGGTCTCCTCCGGCTTGAAATACTTGTTCAGTGTATGTACATGGTGGGGACGTCCCATCTGTAACGCGCCGCCCAGCTTCTCAATAGTGGGATGATATGCACCGCCTTCCAGACCGTCATCACCTACAACATTACCTCTGTTTCTCGCCTCATAATAGAAATGCTCCTGCTTACGGAAGTTTAAGATCTTACGGTAGGGGAATGCGGGGGTTCCCTCTTTATAAAAATCAGACTCTAAAGACAAGCAGGTCAGATTGGGAACATACTCCTCCCAATAAGACCACCAACGTATCCCAACAATGTCCTCCAGGAAGTGATAAACTGCATAAATGATACCTCTGTCATTTGCCTTTACACCACCTGTCAGAACCACATTTTCATCCTGCATCTTAATGATCCAGTTTTCTGTGGAGGCACCCAGAATGCCTGCATTCTTTGCATAATCAGTGTGGCCGATATAAAAGGCCTTACCATACTCTTCATCTTCCTTTTTGATCGGCAACTCTGCACCCAGCGCTTTTTTCAAATACTCCTTCAATTCCTCTGCTGCTGTCTGCTCCACCGGCTTTGTATCAACCGGGATCACAATTACATATTCAGTTTTCTGTTCATGAATTAATACTGTTTTCATAAAAATCGCTCCTTTGTCTTATTCGCCTGCCGTACCTTTCACCAAGTCCGGCCATCGCCTTTCACGATAGCGCAAATATACATAGATATTATACCCTATTCACGTATCCCGCTTCAAGTCTTTTCCAACATTTTCTTCTCCTGCGTTCGATGAATAATGAATCCGCCTGATCAAAAACTGTTGCTATAGAATAGATTGATATGATTTTAGAAATCTATCCGAATTAGGATAAATTTCCTGCAGACCAAGAAGCCGCCACAGGGTATTCCACATAATTCCACATATACAGTATAACTTAAATTACAGAAAAAGCCATGTATTTGCAAACCAAAAATATGTATTTTTGACTCACAAACAATGGCCTTTCATGGTTAACTACCATCAAAAATATATTACTTTATATCATATACGGACCGCAATACAATTTCTTTTGCGTTTCCTTCCAGGATCTTTACGACCTTCTTGCCTGCATTCAGATCAAAGTAATTATCACTTAAAATAAAATCGAAATCCGGCGAATCGATCTCCACATATCTAGCATAGGCATCTGCATAAACAGTGATCTCATCCTCGTTTACCACACATCTAAGGTTGGGATCACGGAATCTGAAGTATTTAGGTGCGGTAAACAACACGGTTCCCTCGGATACAACCTGGCCATCCACAACAAACTCATAACTCATGTAAACATTGTCCACATCCAGCTTTTGGAAGTCCATATTGTCCAGCCATACCGCTGAAAATGCCGGCACTGTAATGAGCGTCTCTCCCTCCTTTATCTTGTTTCCGCAAGCATCCCTTAAGGCCCATGCTGCCACACCGGTCACATCCTCCCGAGTATCATTGGTCACACAAAGCTGTGCCTGGGTGGTATAATCCGGTCTTCCCTGCTCCATGG
>JAZSFW010000043.1:0-12415 GCA_045532445.1 Acetatifactor sp. | reverse complement strand
TCTTTCGGAGAAACCACAAAGAACACCCAAGCCATGGCAAATGCCACATGGTTACATTTTAAATTTTTGACCACCGAAAATAAGAAATAAGAGACCATTCCATCCAACAAAACACCGATGATCTGAAGATAGAGAACGATTCCTGTAGTAGTATGAAAAATAGCCAAATATATTTTTATGAAAAAGGCACATAAAAAGGCAGACATCTGATAAGGTTCCCACATTTCCTTAAACATGATATCTCCTTTAGCTAATCTATATGACATTGATATCTGAAATTCTGCATCTATCCCGAAATCAACAAATATGTATTTTACACTTAGTGCGATCGCAGCCAGTAACATAATCAGGCGAATTGTTTTCTCATTACCAAATGAGAGTCTTTTATTCATCAGAACATCCTCCTTGTTCCGCTTTACTTCTTCAATATCCTGATCTTAGACAACATCAAATTACCGAATTCCGAAATCTCTCCTTTCGAGCATACTTCCCCAAACAAAAACAAACCGATTCCTTCTGTGTGAAGCTTCTCTTTCAAAATCCCTTTCAGGCCGGCACAGCCGAAGATGATGGCATCCTTATCCTCATAAAATGCCTGCATTCTCTCCTGCACCTTCTCTTCCGGCACATAGCGCAGATACATGCGTGGCTGCAGGTCACGCCCAGAGCAGATTTTACCATTATTTTCTGAAAGATGGGCATTGATCCCATTGGCATCAGTCAGTGTCAGATGCTCAAAATCTTCCTTCGATATACCCATCTCAGCCTTCTTCGCGCTCAGCCACTGGCCTGCATCCTGCCCGTCGATGCGATCGATCACTCTTGCATCTGTGTAGGTAATCTCATGCTCGCTTAATACGTCATGATGAATATTCTCGCAGCTTACTTCAAAATCATAGCGCTCATCGTCAATCAAAAAGACTGCTGCCTGATCTCCTCCGGTGATCAATCCACTTTGCCCAGTGACTGGATCAATCGCAGCACCGCCGCCTACCAAAGGTGCTCCAACTTTGTCCCTGAGTGCATGCACAAACTCATTTTCTCCGCCGGCATTTCCAAGAAGCACGATCCCTGCCTGCCAGGGCTTCTCCGGAATTTTTTCCAGACATTCTTTATAGGAACCACTTATAAATGTCCCCTGAATTTCCTCCGGAAATGTAATACTGCTTAAGGCTCTCTCGTCCTCGCTTCCTACAAAACCAAAGGTGGCTGCACCGAAAGCCTGATCGTCAATTCCGCTTAGTGGGGTGTAAAATTTGATTTTCATGATATGATTTTCTCCTGGTTAACTTAAATATCTTAGTTGAAGTTAGGAACCAAATATACAATACACAAAACAAAGATTAAATTTGTTCGACTTTTATGGTATTGGTGTTGCCGCACTGACCATTGATAGGGCCGGCGGTCAGAACAATATTGTCACCGGAATTTAAGGTTAGCGCTGCCTGAGCACACTCTTTCGCCTTATAGAACATGACATCTATAGAATTAAACTTCTCGGACAGCATGGGCGTAACGCCCCAGCTCAGCGCTAACTTTCTCCATACTTTTTTATCAGTTGTCATACCCACAATATCCACGGGGCTTCGGAAACGACTGACCATTCTGGCTGTTGTTCCTGTTACGGAGCAAACCACAATTGCCTTGGCCTCTACGTCAATGGACATAGCGCAGGTTGCGTGAGAGATCGCGTCCAGAATGTTTTTGATTCGAAAATCAGAAGTCACAAAACGATCCTTGTAGCAGATATGCTGCTCGGTATATTCACAGATCTGAGCCATGTTGCGAACGGCCTCTACAGGATATTTGCCTGCCGCCGATTCGCCGGAGAGCATAACTGCAGAAGTGCCATCATACACAGCGTTGGCAACATCGGAAATTTCAGCCCTGGTAGGACGAGGATTATGAATCATAGACTCCAGCATTTCTGTTGCAGTGATCACCCGCTTGCCAAGCATACGACATTTACTGATCAGCAGCTTCTGTATAGACGGTACTTTCACAAAAGGAATTTCGACACCCAGATCTCCGCGGGCGATCATAATACCTTCGCAAGCCTCGCAAATTTCCTCAATGTTATCCACGCCGGCTTGATTATCGATTTTTGCAATAATATCGATGTTGGAACCACCGTTGTCATTTAAAAACTGTCGAAGAGACATCACATCCGCTTTTGTAGAAACAAAAGAGGCTGCCACATAATCCACATCATTTTCAATACCAAACAAAATATCTGCCTTGTCTTGCTCAGACAGATAAGGTCCGGACATGACCTTGTTAGGAAACGACATACTTTTACAATTGCTTAATGTACCACCCACTATGGTCGTGCAGATCGCTTCGGTTTCAGTGAGCTCCTTCACTTCGAAAACCACCAACCCATTGTTGACCGTGATCCGGTCGCCTATAGACAGATCCTGGATCAGCCCGTCAAAGCTGACCGACACTCGCGTTTCGTCACCTTCAACATCCTCCGTAGTAAAAACAAACTCAGCGCCTTCGCATATTTCTACGCTGCGGCTTTTAAAGGTTTTGATTCGGTACTCAGGTCCCTTGGTATCCAGCATAATAGGGATCGGAAGATCCAGATTTTCACGCACTCGCTTGATGAGTTCAATCTTTTCTTTATGCTCCTCATGAGAACCATGAGAAAAATTCAGTCTGGCAATATTCATTCCGGCCAGACACATCTGTGTTAATGTTTTTTCGTCGGCACTGGCAGGGCCAATGGTACAAATAATTTTTGTTTTCCGCATTTATATTATCCTCCACTGATAGAAGTAAAATTTGAAAATACCACTGGAAATTATAGCACCGGAAAAAGCAAAAGTCAAATCAGCAGCTTATCCACAGCAGCTTATCCACAACGACCCCGGGGAATTTTTGCCATTCTGTCAAACTTCTAAGTTTCTGAGAACTCAATGAATTCTACTCCTTTTTCATTTGCCACACCCGCATATAATTTATCTGAAAATTGCCCTATTGAGCAATAATGACTTAACACGTATTTTGCTGTATACGGCATTTCTAATTCATCAATTTCCTTAACAGAAAACCATTTTACTTCTCCTTCATTAGAAACTAAGTCCTCACCAATATTTTCCTTTAGCTCAGCAAAAAAATAATAATTCTGTCTTATTTCCCCTTTTGTCAATCGCAAACCAACATATCTAAGCGCAAGATCCTGTATGTCATTTTCGGTAAGTCCTAGCTCCTCATTCATTTCTCTTAATATACATGCCTTCGCGTCATTCAATTCAAAATCTTCAAAATGACCTCCGGCAGAACCGGTCCAAACATTATTCACAACTCTTCCCCCCTGCCTAAACAGGAGAAGCACTCTGTCTCCTTTAAACAAATAAATTGCAGTCATATTTCTTAACTTTCCTATCATAAACTTGCCCTCTCAAATCAAAATCGCCTACTTTATAAACTCAAAATACATACTTACATCGCATGTCGTTTTCTCAATACTTGTATTGTCATCCCAATTTATATTTTGAATATTATAATCTTTGACCCAATCAGGGATTATACCTTCATCACCCGCAACACAAGCATAAGCATTTTCTATAATAGCCTGCTTTTCAACCTCTGATAGATCAGTCCTCTTTTTTAAGGACTCTGCAACATCATCATGATCCGGACGTTTGAACCAATCGAACGTTGTACTATAATTGCACAAATAAACCGCATGAGTCGCTACTGGTATTACTGCGTTGTAATCAATATCGCCTTCACAAATAATAACTTCATACTGCTTTGAAAGTTCTAATAAATCAGCAATAATCATCGGGGTCATTTCTCTCAAAAAATGCTCTTCACGCTCTTTAATGACCTCTATCGGCAATGCCCAAAAATCTTTGACATTATATTCTTTCATAACATCCCAACACATATAAGGTTGATTTTCTGAATCTGCTTCCCGTACATGTGACGAACGACTATCATCAGTACTATAAATATAAAAGCCAAACTTTTCTTGCAGTTTTTTGGCAACCGTCGTTTTACCTCTTCCCCAAATAAAGTATACATTTGCAAGTCTCTTTTTTATTACATTATCTGGTATGTACATGCGCAATTCTCCTATTTTGAATTAAAAATTATATGCATTCATGATGTGTTCAATAGTTTCTTCTGGTGTCATATCAGTATTATCAACAACTTCAACCTCATCCTTAAAATTCAGCAACTTGTAAAAATAATCAATCCAATATTCCGGTGTAATGCTTTTATGACAAGTTCTTGTTTGACAACGCTGCAAAACCACTTCATATCTTGGCTTTAAAAGAATAAATCTATAATTCAAATTACGCTTTTCAAATGTCTTCTTATACCGATCTATGTCATCCGGGTGTATGACCGTTGCCAGTACTATATTGTCCGAGTACAAAGAAAGCCAATCGATTTCCTCGGCTATTTCATCAACTAATTCTCTGTAATCTACCTTTTCTCCATTTCTCTTATGCTTAGCAGATTGCAAAGCACAATCTCCATCTATTGCCAGAAATCCCTTATGCACCATTATTTCAGCGATCGTAGACTTACCACTTCCGCATGTTCCATTTAAGACAATTATATTTCCACCATTACATAAATGAGAATTCTTGACTTCTGCATTACATATTTTACATGTTGGCAGGATGGGCACGTGTCCAAAATTCTGCTTTCTCAATTCCACATTATAAATGTCTATTTGGTCTTTTGTTAATGTTCCGCAATTTGGACAAGTGATCATATCTTTCTCCTTGAAAATATTTTCACTTTTATCTTATCACACCTTGGCGCAGAACACAAGTTCGATTACAAAAAAGAATGAAAATTTCTGCAATATAAAACGGAAGGCTGTGACACCTTCCGTCCAAGTCTTCAAACATGCCCTACAGCAATTTATCCCCCGCCACATGGCAAATTTCATCCCCTTCTTCCTGCAATCCTTTTCAGCTGCGTGTTCGAATCCAGGCAGAAACCTTGTGACCCTCTTCCTGACCGGCAGAAGGATAGTCGATGAGTGTAATGGATTTTCCGTTTTGCAGCGGAAGTTTAAGGAAGCTTCTGCAAGAAACAAAGGACTGATCGGAATAGTGCTCATATAACATCCATGACCATTCGTTGGACTCCGTGTCCACTGGGTAAACCATCTCCTCGTCCAATGTGTCATCCAGGGCATAAACTGTGGGACCATACGAAACAGCCACATAGGGAATATTTCCCACAGGCACATCAGCCACATCTTCCGGGTGAATGTAACGGAAAGAATCCGGGAATTCCAAAGTGAATTTTGATCCTTCCCGTACGGTGATCTCCAAATATCCCGGATGTTCATTTGCGGACGCATTGACCTTTGTAATCACTCCCGACGCTTTCAGCGAAACCTTTCTGCCGGACCATGCGGGAATCCGCAGGTATAATGTTTTTTGGCCGGCAGCTTTGGGCACTTCAAAATGCACATTGCGAGGGTAGTTGTGCGCATCGATGTGCAGAGTAATGTCATCATTTGTGATCGTACCTGTTCGGTACAGATTGATAAAGAGGAAAGCGCCACATTGGCTGAGGGCAGCGGAGGCAAGGGTTTCCAACGCATATCCCGCAGTGGAAATGCACACACAGCAACCATAATGAGAGCTGTCATCCACTGTCTTGTAGCCTCCCACGATTTTGGGACGAATGGCATGCCGCAGGGGATTGTAGCTATGGATGGGAAGGGGCAGACCACCGTTTTCTTTCAGGTCTATGTGACGCTTCAGGGCAGCGGACATGGCATTATACATGGACGTTTCAAAAGCGTCCATATAGATCACATCTCCTGACATGCGCCAGAGCTGCCACAAAAATTTCATCCACGTCACAGTGACACAGGTTTCCTGCATTTCCCCCATATGTGATGGATTGAACTGTTCCACCACAGCGTGGTCGAAACATTCACAATCACATCCCAGACAGCCTATGATGGTAGCTTCTTCTCTCAGGATACGGTTTCCAAATCGAATGACAGCCTGGCGGTATTTTTCGTCTCCGGTTACTTTTACATATTCCGCCAGTCCCTCAAAACAAGAAATCATTTCATACGCCTTTCGGGTATGGTACTGATGAATCGGAACCAGATCCTCGTATGCCTGGTCAAAAAGATTCTTCTGAAGCGTGCCGCCGAAGGAGACAATGTATTCCGCAAAATCAAAATAACGCTGTTCCTTTGTTCTGTTGTAGAGAAGCATGAATGGCTCCAGAATGGAACAGGAATTTGACCCATCCCAGTTTTCACTGCAGGCAGCAATCACCAGCTTTCCTTCTTCCTCACGCCCCAATTTGGAGATCATATAGTCAGCGTGACCTTTAAGGGCAGCCAAAATCTGTTCTGTCAGAGCCTCGTCACGGCAGATTTCAAGAAAATAAAGCAGCCCCAGCATGATATATTTTCTGCCCCAAATATCCCAGCCATGAAATTCAGCCTCAAGGGAGTAAGTGGAAAAGCGTCCATGCTCATCTTGCGCGGTCAAAAGATCGCGAACCGTTTCTTCCAGAACAGCATACAGCGCGTCATCCGGGGATGCCTGATAGGTAAAGCAGGCGCCACGCATCATTTTGCCCCAGTATTCACACCTCCAGCCGTAATCCTGGTCATCCATTCCGGGATGCTTGAACAGATTTACAAATTTCGCCCACGCAGATACATCCATGAGCTGGATTTTCTTTAGGATGTCAAGTTCTTCTGTGAAACGATCGCAGTAATCAAAGGAGCCGGCAGGCATGGCATAACGTATAGCATTGATTTTTTGATTCATAGGGTCCACCTTTCGTCAGTTTAATGATTTTCTCTATTTGCGGATAGTTTACCATGTTTGTATCTAAATGTCATTGATCTTTGTTTCAAAAAAAATTGACTTATTTTGATATTTGCGTTATTATCAAGCAAATGAACAAACATAGGAGTATTGTCATGAACCTGCCTGACACCAATAAAATACAAACATTAATTGACAACATTGGAATGATAGATATTAACAATTACTCTAATCTGGAACCACTAAACAAGTATATTAAGAAGCTCACCAAAAATGTTTCTGTATGCCTTCATCCATCCGGCAGCACCCACATTTATCATACCCACGACTTTTATGAAATTAATTTTGTGTATGAAGGTGACTGTATCAACCTTGTTGAAGGTGAAAAAATTTATATGAAAGCCGGAGATCTTCTTTTGATGTCACCGGGAACATTCCACACCGTATATGCCGAAACCCAAAGTACGGTAGTAAACATTTTGATCAGGCCATCCTTTTTTCATCATACCTTTTTATTTGTGGAAGAAGATGAAAATTCATTGTTGTCAGTCTTCATCAGCAAAACCAGTGACAAAACACATTATAAATATGTTATGTGCGAAGCAGAGTGCATTATTGGCGAAATTGCCGATCTGCTCCAGGAGGAAGCAACCAATTATCCTAATGCAGATATCGTTCAAGCCTCCACACTCTCTTATCTTATCTGTAAATTGTTAAGAAATGAAACTCATGCAATCATTTCGGGCATACAAAACGCATCCTCAAACACGGTCATGCGCATTTTGGAATATATCAACGAATCCTATGCAAGTGTAACACTCACCGATATTTCCAATCGGTTTGGTTATACTCCCGCCCATATTTGCAGACTGCTTTTAACACACACCGAAAAAACCTTTGGGAAAATTGTGACTGAAATCAGATTAAACAAAGCCATCGAATATTTGCGGGATACAAACCTTAAAATTTATGAAATCTCAGAGCTGCTCGGATATAATAGCCATGAATATTTTCAGCGATTATTCAAGTCACACTTTGGCGTAACACCTTTGCAATATCGGGGCTATCACTCTAAAGACTGCCTGAGCATAACACAACTTCCGCAAAAATAACAAACCGCCTTACCATATGGTAAGGCGGGCAGAATCAGTATTACATCAATGAGTTATTAATGAATTCAAGAATGGCTTCTGCAGTTTTTGGTTCAACACCGGCAACTATCATACATCTTGTTTAACAAATCAATCATCTTCTGATTTGTCACTTCACGAGCACTATAAATACTACTAATTGCCTTTGCTCGATGGGCACCGTCCTGGCCACCATAGGGACTATCGTTTACTGGCAAATTTTGAATCTGAATCACCACATTCTGCAAGTTATCACCTTGTGCAATAATCATGTCTATTCGATCCAAAATATCTGTCACAGTAACTGCTGCTTTCTCGTTTTTAAGTTCTTCTTTCTCACATACTGCATTGATGGTTTCCATATTATCTGCATTTTTACTCATATCATTATCCTCCAAATTCAATGTATCTGGCGGACACACAAGGCAGATCGTATTTCCATCCAACCAGCGCGCCCTGCCATTCTTTACCAAGCCGTTCGCACGTTTTGCGTAGGTGGAAGTATATTCTTTTCCAAATTCGTCTACTACAATAATGTTTTTTGTGATGGGTATCACCCCCGTTGTAGTTTCTGCACGCAGTTTTTTGTAATGGGTGCCTTCCCCTGTGCTCTTTTATTATAACAGTGGCAGGTTTGACTGTCAATAATTTTTGAACTGCTCAACATCTGCTCTTCAAAGCTTCTATTTCAGATAGATTTTTTATTTTCGGATAATATATACGCCTCAGAAAGTATGAAAAGAAGATTTTGACGGGAATTTTCTTTGAAAAATAGGCTAGAAATTCTTATTTCTTTTATTATATAGTCCTTTATTGTAAATTTTAAGGGATTTCGGGCAGATAGATTCGAAAAAACAGAGTTTCCTATCTGACAGCACAAAATCCTTACCTTTTTCTATAGGGAATCCTTGCATGCCTTGCCTTGTTTCTTAGAAGAATTATAAACTTTCCCTTCCGGTGTCGTTTAATTGAGCCGCTTAGGGCGCGACTTAAACGGCTTAATCAAATGACACCGTCCCCCTGCTGAAACATTGCATTTTCTCAAAATATAGCGTATAATTTAATGTAGTAAAGTACAAAAGGAGTACCCCATTCATGAAAAAATCATTACCTAAACGCAAAATGATCCGTTACTGTCTTTCTGACATTGCAAAAGGCTTATTTAACGGTATGATCGGCAATTATCTGCTGTATTTTTTTCAACCCACTGTTAAGAGCGGTATCCCTAACCTCCTTCCTCAAAACAAGTTCCTCGGTTTCATCACCGTGATGGCGCTTCTCACAGGCTTGGGAAAGGTGATCGATGCAGTCACAGATCCCTGGGTGGCCAATCTTTCGGACAGATGTACGCACAAGGATGGTCGCCGCATGCCTTTTATGAAAGTTGCTGCCATACCCTACGCCGTTTCGGTGCTGATGATCTTTATGGCACCATTTCAGCAAGGTTCCGTGGCCAATGCCGTATGGGTGGGGATTTTCCTGGCAATTTATTACACTTCCTATACCTTTTACTTCATACCGCGCAACGCGCTGATCCCGGAAGTGATCCCGGATGCCAATACAAGAGTCGGTTATTACGGTATCAGCACAGCCTTTTTTATGGGGTCCAGCTCCTTTATGTATGCAGCCACCCTTTTTGTCAATCTCATCAAAGGCCTGGGTGTCAGCGCACTCTGGTCCTGGCGTATTGTGTTTATGGTGTTTGCAGCCATCGGTCTTGTCTGTGTCCTTCTTGGCGCCACCGCTTTTAAAGAAACCGACTACGTGGAAGGAAATGTAAAACCCAAGCAGTCCCTGCTTGCCTCCGCCAAAACAATCTTTAAAAACAAGAGCTTTGTCACCTTCTTTGCGGGAGATCTTTTCAGCTATCTATCCATGGCTTTTTTCCAGACAGCCATGTTGTACTATATCACCATGCTTTTGAACGTGCCGGAGTCCCAGTCTTTCCTGGTAATGCTCTCTGCCATCGGCGTGGCCCTCTGCCTGTTCCCGATGATCGTGCGTCTCAGCAAAAAGATTGGCAAAAAGCCCATGCTAGTCATTGCAAGTGTGATCTTTACTATTGTGTTTGCTTTTATTTTCTTCGGAGATAAGCTGGCTGCCCTGGTGGTGGGATATGAACTGTACCTGGGCCTGTTCATGGGAGTTGTAGTGGCTTTCCCCTTTGCGGCCATCAATATCCTTCCTCAGTCCTGTATGTCCGACATTATCCAAAAGGACAGTATTGAACATGGTGTCAACCGGGAAGGGTTCTTCTCTGCCACCAAGACATTTATCGAAAAGATTTCCTATTCCCTGGCTATGGTTGTGGTTTCCAGCGTCCTTGCCATCGGCGCTCCCGCGGGAGAATCCGTAGGTATGCTGGGGGTTAAGCTAACAGGGGTATTTGCCGGAATCTTCAGCCTCCTGTCCCTGATATTCTTCTGCATTTACAATGAAAAACACGTGACCGGCTTCATCGCAGAACACAGAAAGGACTCGACTGTAAAATGAAAAAAGCAGTGTTACAACCCCAATCCGCCCGCAAAGGTGTCAGCGCAGAGCAAACGGATGCGTACATAGATAAGCTCTCCCGCATGATCGAGTGCAAGACTGTATGGACCCATGATAATAAACACCGGGCTGAATTTGACCGGTTCTATGCCCTCCTGGACACGCTGTTTCCCACTCTTTCTGCCAAAGCAACCAAGTTGGTCTTTGGCGGAGGCTGTTTTGTATATGTGGTCAAAGGGAAAAATGCGAGAAAGAATATTATGCTGATGTCTCACCATGATGTGGTTGACGGAAGCGAAGATTGGAATACACCTCCTTTTACTCCGGTGGTCAAAGAGGATTTTCTTTATGGCAGGGGCACCATCGATACCAAGACCCCGCTTTTCGCCCAGCTTCAGGCGGCGGAGGAACTTCTGGCGCAAGGCTATGATTTTGAAGGGATCAACCTGTATCTCGGCTCTTCCAACAATGAAGAGATGTGCGGCGACGGCATGATGCTCGCCACCGAATATTTCCAAAAACAAGGAATCCGCTTTTATGCTGTGCTAGATGAAGGCGGCGCCATCACAGAGGGCCAGATTCCCGGCGTTTCCTGCAAAAGTGCTGTGGTAGCCGTCCACGAAAAGAGTCGGCATATGTACCGCTGCAGCGCAAAAATCGAATCCAAAGGCCACGGAGGCTTCGGCGGCCCCAAAGACAGCGCTGTGGAGCGTCTCAGCCGCTTTATCGCGGAAGTTTGTAAGAAGCAGCATCAGATCTATAAGCCTAAGTTCTATCCCGAGGTTCGTGCTACCTTTGAACGACATGTACCCTATATGGCCTTCCCCATGAACTTCCTTTTCGGGCACATAGGCCTCTTCTCTCCCATCATCAAAAAGATTATGATGGGGATCCCTGCTGCCAGTGCCATGCTCTCCACCGGTCTGTCTTTCACGACCCTTTCTGCCGGGGATGCACACAACCCGCAGATCCGCGCAGACGCTGCAAAGACCACCATGTTCCTTCGCTGCATTAGGGAAAACGACCTCTATGAAGGCCTTGAAAAGATCAGAAAGATCGGCCAAAAATACGGTGTCACCATCCAAGAACTCTCCCGGGATTACTGTAAACCCACCAATTTTGAGGATACCGCCTTCCGCATGGTCGAAGAAGTCCTGCATGAGAACTTCCCGGATGTTGCGGTGGTACCTTTCTTACTTACCGCCGGCACAGACGCACGGCATTTTGGCGAGATTGCAGACAATATTCTGCGCTTCGCTCCCATCGATCTAAATAAGAAACAATTCTCCACCATCCATGGTGCAGATGAGCATATCGGAATTAACAATATCGGAGAATGTGTGGTATTTTACAAAGATTTGATCCAAAAAACAAAAGACAAGGAGAATCACTATGAGCAAAGTTAAAAATGAACCTAAGTACAAGAACGGCCTGCTTCAGGCCATACGAGCACAGCTGGAACACAGAGCATTCTGGCTCTACCTGCTGTGCGATGAAGCCAAAAAGAGAGGACTTGATCCCAAAGATTTCGGCAGTGCAGCAGTCAAGCGTTGCGGCCTGTCCCAGGGTGCTGATCTGGTCAAAAAAGGCAATACAGACTCTCTTGTGGGCCTGCGCAAAACACTCTTCACAAAGCCCGCCCAGCTTGTTTTTGAAATGAAGATTAAAGAGTCCACCGACGACAAGCTCTCCATCGATTTCCACTACTGCCCTCTTGTGAAAGCATGGCAGAAAGCCGGCTGCACCGATGAGGAAATCGCTGAACTTTGCGACATTGCCATGTGCGGAGACCACGGCATCGGAGAGTGCTACGGAAGCGTCCTGGATCTGCCTAAGTGCATTGCAAAGGGAGACGATATGTGCTGTTTGCGTTATCATAAAAAAGAGGTTAGCGGGGAATAAACGAGCTGGTATCTAACTCATATTATAAAAAATGGTCTGCAGCTTTTGTTGTAGGCCATTCTCTTTATCTCCCACTTTCCTGAAGGGACTCTCCCGAAGATATTTGTT
>JAZSFW010000079.1:0-5503 GCA_045532445.1 Acetatifactor sp. | reverse complement strand
GCTTTCGGTACCCAGTCTATCCCTAAGGTAGACAAGATCACCGGTCCCGGCAACATTTTCGTTGCCCTTGCCAAGAAAGCGGTATACGGCTATGTAAGCATTGATTCCATTGCAGGCCCCAGCGAGATCCTGGTACTTGCTGATGAAACCGCCAATCCAAGATTCGTGGCTGCTGACCTGTTATCCCAGGCAGAGCATGATGAGCTGGCAAGCGCCATTTTGATCACCACCTCAAAAGAACTTGCAGAAAAGGTATCCGAAGAGGTAGACAAGTTCACTGCTCAGCTTTCCAGAACAGAGATCATGAAAAAGTCACTGGATAATTACGGTTATATTCTTCTTGCCTCTGACATGAACCAAGCTATTGAGACGGCAAATGAGATTGCTTCCGAACATATGGAGATTTTGACACGCAATCCTTTCGAAATCATGACCAAAATCCGCAATGCCGGAGCCATCTTCTTAGGAGAGTACGCTTCCGAACCTCTGGGTGACTATTTTGCAGGCCCCAACCACATTCTTCCAACCAATGGCACAGCAAAGTTCTTCTCCCCTGTGAATGTGGATGATTTTATTAAGAAGACCAGCATTATTTCTTATTCCAGAGAGGCCCTGGAGCAGGTACATAAGGAGATTGAGTTGTTTGCAGAGAGCGAAGGTCTGACAGCCCATGCCAACAGTATAAAAGTAAGATTTGAATAAGTGAGGTACGATATGAAACGTGTTGCTGATGTAAAAAGAACGACAAAAGAGACAGATATTCACATGATGCTCAATGTAGATGGAAGTGGTTCTTCCTCCATCAACACCGGGATCGGATTTTTTGACCATATGTTAGAGGGCTTTGCCAGACATGGATTTTTTGATCTGGAATGTAAGATCAAAGGGGATCTGCATGTAGATGGACATCACACAGTAGAGGACGCCGGCATTGTGCTTGGACAGGCGATCAAAGAAGCCATTGGTGACAAGAAGGGAATCTGCAGATATGGTTCTTTTATACTGCCCATGGACGATACCCTGATCCTTTGTGCGGTGGATCTGTGCGGAAGACCTTACTTTGTATTTGACTGTGAGTTCCCCACAGAGAAGGTGGGAGACTTAGATACAGAGCTTGTAAGAGAATTTTTCTATGCAGTTTCCTATAGCGCAGGAATGAATCTGCATATCCGAAAGATTTCCGGTTTGAATTCTCACCACATCATTGAAGCGATGTTTAAAGCCTTTGCAAAGGCCCTGGATCAGGCCACCGGCATGGATCAGCGGGTGAAGGATGTGCTGAGCACAAAAGGAACTCTCTAAAGAACTCCAAAAGGAAAGGAAACTTTAGCATGAACAGGAAATTTATCCCCTGTATCTATCTTTACAACGGACAAGCGGTGCGAAGTCTTATAGATGATACTGTTATCGACATGGACCCTGTGAGACTGGCAAAATATTACAGCGAAAATAATGCAGATGAAATCATTGTGTTTGATCTGTCTGACTTAGCAGCTTCCCATCTTAAGGAAAAAGACAGCACTGTGGAAGGAAAAGACCTGGATGCATTGCATGATCAGGCACTGGATCTGATGAAAGAGATCTGTTCTGCAGTGGAAGTAGATGTGATCGGTGCCGGCAATGTCAAGCGCATGGAAGATATCAAGAAAATTCTTTACACCGGCTGCAAAAAAGCTGTACTTGATTTTGACAAAGAGTCCAATATTGCCATTACACAAGAAGTATCTCTCAAATTCGGCAAGGACAAGATTGTAGCATCTTTCCAGGAACCATCAGTTCTTTTGGCTAACAAAGATTTGCTTACACAGTATGTGTCTTCTCTGATCCTTATGGATCTGCAGAAGGCTCGTGAGACCATACAATTATTCGATCTGCCTCTTTGCATTCAGGCGGAAGAACTGTCTCTCAACAAATTATTAGAGATTTTGTCCTGTGAAACCATATACGGCCTAACCGGCAATATGATCAATGATAATGTAAAAGAGATATTATCCCTAAAAGATTTGTGCCTTGAAAACGGCATTCCTGTGGAACGCCTTATTCCTGCCTTCAACTGGTCGCAGTTTAAGAAAAATTCTGATGGTATGGTGCCTGTGATCGTGCAGGACTATAAAACAAACGAAGTGCTTATGATGGCTTACATGAATGAAGAAGCCTTTGAATCTACCCTGAAAACAGGGAAGATGACCTATTACAGCAGGAGCCGTCAGGAGCTTTGGCTAAAAGGTGAGACAAGCGGCCATTACCAGTATGTCAAGTCCCTCACAGCAGACTGTGATATGGATACGATCCTTGCCAAGGTCTCTCAGGTCGGCGTGGCTTGCCATACCGGCTCAAGAAGCTGTTTCTTCCAGGATATTGTGCGCAAAAATCAGGAGGAAGTATCCAATCCTCTGATGGTTTTTGAGGAAGTATTTAACGTGATTAAAGACCGGAAGATCCATCCCAAGGAAGGTTCTTACACCAACTATCTGTTTGACAAGGGGATTGATAAGATCCTAAAGAAGCTGGGAGAAGAGGCAACGGAGATCGTGATTGCAGCCAAGAATCCCAATGCCAATGAGATTAAATATGAAATCAGTGATTTCCTGTATCATATGATGGTTCTTATGGCAGAGAAGGATGTGACTTGGGAAGAAATCACGACAGAACTTGCAAATCGCTAAATAATTGAGGCATAGTTAGGGCTATGCCTCGTTTTGTATCTATATTCCTTACTTTGGAAAGTAGGATGGTATCTTATTATGAAAAAAACGATCAAGATTGCATTTATAAAAACATTGCCGGTAATGGCAGGCTATATTGTTCTGGGAATTGGTTTCGGCATTCTTCTGAAGGAGGCCGGGTACGGTTTGTTTTGGTCATTTTTAATGAGTCTGACCATATATGCTGGCTCCATGCAATATGTGGCAGTTTCGCTTTTGACATCAGGAGCATCCTTGATTACTGTAGGATTGACTACTTTGATGGTAAATGCACGGCATTTGTTTTACGGCATTTCAATGATTGAGAAGTACAAAGATGCCGGGATGAAAAAACCATATTTGATCTTTGCGCTTACAGATGAAACATACTCGCTTTTATGCAGTGAAGAGGATCCAGATGATGTGCAGCGGCACTGGTATCAATTTCTTGTGTCTTTGTTTGATCAGTGTTATTGGATTTCAGGTTGTGTTCTTGGAAGCTTATTAGGAGAGATATTTACCTTTGATACGGCCGGAATTGAATTCTCAATGACAGCATTATTTGTTACGATTTTTGTAGAGCAATGGCTGACCAGCAAAAATCATTGGCCGGCCATAATTGGACTGCTTTCCTCTATTCTATGTCTGGTAATTTTTGGAGCCGGTAATTTTCTGATTCCAACGATGATTGCCATTACAATTATATTGTCCATGTTGAAAAAATCTATAAAAGCGGGGGTGGAAGATCGTGAGTAATTTGTTTTATTCATTTCTTGTTGTTGCGGTAATTGCATTAGTAACGGCACTTTTGAGATTTTTACCCTTTTTTGTTTTTAATGGAAAATGGTCTATACCGAAATTTGTAAAATATTTAGGAGCAGTTCTACCTTATTCCATTATGGCAATGCTTGTTGTATATTGCCTGAAAGACATTTCGTTTATAAATTATTCCGGTTGGCTGCCGGCAATGATTTCTGTGATAGCAGTAATTATTCTGCATGTATGGAAAAGGAATACTTTGCTAAGCATTGTTGGAGGTACGGTGTGCTATATGTTGCTGATAAGATTTTTGTGATGAATTTTAGTGAGTTGTGTTATAATCAAGAGTAAGAAGATAATACGGATGCGGAAGAATTACAGACCATGCGTACCCTTGCAAAAAAAGTGAAGGAGCGGAAAGAGATGACTGAACGTGAAAAAATGGAGAAACAAATGCTTTATGATGCAAACTATGATAAAGAGTTAGAGGATATGAGGCTGGAATGTAAAGCATTGTGTCAGGAATATAATGCGATACCAATTAGAGAATTAGAGGTAAGAAGGAGTTTCATTAAGAAGATTTTGGGGAAAACCGAAGAATTTGTGCATATTGAACCTGATTTTTGGTGTGATTACGGAAGCAATATTGAAGTGGGTGAAAATTTTTATGCTAACCACGGATTGATCATATTAGATGCAGGTAAAGTCATATTCGGAAATGATGTTTTTATTGGACCAGGTTGTGGGTTTCATACTGCTGGACATCCTATAGATGTAGAACGAAGAAATAGAGGATTGGAGTACGCGTATCCAATTACTGTTGGAAATAATGTATGGTTTGGTGCAGGTGTACAAGTTATGCCAGGTGTTACAATTGGAGATAATGTGGTTATTGGAGGAGGCAGTGTTGTTGTAAAAGATATTCCTTCTGATTGTGTGGCTGTAGGGAATCCCTGCAGAGTAATTCGCAATATTACAGAAAAAGATGGACTAACAAATTGGAACAAATAGTTATGTGTGGTTGACGATGCAGTCAATTTATGTGCAGCAAAACTGGCAGAATGTGATGGCATAGTAGTGGCAAGTCCGGTGTATTATGCTTCTGCTAACGGTACTCTGATCGCGTTTCTTGATCGTCTGTTTTGCAGCTCTGCTTGCGACAAGCGTATGAAGGTAGGTGCCAGCGTGGCGGTGGCAAGGCGTGGCGGTTGTTCCGCTACTTTTGACCAGTTGAACAAATATTTTACCATCAGTGGGATGCCAGTCGCCTCCAGTCAGTACTGGAACAGTGTCCATGGCGGGGCACCGGGAGAGGCCGCAGAAGATGCAGAAGGATTACAGACCATGCGTACCCTTGCAAAGAACATGACCTTTTTGATGAAGAGTATTGCCTTGGGGAAGGAACGGTATGGGTTGCCGGAAAAGGAAGCGCCGCTAAGGACGAATTTTATTAGGTAAGATCATGATAGCTGCAAAGAAGGAGTATATTTAGGGAAAAATTTGTAGAATAGAAGGTTATGTGATGAAAAATATATCATATAGAAAAGCAACCGTAGAGGATTGTTACTCAATAGCGGAATTAAAAGGTGTTGTTTGGAACACTACATACAAGGGGATTTATTCAGATGAAAAGCTAACTGGTTATGATGTTAAAAAGAACGAGCAAATATTGCGGAGTATAGTTAATAATTTGGAGATAGAGGTATATGTAGCAACTGATAACGATAGAATAGTTGGCTTTATGACTTGCGGAAAACCGTATAAGCCATTCAGACATTATGAGCAAGAAGTGGGATTGCTTTATATTTTAAAAGAGTACCAGAAACAAGGCATAGGGAAGGGATTTTTAGAGATTGCACGTAAACAGGTAAAAGAATCCGGCTATGATGAATTTATGGTTGCTGTAAATAGTCAAAATGTCAATGCGATACAATTTTATCTTGCAATGGGAGGTAAAATAGTTGTATCTGAAGAAAAGCAGCTCCGGATAGAGTTTATGTGTATCGTTGATTTATAAAATAATCAGAAATCAAAAAATGACTTGATGTACAGAAGAAAAG
>JAZSFW010000251.1:0-37545 GCA_045532445.1 Acetatifactor sp. | reverse complement strand
CTACAAAAGGTGCGCTTGATCTGGGCCCGAAGGAATGTACACTTAGAAACTATGCAGAAGTTTTTAAGAATAACTATATCTGGGTTGGTTATAAGAACACGATCTTTATTACCGTGGTAGGTACTGTTGTAAAGCTTATATTTACAGCTATGGGTGCTTATGTGCTTTCCAAGAAGTACTTTCCTCACAGAACCTTCTGGACCTTTTTTATCGTATTTACCATGTTCTTCTCCGGCGGTCTGATTCCCAGCTATTTGCTGAATAAAAAACTCGGACTTATGGACAATATGCTGGTACTGATCCTGCCCGGTCTGATCAGCGCTTACAATCTGGTCATTATGAGAAATTTCTTCCAGTCTTTACCGGAAGAGGTAGAAGAGAGTGCAATGATCGATGGCGCGGGTCGTTTCAGAACATTCCTTACGATTGTGCTTCCTATGTCCAAGCCGATCCTTGCAACTGTAGGCTTGTGGCTGGCAGTAGGGCACTGGAACTCCTGGTATGATGTTTTGCTCTACATCACAGATGATTCCAAATTCACACTTCAGATCGTATTGAGGCGTATTCTGCTTACCGGTTCCAAGGAGGTTATGGAGTTTTCCGCTACAGCGACAGAGATGGTCAGCTCCGAAGGTCTGAAAGCAGCAACGATCTATGTTGCGACACTGCCGATCCTGTGTGCATATCCTTTCTTACAGAGATATTTTGTAAAAGGTATCAATATGGGTAGCTTGAAGGGCTAAGACCATTCGCAATAAAGCAGTGAACATTAACAGGTAGAGAACCCCTCAAGAGGGTTTTCGGCATTGACACAATGCCAACATAAACAACTTTTATTTCTTATCTTTAAGGAGGATAAACAAAATGAAAAAGAAACTCGTTTCTTTACTTCTGTGCGCTGTTATGGCAGTATCCCTTCTTGCAGGCTGCGGCAGCAAAGGGAAGGATAGCGACAAAATGACGATCAGCGTAGCAGGCTATTTCTTTGGCCCTGTAAATAATGAAAAAGACGTTATTACACCGGCTGTAGAAGCTCGCTTAAAAGAGAAACATGGCATCGATGTTGATATCGAGCTTGTTTACATTGAGCAGTCTGACTATAGTAATCTGATCAATACCCGTCTGACAGGTAATACAGCTCCTGATGTATTCCTTGCACAGAGCAATACAGCTCTTGAAACCTACTTTGATCAGGGTGTTATCGCATCCTGGGATATGGAGTTTTTCAAAGAGAATGCTCCTAACGTATGGAAATTCATCGAGAGCGGTGCTGCATACGGCGATCTGATCGATGATGTTGATATGTGGAAAGAGTATGCATGCCTGGATGGCAAGATGGTTACCGTTCCTTCCTTCAAGCCCGATGGATCTATGCCTGTTAAACAGCTGATCTACCGTGGTGACTGGTTAGATAAGCTTGGCGTGACCGAGGATAAGCTTCCTAAGACTGTTGATGAGTACGTTGATCTGATGTATCGTTTCACCAAGGAAGATCCCGATGGAAACGGAAAAGCTGATACCTATGGTCTCGGTGCTACCGGTATCAAGGCTCTCTTTGGTGCATACGGTATGTACAGCGGTTTCGTTGGTTCCAATTCTTACTGGCAGGAAGCTGATGGCAAGATCGTAAACCCTGATATCAGCGATGAGGCAAAAGAGGTTATTAAGATTCTTGCTAAGATGTACAAAGACGGCGTTATTGATCCTGAATTTGTAACCGGTAAAGAAGCAATCTCCGGAAGCTATTGGGCAATTTCCAATGGTCTTGTAAATGGTAAATTTGGTGTATCTGCTCTGGCATCTATCGACCACTATCGTCTGAAAGGTGTAACCAGCGCAGAAGATGCAGGTGGCCCTTGTGCACAGGAATACTGGGCTGTTAACGGTGAGGATGCAACCTTTGCATATGGTCCTTGGCCTAAAGGACCCGAAGGTGAGTATGGTTATTCTGTAGGTTATCCTGTTGCTGTAAGTGAGTCTGCAGTTTACAATGTAAACCTGATGAAGGATACTGAGAAGCTTGCTACTATCTTTAAGATCATGGATGCATTTGCAACTGATGATGAGCTGTATATGCTGGCTGCATACGGTGTTGAAGGAACTCATTATACAGACAATGGTGATGGAACTTATACACGTAGTGCTGACTTTGATAATGCAGGCTTCAATGAGATCGGTCTGTGGGGCTGCCGCAGCTTGTATGGTGGAGACCGTGCATTCAGCCAGACCGCTTATGATGCTGTATTCTACAAGGATAAATCCATTGAGAACCGTCTGAACTGGTTCGAGAAAGAGCAGTATGACAGCTACATCATGAATGCTGTATCTGTAACTCTCCCTTCTGCTGAAGATCTGCAGGGCGAGCTGAACACCCATCGTGATGAGACCTGGGTTAAGATGATCAAGGGTGAACTCGATGTTGAGAAGGATTGGGATAAGTATGTATCTGATTGGCTCAAACTGGGTGGACAGACTTTGACTGACGAAGCAAACGACTGGTTCGCAAATAAATAATAAGTAGACATTATGGATGCCAATTAATTTACAGGGCTGATGTGATAGGGTAACTTGTTGCATCAGCCTTGTGATATGAAGTGATATTTTTGAAACAATGCACATGAGACGGATAGGAAAGCTATGGTACGCCGTATTTTGGTAAAATAATGAGAGAGGTAAGGAAAATGCAAGGACAATGGATAGGGTGTAAAGACTGCGATGCGCCTGTTATATGGGGAGAATTTGAGCTGGAAAAGTGTTGCCCGTTGTTAATTAACATTTGTGGTCTTGGATTTTTTGAACTTTACATAAATGACAAAAGGGTATCAGAGGATGTACTGGTACCGGTTTGGTCAGATTATGATTCCCGCAAAGGGCAGAGATTAAAATATCCGATTCAGGATGAGCGGCAGTGCCAGGTGTATTATTGTCAGTATGACATTTCTGAATTTGTGCGTAAGGGAACCAACGTCATAAAAGTCCTATTGGGAAATGGCTGGTATTCTCAGCGTGAGCGTATGGCGGAAGGAGAAATGTGGTACGGCAGGCCGAAGCTTTGGTTTGAGATGATTAGGAACGAAGCCTCCAAAGAAGTTTTGTTCTGCTCCGGAACCTGGCTTAAGTGGAAACCCTCCCACATTGTTTTTAATAATGTCTATATGGGGGAAGTACAGAACTTCAATGAGGAATCCACAGCATGCGAAGAAGTAGAGATTGTAGAGGCACCGGAAGGAGCCCTTCGTCTGCAGGAGTGTCCTCCCGACCGCGTCATAAGAGAGATAACTCCCAAATATCTGGGAGAGAAGGCCGGACGTAAGATTTATGACGCCGGGGAAAACATAACCGGATGGGTTGTATTCGATGAGAGAGCGCTCAAAGAGCAGACGGTCACAGTGCGGTATGCAGAAGAATTGGATTCGGATGGAGACCTTGCATTTGAGAGTACCGGGGGGCTTAAGCAGGTGCAGAGAGATCAATATATTTCTGCCGGAAAAGGCAGCAGATGTGTGCCCCATTTTACCTGGCATGGATTTCGCTATTTTGACGTAGAGGGAGAGGTTGATAATCTGGTTGTCCAGGTTGTGCACAGCGATGTGAAGGTGACGGGAGCTTTTCGGTGCAGTGATGAGAACATCAACTGGCTGCTTAATGCCTATGTCCGTGGAAGGCTGGGCAACATGCACTGTGGTGTGCCGAGTGACTGCCCACATCGGGAACGGTTGGGATATACGGGCGATGCTCAGGCAATCTGCGGTACGGACTTCTGGATGCTGGATGCGGATCTGTTTTATCGCAAGTGGATGGATGACATTGCGGCAGGTCAATGTCGTATCAGTGGTCATGTGCAGCATACGGCTCCCTTTTATGGGGGAGGCGGCGGCCCGGGAGGCTGGGGCAGCGCCATGGTATTGGTGCCCTGGGAGCACTACCGCAGATATGGAGATAAAGAAGTTCTCAGAAAGTACTATTCCAATATGTGTAACTACATCCGTTATCTGTATTCTCGGTGTGATGAAAACGGTCTGGTTGTAAGGGAAGAGGAAAAGGGATGGTGCCTTGGAGACTGGTGTGCGCCGGAAAGAGTGGAAATACCGGCTCCTTTCGTAAACACCTATTATATGATCCTTAGCCTGATGATCCTGCGTAAAGTGGCGGCTATATTGGAATGTGACTGCCCCTATTCCGAGGAAGATGTGGAAAGAGCCAAAGAAGCATTGACGAAAGCTTTTTATGAGGAAGAGACAAATTGTTTTGCCAAAGGTATTCAGGGAGCAGACAGCTTTGCCTTGGATCTTGGCCTCGGGAATCAGAAGATGGCACAAGCCATGGCTAGGCGTTATGAAGAAGATCCTGCCTTTGATACCGGCTTTTTAGCTACTGGCATTCTGATCCGTCAGCTGTTTAAACAGGGGTATGGAGATGTGGCAGTAAAGCTTTTGAAAAGCGAAAAGGAAAAGCGCTCCTATGGATGGCAGAGGAAGCAGGGAGCCACCACACTTTGGGAAAGATGGGATGGTTACGAGTCCCACAATCATCCGATGTTTGGAAGCCCGATTCAATCGCTTTTTGAAGGTTTATTGGGAATAGAGGCTTGTGAAGAACTGGTGATCAGGCCTTACTTTACTGAGGAATTGGATTGGGTGGAAGGAAGTGCTGACACCAGATTTGGAAAGGTTACTGTGAAATGGTGCCGAAATGCGGAAGCGGTTCTTTTGCGTCTTTTCCTGCCCTGCAGGACAAAGCTGATCGCAGGAAAAGAAACCATGTGGCTTGAACCGGGAGAGCATGAATTGCCGGTCAATAGATAAGAAAGGGTTAGACTATGAATGTAGAACAAAGAGACCAACTGATTTTAATGATTGAAGCATTGGCCAGAGATTTCTATCATCCGGTAGGGAATATTTCTTTGAGCGGCTTTAAAGCAGAGAGAAAGATGCTTCTTGGTGAGGCAAAAGTTCAGCCTCGTAAGCCTTACCAGAAAGGTTTTGCCTGGGGAAACGCCTGGGAATATGCCTGGATGTTTGGAACCATAACTATTCCGGAAGAAGTTAAGGGTGAGCGTATCGTTATGAACTTAAATCCCGGAGGAGAGAGTACACTTTTTATCAACGATTATCCTTTTGGTACTTACAGAGGCGGCGGTGTGCTGCATAAGCATCATTATATGGTGGATCAGACCCTCACCGCGAAGGCGGAAGGCGGCGAAGTATTTGAGCTGGCTATGGAAGTATATGGCGGTACTCCTGTACCGGTTTCTCCCAAAGGACGCTGTGCCAGCGGTCCTGTTTTTCCGGAGGAAGGTGTCTTGATGAAGGGCTATGATCCTGCGGTTTTGAAAGAGTGTAATTTTGGTATCTGGAATGAGGAAGCTTATCAGCTGTGGCTGGATCTGACCGTTCTTTTGGATGTGTTTGACACACAGGACAAGAATTCCTTCCTGAGAGAGAAAATCGGCAGCCTGTTAGGTGAAATGCTTGACAAGGTGGATATCGAGGTTCCGTTTGCACAGAGAAGAATTGCTTACAGACAGGCACGCGAGATCGTAAAGCCCGCAATGGAGGCAAAGAACGGTACCTTTGCTCCTTCTATGGGTGCCATTGCAAACTCTCATCTGGATGTGGCATGGCTGTGGCCTCTGGCAGAGACAGAGAGAAAGACGGTCCGCACCATCGCTCAGCAGCTGCGTCTGTTAAAAGAGTATCCGGAAGCAAAGTTCTTACAGAGCCAGTGTGTACTGTACGATATGTGTCAGAAACAGTATCCGGAGTTGTTTGAAGAGGTCAAAGAAGCCATTGCCAGAGGACAGTGGGTGGCAGAAGGCGCTATGTGGGTAGAGCCTGATACCAACCTTGCAGGCGGTGAAGCACTGATCCGTCAGTTTATTTTTGGAAAACGCTATTTTAAAGAAGAATTGGGAGTGGAAAGCCGTGTGGCATGGCTTCCGGATTCCTTTGGATATTCTGCAGTATTGCCTCAGATCCTGGCAGGCTGTGATGTAGATGGTCTGACCACCCAGAAAATTTTCTGGACCTACAATGATGCAGAGCCCTTCCCTTACCATGCTTTCTCCTGGAAGGGAATGGATGGAACCAGTGTGCCTTGTTATCTGCATATGTTCTATGAATCTTTTGTAGACGTAAAGACACTGATCACCCGTTGGAATGCAAGACTTACCCAGGATGGTTCCGGTGATTTCTATTTGCCCTTCGGCTATGGTGACGGCGGCGGCGGTCCGACCAGAGATGATTTTGAGCAGATCCGCAGAGAAGAAGACCTGCAGGGTGTTCCCAAAATGCGTTATGAGACACCTAACGAGTTGTTTGAACGCCGTACCAAAGAAAAACTTCCCGTATACCGCGGAGAATTGTACTTCCAGTGTCACCGTGGCACTTATACCACACAGAGTGCAGTAAAAAAGGGAAACCGTCTTTCTGAGACTGCAATGAGAGCTTACGAATTGTGGGCTTCCCTGGCTGCCTGGACCAAGAACAGTGCCTATCCGACAGAAGAGATTGAAGCAAGGTGGAAAGAAGTATTACTGAATCAGTTCCATGATATTATCCCCGGCAGTTCCATTGCGAGAGTGAATGTGGAAGCAGTTGCCTTATACAAAGAGATCCTTGCTGCAACAGACAAGGGAATTCAGACTGCTCTTAATACCCTCAGTGCAGGTGGGGATGGTGTGACTATATTCCATACCCAGAGTTGTAAGAAGAAGCGTCTGGTTCTTTTGGATGATGCTTTCGCAGAGGGTGCATGCACGGTAGAAGGGGAAGAGATTCCCTGCATGAAGACAAAGGATGGTGTGCTGGCTTGGGTAAGTCTTCCTTCTATGGGCAGCATTTCCCTGCTTCCTGCCAAAACTGAGGCAATTATGCCGGTATCTGCTTCTGTATGCGGAGAGGAATATGTTCTTACCAATGAAAATCTGAAAGCAGTATTTAATAACATGGGTCAGCTGATCAGCCTTACTGATAAAAAGACCGGAAAAGAACGTGTGGGCGGTGTATCCAACCGTCTGCGCATGTACCGCGATCTGCCCCGTGCCTTTGACGGCTGGGATATAGACAGCCAGACTCCCATGCGTGAGGTGGAGCTGAATGCAGTATGTAAGGCTGAGGTGGTGATGGAAAAGGGACTGCGTGCAGCAATTCGCTTTACCACAACCTTTGGTCAGTCAGAAATGACACAGACTGTGACACTGGATGCAGGTGCAAGGCGTCTTGATTTTAACACAAAGGTGGATTGGCATGAGCGTCATAAGCTTCTGAAGGTATTTTTCAATACCGGTGTGGAAGCTGTGGAAGCAGCCAATCAGATTCAGTTTGGTTATATTATGCGTCCCACCCATCAGTCCAGACATCTGGATAAAGATCGTTTTGAAGTTTGCAACCATGGTTATACGGCAATGTTTGATGCAACTCATGGTGCAGCAGTACTTAATGATTGCAAGTATGGCGTCAGCATGGAGGAACAGCAGATCGGATTGTCCCTTCTGCGTGCAGCGGTGAATCCGGATCAGGCTGCGGACCAGGGCGAGCATGAGTTTGTATACTCCTATTATTTCTGGGATGGTGCATGGGAAAACAGTGGTATCGTTCAGGAGACAACAGATTTAAACGCTCCCGTATATATCACTTCCGGCAGCAGTGCAAAAAAAGAGTATTTGTCTGTAGATGAGTCCACCATCGTAATAGAGACTGTAAAACTGGCAGAGGATGGCAGCGGCGATCTGATCGTCAGATTGTATGAGAGTATGAATGGCACAAGAAACGCTACTCTTTCCACAGCGTTTGACATAAGCCGGGCTTATGAATGTAATATGCTGGAGAAGGTGCAAAAAGAGCTTGTTACCGCGGATGGTGCAGTACCTTTAAGCTTCCGTCCTTTTGAGATCAAGACTCTGCGTCTGGCAAGATAAACACAAGGAGAGAACGATATGAATACACAGAAAGTCAATCAGATATGGAAAGATACTGCATATATCCATGTGGGCGGCAGTGTTGAGGAGTTACAGTGCGCCAACTATTTAAAAGATCAATGTGCCCTTATGGGATTGTCAGCGCAGTTTGAGTCCTTTGAAGTAGATATGGCTGCCATGAAAAAAGCGGTACTTGTGGTAGATGGGAAGGAGATCCCCTGCAAAGGATATTTCAACTGCGGAAGTCATGAGGTGGAAGCATCCTTTTACTACCTTCACACCAAAGATGCCTTCGCACTTTCCCAGTGCAGAGGTAAAATCGTTATGATCGACGGAGGCATGGGGTATTGGAGATACCAGGATCTTTTGGAAAACGGAGCAGTAGGATTTATTACCTATACCGGCAATGCCAATTACGCAGACGATGATATTGATCAAAAGGAACTTCGCTCTTATGTCAGCCTGGGCAAGAAGATACCCGGTGTAAATCTGAATGTCAGGGATGCCATTGCTTTGATCAAAAATGGTGCCAAAACGGCGAAGATCGTTGTGGAACAGGATGAGTTCAAAGGAAATTCAACCAATGTGATTCTGGATCTTCCCGGAGAAGTGGAGGAAACCATTGTGTTGACAGCGCATTATGACACCACCCCTCTCTCTGTGGGTGCTTATGATAATATGTCCGGCAGCATCGCCCTTTTGGGAATCGCTGAAAAGTATGCGAAGGCACCTCATCGCTATTCTCTGCGTTTTATCTGGTGTGGTTCTGAGGAAAGAGGTTTGCTGGGATCCAAGGCTTATATCGCTGCCCATGAAGAAGAACTGAGTAAGGTGATACTCAATGTGAACGTAGATATGATTGGAAGCATTATGGGAGAATTCCTTGCCTGCTGTACTTCCGAAGAGAAACTGGTACACTTTATTGAGTATTTTGCTTCTATCAACGGCTGGGGCATCAATGTAAAGCAGGATGTTTATTCCAGTGATTCCACTCCTTTTGCAGACAAAGGCATTCCCGCAGTATCCTTTGCGCGTATGGCTCCCGGCAATACGGCAAATGTACATACCAGATATGATACCGAAGAGGTGATGAGCGATGTCCAGATGGTAAAGGATATTGAATTTATCGCATCTTTTGTAGAGCAGATGGTAAATGCAAAGCGTTGTCCGGTTGCCAGAGAAATGCCTGACAATATGAAAGAGAAGCTGGATATTTATCTGGCCCGTAAGCGCGGTTAAGAGAGACTTTGGAAAGAAAGGTGCAGGCGGTATGAGTCGTGTTACAGATAAGTTTATTCAATTAAAGAAAGCTGTGGGCGGAAACCGGGAAAAGACCACTTTTGAATGGACAATCGGCAAAACTGTGGAGGAAGTAGCCGGTATTACCGGTCCTGGTCGTGTAAATGTAAGAATTCTTGCACAATTGGAATACCTGATACATTTGTCGGAAGCCCATGAGGATAGGTACCATGAATTGATCGAAAAGGCACTGGATTTTCTGCTGGATCGTCAGAAGAAAGAAGGTGTGCTCACTAATCAGGCTTGCGAGATGGCAGAGGAGATGTTGATGTCCCTTTCTGCGGCTGCAAAAGAGTATAAGTTGATTTTGGCTGCCCATGCCCATCTTGATATGAACTGGATGTGGAGCTTTCAGGAGACAGTGGCCATCACCCTGGCTACCTTCCGTTCCATTTTGAATATTATGGAGGAATATCCGGATTTTTGTTTCTCACAGTCACAGGCGTCTGTCTACAAGATTGTGGAGGAGTATGATCCTTCCATGATGGAGGAGATCAAAAAAAGGATTGCACAAGGGCGTTGGGAGGTTACTGCGACCGCGTGGGTAGAGACCGACAAAAACCTTCCTTCAGGGGAATCTTTGCTTCGCCACATAAAGTATACCCGTGATTATCTGACCAATGTATGGGGGGTAAAAAGACTGGATGTGGATTTCTCCCCGGATACCTTTGGCCACAGTGCCAATGTTCCGGAGATTGATGCTTTTGGTGAGGTGAAATACTACTATCACTGCAGAGGAATTGAGACAGACAAGATTCTCTACCGCTATCAGGCTCCTTCCGGCAAAGAGGTGCTGGTGTACAGAGAACACAACTGGTATAATTCAGGTATCACACCCCATATCGGCACCCAGATGCTGGAGCTGAGTAAGAGATCTGCCGGATTAAAGACAGGGCTTATCGTCTACGGTGTGGGTGACCATGGGGGCGGACCTACCAGAAGAGATGTGGAGCGTGCCCTGGAAATGATGAGCTGGAAGCTTTTTCCGGAGATTCGTTTTGGCACTTTGCACGAGTATTTTGATGAGGCCGCAAAGGTGTGGGATCAGCTTCCTGTGGTAAAGGAAGAAATGAACTATATTTTCCAGGGATGCTACAGTACCCAAAGCCGTATCAAACGCGGAAACCGCAAAACAGAGAATGCGCTTCTGGATGCAGAGCATATGTCAGTAATGGCAGGCAGATTGGTTTCCTTCCCTTTTGCCAAAAAGCAGATGGTGGATGCATGGCAGAATGTGTTGTTTACGCACTTTCACGATATTATTACCGGCTCCTGTACTCCGGATTCCAGAGAATATGCAATGGCACTGTATCAGAAGGCGACTGCGACAGCCAACACGCAGATACAAAACGCGATGCAGCGTATTGCCCTGAATATAGACACTTCCTCCATACCGGTGGACATTGATGCCTACAACAGCCAGTCTGAGGGCGCCGGAGTGGGATACGGTGTAGAAAACTTCTTCGGTGTTCCAAGCACAGAGAGAGGAAGCGGCAGGACCAGAATTTTCCATGTGTTCAACACCATGGCTTTTGAACGCAGGGAAACTGTGGAATTGACGGTCTGGGATTGGACTGGGGATATGAAGCAGATTGAGATGAAGGATCACCAGGGAAATCTGATACGTTTCCAGTTGTTGGATGCAGAGCAGTGCACCTATTGGGAACACCATTATTTCCGTATCCTGGCAGAAGTAAAAGTTCCTCCTATGGGTTATACGACTGTGGTGCTTTCCGAAAAGAGCCCGGAGGTTTATCCGGTTTATCTAAACGAGTTCCCTTGGGAGAGAATCGGTGTCTTGCACAACGACTTTGTGATGGAAAACGAGCATATTAAGGCTTGTATTGACATAGAGAACGGAAGGATCCTGTCCGTGTTTGACAAAGAGACGGGGACAGAGATGATCGCTCCTGGAGAGAGCAGTGGTTTTGTTTACGTGGAAACAGAGCCCCACAAGATGAGTGCCTGGACCATTGGAAGATATCTGAAAAGGATTCCTGTGGATCGCTGTGTGGAATGCAAGGTTCTCCGGAAGGGCGAATTGCGCCAGAGCATAAAGGCAGTTTACGAGATCAGAGGTTCTAAGATTGAAGTGGTTTACAGCCTCGACAAGGGCGCAAGTGCTGTGAAGATGGATGTGACTGTTGATTGGCGGGATCACGGAGTTGACAAGGATATGATCCCTGTGTTGGATTATCATGTTCCGGTTGCTTATGAGACAGAGGAATATCTGTATGAAATTCCGGCAGGCAGTGTAAAAAGAACTGAAACGCATAATGATGTGCCCGCATTACAGTATGGCATGGCGCTTCCTAAGAAAGGAGAGCGTGGGCTGATCTTGATCAGTGACTGTAAATATGGTTATCGCGGAGAAAAGAATTCTCTGGCTCTTAAGCTGATCAACAGTGCGGTGTATCCGGATCCTTATCCGGAAATTGGAATTCATCAGATCACCCTTTGGCTGGGTGTTTGTCCTGTTAAGGAAAGCAAGGCAGAAAAAATGGCAGCAGTCTGCAATCACAAGCTGTTTTATCAGCCTTCCAACTGTCACAAGGGAACCCTTTCTATGGAGGAGAGTCTTCTGAGAGTGGATGCAGAGAATATTGTGGTTTCTGCCATCATTCCGGAGGAAGACGAAAGTTTCCTGATAAGAGTGTTTGAAACTGCCGGCCGAAATGAGCAGGCTCGTATCACATTTGCGCAGGAAGTAGTAAGAGCTTGTGCCTGCAATTTATCAGGAGAAATATTGGATGAAAATCTGAAAGTTACCAATAATCAGGTAGTACTTAAAGTGGCTCCCTATTCCCTTGGGGCAGTAAAGGTTTCTTTGAAAAAAAGGGAAGCTTAGGAACGTTTGTGTGTGGTTGTTCCGCGCTTTCGGTATTCCATGGGTGAAAGACCGGCAGTTCTTTTAAATACCTTTGTAAAATAACTTTGATCATCATAACCCACGAGCTGAGAAATGTCAGTCAGACGAAGGTCTGAATGACGGATCAGCTCCTTGGCCTTGGTGATGCGAATGTTATTGAGGTATTGATGAAAGGAGATGCCGGTCTCTTTTTTGAAAATCCGGCTCAGATAGTCCGGGGAAAGAGAGACGATTGCGGCCATTTCTTCCAAGGTGACCTGTTCGGCGTAACGGGAGCTTATGTATTGGATGCACCGATGAATGATATTGGCGTGTTTGGCATCCGGATAGGCGACAGTGCTGCCAGTAAAGCGGGTTATGGCAGTGTATAGCCAATTGCCAAGCTGAACAAAATCTTTATGATTGGGCAATTTACGCCGACAGTCATCTATAAAAGCCAGGGATTGCTCTTCCGTGGCCCCATGTTCGATAGAAGATCTGGATATCATAACCACCAGCTCTTCTATTTTAATTTTGATCCATTCCAGGTTGCTGTTGATGGAAAAAAGTTCTGCAAGGTAAGATTGGATCCTTTTGCGGATTTCATTGGTGTTGTGCTGGGCGATGGCATGGAGAAGAGCGCGTTCTTTTTCAAAGGGATAGCTGCGGGCAATGGATTCATTTTTCAGCAGGGCAATGTAGGAGTTGATATGGCCCTGCAGGAGATTTAATTCTTCCTGTTCCAATAGTCTGTTTTCTGCGGAGACATTGTTGATAAAGCCCACGGACATGAAAAGCAGTATGGAAAGATCCTGCACTCCTTTGGGTGTTATTTTGGGAATATGTTTGAGAAGATCCACTACATTTTGCCTGCATGCAGAATCCAAATGATGATTTTCTATTAATTCACAATCGATAAAATCCTGCACATCTACCATCAAGAGAGGGCCAACGGTGATTTTTGCTGCAGTTCCTGCTTCCCCGATGATCGGCGATACAAAGCAAGTAAGCCCTAAAGGACAAAAATAGATGTACTTTCCGCCGAAACGTTCAGCTTCGGTCATTCCATAGTTGTGTGCCTGAATACAGCTGTCCATGGAAAGATGAGCGGCTTCGCAGAGCCTGCAGCTCCCGCATCCATAGCCATGTTCAAAAAGGATGGTGCCGGAAGTGTCAGATACCGTACATCCCAGACCCGTAGACGCAGAATAGGCCCGGGCACACTCGTTGGCAAGATTGTAATCGAAAGGTTGCTTCTCCATGATGTTCTCCTTTATGTGATCTAAGTTCATTATACATGATAAAAATGGTAAGTCAACAAAAAATAACGGAAAATTACCAAAAATACCGTTTTTTTACTAGCAGATAATGGCAAAATTGATATAATGAAAAAAGAAACGATAAAGCAACTTTTTTGGGAGGTATAGATATGGAAATTTTAATGGAGATCAGTGCAAACCTGCAGAAGGGAAAAGCAAAGATTGTGAAAGAACTGGTGGCACAGGCTGTAGAACAGGGAATCCCTGCCCGTGACATTCTGGAAAAAGGTCTGTTAAGCGGTATGGATGTAATCGGTGAGAAATTCAAGAACAATGAAGTGTTTGTGCCGGAAGTACTTGTTGCAGCAAGAGCGATGAACATGGGAGCTGCTGTATTAAAGCCCCTTCTTGCAGAAGGAGACCAGGTTTCCAAAGGTAAGGTTTGCATCGGTACTGTAAAGGGTGATCTGCACGATATCGGAAAGAACTTAGTAAAGATGATGATGGAAGGCAAGGGTCTTGAGGTGATCGATCTGGGAACTGATGTGGCTCCTGAAACCTTTGTTGAGACAGCGATCAAAGAAAATTGCCAGGTTATTTGCTGTTCCGCACTTTTGACCACTACCATGCCTGTTATGGAAGAGGTGGTAAAGGCTGCAGAGAAGGCCGGAATCAGAGACAAAGTGAAGATCATGGTTGGCGGTGCACCGGTAACCGGTACGTTCTGTGATCAGATCACTGCAGATCGTTATACTTCCGACGCAGCCAGCGCAGCAGATGCAGCAGTAGAGCTTTGTGCACAAGTGATGTAATAGGGTGATGATATGAGGGAACAGTTTCAGGAATCGAGCAGTCTTTCTGTTTTGGAAGTGCTCAGGGATAAAGCATTGGAGCTGGGTGCCTTTAAAGCGGCAATTCTTGATGTAAAGGACATTTCCACAGATGCTTCTTTTCTGCAACTGTGTCAATCCAACAGCTGTGGAAATTATGGCAGAAATTATACCTGCCCGCCGGATATCGGAGAAATTGAGGATCTGATGAGAAAGATCAGAACGTTTGATAAGGCGCTGGTATATCAGACGGTGAGCAGTCTGGAGGACAGCTATGATTTTGAGGGCATGATGGAGGCTGGAAACAGGCACAATGAGCTTGCCCAGAAACTATGGGATTGTTCCGATGAATTGCTGGCAGCAGATGCAGCTTGCAAGAAGCAGGTCATGCATTTGGGGGCCGGAGGCTGTCGTCTTTGCCCTGTCTGTGGGAAAAAGACAGGGGTTCCCTGCAGGAATCCGAAGAGAGCCATTGCTTCTTTAGAGGCTCATGGAATCAACGTTTCCGAGCTTGCAAAGCAGGCGGGAATGAATTATATTAACGGGCAGAATACAGTCACCTATTTTGGGGCAGTGTTCTGCTAAACAGAAATCTTTGTAGAGGTGTTCATGAAAAGAAATATGTATGATTGGCTGTCAGGCTTAAAGTCAGCCACAGTGAAAAAAGCGATGCCGGTTCTTTCTTTCCCGGCAGTACAGTTAATGGATATTAATGTAAAGGAATTGATCTCTGACGGCAGCAAGCAGGCAGAGGGTATGAAGCTGGTTGCAGACAGAACAGATGCACTGGCATCTGTGAGCTTGATGGATCTTTCGGTGGAAGCAGAGTGCTTCGGATCTGAGATTGTGGTAAGTGAGGATGAGGTTCCCACGGTAAGAGGCAGTGTTGTTTCCGATATGGATGATGTGGAAGCATTGCCCATTCCGCCCATTGGAGCAGGCCGTACCGGTATCTATATTGATGCCATCAGACAGGCAGCAGCGCTGATCCAGGACAGACCGATCTTTGCAGGTATCATTGGTCCTTATTCCCTGGCAGGTCGTTTGGCAGATGTGACGGAAATTATGTTTTTGTGTTATGATGAGCCGGAAGTAGTGGAAGCGTTGCTGGACAAGGTGACCACTTTCCTGATCGAGTACGGTAAGGCTTACAAGGAGGCCGGTGCCAACGGTATTGTGATGGCAGAGCCTTTGGCTGGTATGCTTTCTCCGGACTTGGCCGCAGAATTTTCAGCACCTTACGTAAAGCGCATTGTGGATGCTCTGCAGGATGAAAACTTCCTGGTAATCTATCATAACTGCGGGGATAATACAATTCAGATGATCGACTCCATCCTGAGTACCGGATCCGCAGCTTATCATTTTGGGAATTCCATTGACATGGCCAGGATGATGGAACATATTCCTGCCGATACTGTGGCAATGGGAAATGTGGATCCTGCCGGACAGTTTAAGAATGGAACCCCCGAGAGCATTAAGGAAGAGACTTTGCGGGTAATGGAGGCATGCTGTAAGTATCCTAACTTTGTGATTTCTTCCGGTTGTGATATTCCGCCTATGTCTAAGTGGGAGAATATCGATGCTTTCTTTGAAGCAGTGGCTTCTTTTAATGAAAAGTAATTGAAGGCGAAGAAATGAAACAGATTATGATTGATGGTCAGCCTTTCCGGGCTTCTTCAGGAGAGGTTTTGAGCAGAGTCTTGCAGGATAATGTGAACTACAAGATGCCTTGCGCAGGACAGGGACGGTGCGGAAAGTGTAAAGTATATGCTAAGGGCCAGCTTTCCCAGCCGGACAGCGTGGAGCTTAGCCTGCTCACAGAAGCGGAACTAACGGAAGGCGTCAGGCTGGCTTGCCGTACCCGGATTTTGGGGGATGCGGTGGTATCTTTAGAGCCCAAGGGGAAGTCCAGGATCCTTCTGGGCGATGAGGTGCTGAAAGGGAAGAAACACCTTTTTAAGACCCTGGGTGTGGCTGTGGATATTGGTACCACGACCATCGCTGCGCAAATTTTTGATGAAAATGGATTGCTTGCACAAGCCGGCTGTGATAACCCACAGGCGGCTTTTGGTGCAGATGTGATCTCGCGTATTGAGAGAAGTCTTGCAGGCGATTTTAGACATCTTGCGGTGGCTGTGCGGCGTGGGATCAATCATTTGTTGACCTGTTTGTGTGAATCGGTTGATTACGAGCCGGAGCAGATCGACACAATGGTTATCACCGGCAATACCGCCATGCTTTATTTCCTTACGGAAAGAGATCCCAAGAGCTTGAGCTGTGCCCCGTTTTTGGCAGATTGGCTGGCAGGAGAATGGATAAAGGCCGATGATTTAGAGCTTCTCTGCTCTCAGGCAGATGTGTGGCTTCCTCCCTGTATCTCTGCTTTTGTGGGGGCAGATATCGTAACCGCCCTTCTGGAGGCAGATATTCTGAAAGAGAAAAACAGGCGGATCCTTGTGGATATCGGAACCAACGGAGAGATTGCATTGTGGAATGAGGGAAAGCTGTTGTGTTGTGCCACGGCAGCCGGCCCTGTTTTCGAGGGTGCCGGGATCAGTAACGGTATGCAGGCCGGAGAGGGTGCCATCAGCGGCGTGAGCTATCGCGAGGAGGACGACAGTTTTCTTGTAGAAGTCATAGGGGACTGTGCAGCTGCAGGGATATGTGGCAGCGGTGTGATCGACGCAGTGAGCTGCCTGTTAAAGAGCGGTCAGCTGGATGAGACCGGTTATCTGGAAGAAGAGACCGCATCTATCGGCGGTGTTACGATGACGCAAGAAGATATCCGCAAGGTGCAGTTGGCAAAAAGCGCGATCTGTGCCGGGATTGAATCGCTCTTAAACAGAAATGAACTGTGTATGGAGGATTTGGATGAATTTTTGATTGCCGGCGGTTTTGGTGCTTTTATCAATCTGGAAAGCGCAAGGTTTATTGGTCTGCTTCCAAAGAAAGAGGCAAGGCGAACAACCGTATGCGGCAATGCGGCATTAAAAGGTGCGGCAAAAGCTCTTTGGAATGAGGATTGTGAAGAGGAAGCAAGGTGCATAGCGTCTGTGGCGGTGCCTTTAAATCTTGCAGAGGATCCGTTCTTTTCAGAGAGGTATATGGAAGGCATGTTTTTTGATACATGAAAGAAGAGGAGTGTGCGAGATGGATAAGCAAGCTACAATTCGAGATGTGGCTGAGAAAGCCGGAGTTTCTTTGGCTACTGCATCGCGAGTGATGAATGATGCATCATATCCGGTAAGTGCCCAGTTGAGAAAAAAAGTGAAGGATGCAGCTGAGTGCCTGCATTACGTGCCTAATGCTATGGCCCGTTCTTTAAAAGGAGAGGTGACAAAGGACATTGGCCTGGTCATTCCCAGTATATCCAATCCCTTTTATCATCAAACGATTCAGGGGATCAGCGATGTACTTAGGCAGAATGATTATAGTCTCATTTTGTGCAATACCATACGTGATCCCAAACAGGAAGAAAAATACTTGAGGCAGTTGTTTGAGAGACGGGTTAAGGGTGTGATCCTTTCTTCCATGGATGATAAATCAGATGTGATTAATGAGTATATAAAAAAGGGCATGAAATTCATCCTTTTAGACCAAAAGCTGGAAGGGGTAGACAGTGCAGGAGTAAAATTTGATACCAGGGCAGGTGCTCGGATGGCTACAGAATATTTGATTTCCAAAGGCCATAGACAGATTGCTTTTGCCACGCTTCCTATGACTCGACGTACCAGAGTGGAGACCTATCAGGGATATCAGGATGCTTTAAGCATTGCAGGAATCCCATTCCGTGAAAAACTGATCTATGAAAAGCTGGCAGAAGGATTGGATTCCTTTAGTGATCCGGAGCTGGAGACGGGCAGCTGCATTGCCCGGGCATTTCTGGCAGATAAATGTCCGGCAACCGCTTTCGTCTGCATCAATGATATGTTGGCCATTGGTCTGATCAAGACGCTTGTGCAAAACGGGGTAAAGGTACCGGAGGATGTGTCGGTGTTTGGTTTCGATGATATTCCTTTTGCAAGTGCTTTTATGCCCTCATTGTCTACGGTGCATTATCCTGCAGTGGAGTCTGGGCGCTTTGCGGCCTATATGATGTTGGATTTGCTTCAAAATGAGAAACCGGAGATGTCGGTGGTGATGCAGTTGACACCTAGTCTGGTGATCAGAGATTCGGTGGCAGAACCCAAAACGGATGACGGCAATGGGGGTTAGTTGGCGCGCTGGAGTCGCACCCCGGGAACGATATGGCATTTGCTGGCGCGCTCTCGCTCCGTGAAGAACGTAGCGGACGCTAGGCTCGAAAGGACCTCGCCAAGCGCCGACGTTCTTCAAGGGCCTGCAAACGAAATATCGTTCTCGGGGTGCTCTAAGTTGCCAACCAAATGACATCGCCCTCAGGGGACACCCTCTTGTATCATTTATGCGGAATGACTATTCTGCCGCCATAGCTTCCAGATAATCCCTGTCCCACATCAAAATCTTTAGTTTCTTTGCCACTTCCACTGCCGGCGAGGTAAAGTACTGATTCGTCATCACCACACCCACCATGCAATCGTAATAATCCCTGCCCGCATAAACCTCCTGAATGGCATGTACCCCTACCGGGCCATCGTATCGCTTACACTGTATGGCATAGCTGACCCCATCCTTCTGGGCCAGGATGTCCACACCGTAATCACCGCTTCCCTTGGTCACTTCCACCTCTAAAAATTCATGCTCCCGTAGAAGAGCCGCACAGTACTGCTCAAACTCCCGGCCTTCCATCAAATCTATGGGCTGGGGTTTCTTACGCTTTGCGGCCCGAAGACATAAAACAGAAATCAGGCATACCAAAGCAATCACTGCAATAATGATCCACGGAATATAATGCTCCATTCTGCCTCCTCCTGTTCCTCAATTCTTTACCCCTATTTTATCATATTTATCACTTCTTGCAAGCGGGAAGTTTATGAAAATCTTCCTGCCAGCATCACGCTCATAATAAGGCTCACCAGAGTTGACCACAAAGCTCCCGCTATGGTATATCTGGTCTTGGTCACTTTGGCTGCCAGATAATACACACTCATGGTATAAAACAAGGTTTCGGTGCAACTAAGTAAGATAGAGGTGATCATCCCCACATAGGAATCCGGTCCCGCGGTCTTAAAGATGTCCAGCACCAGCCCTGTGGCGGCCGAGGATGAAAACAGCTTCACGATCAACAGGGGCAGGATCTCCCCCGGCAGTCGCACTGCCTCTGTTAAAGGTGCGAGCAGACCACCCAGAAATCCCAGGAAACCTGAGGCACGAAGCACCCCCACTGCCACCATCAGACCGATCAGGGTAGGCATAATATCTACCACTACCTTAAGACCATCCTTGGCTCCTTTTAGAAATGTCTCATAGACCTTTACCTTGGCCATCAAACCGTAAGCCACTATATAAAAAATAATTGCTGGTATCAATATATCTGAAATGTGAGTCAGAACGTTCATACAGCCTCCCTTATATATCCCCGAAGTCCTGCTATCAGCCACAATGCATTTTCCGGTCCTTTGCCTTACAAAACAAAACTGCTGCCACGGTACTTACCGCTGTAGCCACAATGGCCGGCCCCACAATGACCGCCGGATTTACACTGCCATACTGACTGCGGTAAGCGATCATGTTTACCGGTATCAGCTGCAGTGACGATATATTTAAGATCAAAAAGGTACACATTTCGTTGCTGGCACTGCGCACCTTGCCAATGTCCAGATATTGGGGATTGCCCCGTTCTTTTTCCAGATCAGCCAAGGCTTCCATTGCCTTTAGCCCTGCCGGCGTACACGCCCACCCAAGACCCAGCACATTTGCGATAATATTGGTGGCAATATATCCTCTTGCCGGATGGTCTTTCGGTATCCTTGGAAACATAAAATTCAGAAAAGGACCGATTCCCTTTGTCAGGCGCATCACTAACCCTGCCTGCTGCCCAATCTCCATCAATCCCATCCACAAAGCCATCACTCCCGCCATGGTCATGCATAAAGAGATCGCCTCGCCGGCGCTGTCAAGAGCCGCATTGGTCACCGTGCTCATATTGCCCGTAACAGCTGCATAGATTACTCCAATCAGGATCATTCCTGCCCACAGATAATTTAACATGATATTACCCTATTACCGGATCTTCCTTTTATTTTATGCTGCATCCGAAAAGTACAGAACGTCAATTTTCCCTCTTCCCTTGCAGCCAGTTATCGATTATAATAAGAATCACAAAAGATAACGCCTGCCAGCCTGTCGGTGCTATGCAGCGTTGACAAATGGAGGATTCTTTCATGTCTAGAGTGACTGATATGACCAGCGGAAAGCCTGCGAAGCTGATGCTCACCTTTGCTTTCCCTGTTATTTTAACCAATCTGGGGCAACAATTCTATCAAATCGTGGATGCGGCCATTGTAGGCCGCGGTGTGGGGGTAGACGCCCTGGCAGCTGTGGGCTGTACAGACTGGACCAGTTGGCTGATCTTGTGGAGCATGGCGGTGATGACTGCAGGCTTTGCTACTTTTGTATCCCGCTTTTTCGGCATGCAGGATTATGTGCAGATGAACCGGTCCATTATGATCTCCGCTGTCCTTTCCGGCGCGATTGCCATTGTGCTGACAGTGGCCGGAGTAGCGCTTGCACGGCCGTTACTGGTCTTTATGGGAACCCCTGCCAATATTCTGGATGATGCTGTCATCTACCTTTCCACCATGATCATGGGTACCCTGATCATCACAGCTTATAATCTGGCAGCCTCTATCCTGCGCTCCTTTGGGGACGGCAAGTCTCCCCTGGTTGCCATGGTCATTGCTGCACTATTAAATATTGTTTTGGATCTTTTATGTGTCATGGTGTTTCATTGGGGCGTCTTCGGAGCTGCCTTGGCTTCTGTCATCGCGCAGCTGGTATCCTTCCTGTATTGTCTGCATAAGATCCGTCAAATTGAATATGTAAAATTTGACAAGGAGTCACTGACCTGGGATTGGAAGCTCGCCCGCGAAATCCTGATCTTTGGGCTGCCCTTGGCAATCCAGTATATTATCATTCATGTAGGCGGCATGATCGTACAGTCCACCATCAATGTCCAGGGAAGTGCTTTTATCGCCGGCTACACAGCTGTCAATAAGCTTTATGGGCTGCTGGAGTGCACTGCCATCTCCCTTGGCAATGCGTTTGCCACTTATGCCTCCCAGAACTACGGTGCAGGCAACTTTAAGCGGGTGCGAAAGGGCGTAAACACCGGCATGATCATGGCTGTAGGGGCTGCCCTTTGTATCATGGCTGTGGTCCTTCCCCTGAACCGGGTACTGCCGCAGCTATTTATGAACGCTTCCGAAGCCGGTGCTGAGGAGGCCTTAAATGTAGCCAGCCGTTACCTGATCAATATGGGGCTTGCCATGCCCATCCTGTATCTGGTTTATGTACACAGGCACAATCTCCAGGCTATCGGTATCGCCTCCTGGTCATTGGTATCCGGTATCGGTGAAGCGCTGGTGCGCGTGATCATGTCAAAGATATTTTTCTTTACCCTTGGTGTGGAAGTATTATACTATATTGAGCCCCTGGCCTGGCTTGCCGCCTGGGTATTTGTGTTAGTGCCTTATTATTTTTATCAGCGAAAACGACTGCCTGTTTGATACATGCAGCATCCCTACAACCAAACATCAAAGGAGTTGAACCATGAAAAAGGCCTTGCTGACCCTACTGCTGACCACCCTGCTTTTTACTGCATGCAGCAAAAAGAATACACAGGATCCCTCCGAACTTCCGGATACACCGACAGAATCTTCCGCTGTCTCCGAGAAGGAAAGTGCGGCCACCTATCAGCTGTCCATTCCAAAGGATTTTTCAAAACTGGATATTGAAGACTTGGAATTTTATTATGCCGCGCAGGACGGCTCCAGCATCAGCCTGGGGCTTCAGCCCAAGGATCCCGATTTCAGCCAGATAACAGCCAAACAACTTGACGCTGCCCTGGCAGATGCATTGCTTCAAACTTATAAAGAAGATATCGTGATCACAGACAATTATTTTACAAGGGATCCTGTTTCAGGTTACCCCGCCTACCAGTATTCCATTTCCTATCAACTGCCCAAGAGCGAGGTGACACAGATCATAATCGGCATTGACGCAGACCAAACTTATACGTTTACTTATACCGACTTAACCGGTACCTGGATCCATGTCTTTGAGGACAGCATACAATCCATTACCCTTAGCACCAACCAATAGACAATTCATTTATTTTGGAAAGGACAAAAACATGCCACATGAAGATTATCAAAAAGCACAAAAAATGGGCGTAAGGGCATATAAAGCTGCCATTGCCCGCGGTGCCCATCCGTATCTCCCGGTATTGGATGAGATTCTCTCTCACGCTGAGATAGACTACGAAATCCCGCTGGGCATCAGCGATATCCCTTTAAGTCAGGTGGTGGGAACCAGTACCGCCGGCCGTACCAGAGCTTTTGCCTGTAACTTTATGCCTCTTTTAAAAGAAGGCAGTGAATTTTCCGCCAAATGGACTCATTTGTGCGATGCGCAGTTGGAAGAGGGGATTCACGATGCGGTAAAAGTATATGAATATATGAATAAATACTATGTGGTAGAGGGCAACAAGCGCGTGAGCGTACTGAAATATTTTGACAGTCCCTCCATTCTGGCAAACGTGACCAGAAAAGTTCCCAAGCGCACAGACGACCCTGAAAACCGTATTTATTATGAGTACATGGACTTTTATGCGCTGACTCAGATTAATTATATCCGTTTTTCCAAACCCGGAAGCTTTGCAAAGCTTTTGACCGCTACCGAAAAAACAGACAAAGACATTTGGACGGAAGAAGATCGTCTGGATTTTACCCACTTTTACACCGGTTTTGCCAAAATATTCAATGAAAAGGGTGGCGGCAAGCTAAGGAATGTAACTGCCGGTGATGCTTTGCTGACGTTTTTAACCTTCTATTCCTATAAGGATGTCCTGGATGCCATTTATTCTGACTTAAAAGAGATGCTGGACAAGATCTGGCCGGAGATCGTACTTTTGGGCGAAGATGATTCTGTTGAGCTTTTGATGAATCCGATCCAGGAAAAAACTACGGTAGGATCTGTTTTAAATAAGATCATAACCCCCAGAAAGAGGCGGGTGGCCTTTGTCTATGACAAGGAGCCCAGGGCTTCTGACTGGATCTACGGCCACGAGCTTGGACGCCTTCACCTGGTAGACGTGTTTGGCAGTTCGCTGGAGACCAAAGCTTACATTATTGATGCTGCAGATGAGGATGCTGAAGAACAGCTGGAAGCAATCTGCAAGGCCGGTTACGAGATCATATTTACGGTAACCCCCAAATTGATCAAAGCCTGCCTTAAGGCTGCCATTGACCATCCGGAAGTTATCATCTTAAACTGTGCGTTGAATTCCTCCTATAATACGGTGCGGACATATTACACCAGAATGTACGAAGCGAAATTTCTGACCGGTATGATCGCCGGCGCCATGTGCATCAATGACAAGGTGGGGTATATTGCCGACTATCCTCTGTATGGTGTTGCAGCCAGCATTAATGCTTTTGCCCTGGGCGCCAAAATGGTCAATCCCCGGGCCAAAGTATACCTGACCTGGTCCTCCGCCAAGGATTATGACCCTGACAAATACTTTAAAGAACAGGATATTACCTACATCTCCGCCCAAGATATGATCACGCCCCAAAATGACAATCGCAGTTTCGGCCTTTATGAGATCACTGAATACGGCAAAAAGAACCTTGCCATGTCCATCTACGACTGGGGTGTCTTCTATGAGCGTCTGATCGACAGCATCCAAAAAGGAGCCTGGAAGCCGGAAGAAGGTATCGAGAACAAAGCCCTGAATTATTGGTGGGGCTTGTCTGCCGGTGTCATTGATGTAATCTGCTCCCAGAACCTGCCGGCCCCCACCGTCAAACTGGTAGAACTGATGAAGAAAGCAATTTCCTCCGAAGCTTTTCAGCCGCTGACCGGTCCGCTGATCGATCAGCAGGGCAACATATATTACGAAGATTCTGAAAGCATGAAACCGGAAGATATCATGCGTATGGACTGGCTGGTGGAAAATGTGGTAGGAAAAATCCCCACCCTTGACGATCTGAAAGAAGAAGCAAAACCAGTAGTTCTCCTGCGTGGACTATACTCTGCGACTGCTGAAATAGGAGGAAATATCCTGCCATGAAAATCCTTGTACTTTCTGATGTAGAATCAAAATACTATTGGGATTTCTACGAAAAAAGCAAATTAGACGGAATTGACCTGATCATATCCTGCGGGGATCTGAAAGCCAGCTACTTATCCTTCCTGGCAACCTTCACCTCTGCTCCCGTTCTATATGTGCACGGCAACCACGATGCCAAATATGAGGTTCAGCCCCCAGAAGGCTGCATCTGTATCGATGATGACATTTTTGTCTATGAAGGGGTCCGCATTCTGGGGCTGGGCGGTTCCATGTGCTACAACTACGGAGCCCACCAATACACGGAGCAGGACATGCGCAAACGTGTGCGAAAGCTTTGGATGAAGCTCTGGAAGCATAAAGGCTTTGACATCCTGGTAACCCATTCCCCGGCTTATCGCTTTAATGACGGAGAAGATCTGCCCCATACCGGTTTTCAGGTGTTTCATGAACTTTTGACAAAATATATGCCAAAATACTTTATTCATGGACATGTACATATGAATTATGACTGGAAGCTGAAGCAAAAACGGGAAAGTGTGTATAACGAGCACACGATTGTTGTGAATGCTTATGAGCGGTACGAGTTTGAGTATAAATAACCGTTTCTGTCTATGCTCATTGTCCGGGAATGTTTCTGCAAAAATATGGTAATACTAAAAATAAACTTTTGCACTGCTCCATTACAGTGCCTCCCCCAAAAATAAAGAAATAAGAACAGGAGACTAAAATGGCAAAGGAATTGATAAAAAGAAGCGAGGCAGACCCTGCATTTACCTGGAATCTGACCGATATGTATACCACCCCTGCTGCCTGGGAAGGTGACATTCAGATCATTTTAGAATACGCCGGCAAGCTGGCAGAAAAAGAAGGAAAGGTCACTGCCACCGCGGCAGATTTGTACGAAACCCTTTCTGTGCAGACGACAATGGAAGAAAAGGTAGATCTGGCTTACAATTACGCCGCCAGACTGGCAGATGAGGACACAGGCAATGCCACCCACCAGGCAATGGTCATGAAGCTTCGCACCATCATTGCCGGCATTTCAACCAATCTGGCCTTTATTGAGCCGGAGATCTTGGAGACTCCGGAAGAAGTATTGGAACGATATTACTCCCAGCTGCCGGATCTGGAGTTTTACCGCAAACACATCGAGGAGATCCAGCGTTTAAAGCCCCACAGCCTCTCTGCTGAAATGGAGAAGCTGATTGCTATGACAAACGAAATGAGCGGTACTGCCTCCCAGACTTTTGCCGTGTTTAACAACGCAGATCTTAAGTTTCCGGAGGTGACGGATGAAAACGGAGAGTTGGTCCGCATCACCCACGGTCGTTTTGCAGGTCTGGAAGAATCTTCCGATCGCAATGTGCGCAGGGAAACCTTCGAAAAGCTTTATCATACCTATCAGCAATATGAAAACACCCTGGCAAGCCTCTATAACGGGCAGGTGAAGCAGCTGATCTTTAAGGCAAAAGCCCGCTTATATCCTTCTACCCTGGAGGCCAGTGTAAATGCCAATAATGTATCCCCCAAGGTATATGAAAATCTGCTCACCACTGTCAACGGCAATCTGGACAAAATGCACCGCTATGTACGCCTGCGCAAGAAATTGCTGGGTGTGGAAGAGCTGCACATGTACGATATTTATGTTCCCATGATCGCGGATGCCAGCCGCAAGGTTTCTTTTGACGAGGCCAAGGAGACAGTGCTGAAAGCGCTTGCTCCCTTGGGCGAGGATTATACCTCGATCCTCAAAGAAGGCTTCGAAAACCGCTGGATCGACGTATACGAAAACGAAGGAAAACGAAGCGGCGCTTACTGTGCCGGTGCTTACAGCACCCATCCTTATGTACTGCTTAACCATGACAATTCCCTGGGCAGTATGTTTACACTGGCACACGAGACGGGTCACGCCATCCATTCCTATCTGTCCAACAAAAATCAGCCCTACATCTATTCCGGTTACAAGATCTTCGTGGCAGAAGTGGCCTCCACCTGCAATGAAATCCTTCTCATGGAATATCTGCTCAAACACACGACGGATGTCAAGGAGAGAGCTTATTTATTGAATCATTATTTGGATAAGTTTAAAGGAACGGTTTATCGCCAGACCATGTTTGCCGAGTTTGAGAAACAGACCAGCGCCATGGCAGAAGCAGGAGAAAGCCTGACTGCCAAGGTCTTAAGCAAAGTATATCACGACCTCAACTGCAAATACTATGGACCTGATATGATATCTGATCCGGAAATTGCAGTGGAATGGGCGCGAATCCCCCACTTCTACTACAATTTCTACGTTTACCAATATGCCACCGGTTTCTCTGCTGCCGTTGCGATTGCCCAGAATATTCTGGCAAACGGTGCACCTGCTGTTGAGAAATATAAGGAATTCTTATCCGGCGGCTGCTCCCAGGATCCGGTTTCCCTGTTAAAAATTGCCGGCGTAGACCTGGAAACACCCAAGCCGATTCAGGATGCTTTGGATGTGTTTGATAATATCCTGGACGAGATGGAACTGTTAACCAACCCATAAACGTTTTAACTTCCCCTTTTTCCCTTAAAAAACGGGGCTGTCGCAACCAATGTCATTTAGTCAGCCCGCTTAAGTCGCACCCCAGGAATGATATATCATTTGCTGGCACGCTCTCGCTCCGTGAAGAAACGTAGCGGACGCTAGGCTCGAAAGGACCTCGCCAAGCGCCGACGTTCTTCAAGGGCCTGCAAACGATATATCATTCTTGGGGTACGACTTAAGCGGGCTGACCAAATGACATTGCTGTCGCAACAGCCCCATCTGCCTTATCCAAAACGTCACTTTATAAAGTTTGCAAAAACTGCCACTGTCAATACCGTCATGATCCCGGCTACCACAATGGACAAGCTGCTCATGGCCCCTTCTATGGCACCCATCTCCATGGCCTTGGTCGTTCCCAGTGCGTGGGACCCGGTTCCGATAGCAAGACCTTTAGCAATGGGCTCTTCAATCTTGCATACTTTGCACAGGCCTTCTGCCGCAATATTTCCCAAAATACCGGTGATACAGATGGATACTACCGTAATGGTCACAATGCCGCCCATTTTATCTGAAATCCCCATACCGATGGCTGTGGTAATCGATTTGGGCAGAATGGTCACATACTGTTCATGGGTCAAGCCAAAGGCAAGGCTCAACAGATAAATGCTTACCATGGAAGTCAATACCCCTGCTGTGATACCACCAAATATCGCCTTGGGATATTTCTTTAACATATCAATCTGGCGATACAGCGGAATTGCCAGGCAGACTGTCGTGGGGGTCAGAAAATAACTGATGTATTTGGCCCCATTATTGTATACTTCATAATCAATCCCCAAGGCCAGCAAAACACTCACGATCATGATCACAGACAAAAGCAAGGGATTTGCTATGGTCAGCTTTACTTTTTTCTTGATCCACATGCCCACCTGATAAGTAAGCAACGTCAGAGCAATGCCAAAATAAACGGATTGTGTCAATGCCTCTTTCATACCATCTCCTCCTGCTCACCCTTTGCTTCTTTCTTTTTATCTCTGCGGATAATAAACTGCGCCGTTCTTCCGGTTACTGCCATGATGATCAGCGTCGTCACGGACGAGATCACCACCAAAGGAATCAGCATCTGCCTTAAAGCATCTACACTGGTCATGATCCCTACTGTAGATGGCACAAACATGATCGCCATGATCTCCACCAGAAAATCAGCCGCTCCCTCCACTTTTTCCAAGGGAATGATGTGCGTAGTCAACCCGATCAACATCAAAACCAAGCCATATATACTGGCTGCAATGGGTAGGGGAATCAATTCTTCCATCAATTCCGCGATAAACGATATGGTCAATATAATCGCCAACTGCTTGATAAACTTCATCTTCCGTTTCCTTTCCTATATCTGTTTGCGCACCACACCATACTCATCATCCAACCGAAAGTACGGGCATGCAGCCTTACTGCCGGTCAGAAAACGATACATTTCGTCCTCATCCAGATTTACCAGGCAGCTATAACATTCATATTCTTCATCATAGATATAATTCACACAGGCTTCGCAATTCACGCTTACGTTCCTCCGTATCCTCTCTATTGACCGGCATCTGCAAAACTTATTACGTCTCACCATGCAGGTACTGGTAAATATCCCGTTTTCCCACACCGCGGTCTTTTGCCACGGCCTTCATGGCACTCTTGTTGTCCATTCCCTGGTTCTCATAATAAGCCATATGCTCCTCAATGCTCATGCTTTCCCAGGCGGCCTTCGCTTCCTGCCTTTTCTCCTTAAGACTCTTACCTTCCACTACAAGCACATATTCTCCTCTTGGCTCTTCCTCTTCGTAAAAGGCAAGGGCTCCACTGATCGTGGTGGGCATGACAGTCTCAAATCGTTTCGTCAGCTCACGGCAGAGAGTGATTCTCCGATCTCCCAGAACCTGAAAAAGCTCGTTGAGCGTGCGGACCAAATGATGGGGGGATTCATAAAGGATCATAGTACGGCTTTCCCGAGAAAGCTCCTCCAAAACCTCACTCTTTTCCTTTTTATCTGCAGGCAGAAAGCCCTCAAAACAAAATCGTCTGGTGCTCAGGCCGGATAAGGTCAATGCAGTAATACAAGCTGCCGGTCCGGGCAGGGATGTCACTACGATACCATTTTCCTGACACATCTGTACCAGTACCTCTCCGGGATCTGAGATGGCCGGTGTCCCTGCATCTGTGATCAGCGCGATATTTTGGCCATGCAGCATCTGCCCCACAAGCTGTCTTGCTTTTTCCACCTTATTGTACTCATGATAACTGGTCATGGGCGTATGGATATCAAAATGATTCAGCAGCTTGATACTGTTGCGGGTATCCTCAGCTGCGATCACATCCACCTGCTTTAAGGTCTCTATGACTCTGGGGGTCATGTCCTCCAGATTTCCAATGGGCGTTGCACATAAATAGAGTTTTCCCGCCATTTTCTTCCTCCTGTCACGTTCGTGCACTGGGCGCATTCATCCGCGCTCATTTGCAAAGGAGCCTTGGTGGTTAATAGCCGTAAATCTCATATATTTCCGGCATGTAGACGCCGGGGCTTTGATATACGATCAATGGTTTCTCCACAGTCATACGGGGACGTCCTCCTCTGACTCCTTCGATCAATACCATATTGGGTTCTTTGTCCACATAGGGATAAACCAGCTGCATCCTTTTGGGCTCCAGCTTATATTTGGTCATCGTAACCATAATTTCTGCCAAGCGAAAAGGACGATGTACCATATAAAAGTGTCCGCCGCTTTTTAACAATAAGGCTGCCTGGCTGATTACATCTTCTAAGGTACAGAAAATTTCATGTCTGGCAATGGCCTTAGGTGCATCCGGATTGGTCAGACCGTGATTCCCAATCATATAGGGCGGATTGCAGGTAATCACATCAAAAGAAGCCGACTTAAAATTTCTGCCCGCTTCCTTGATATCCCCGGTCACAATCTCGATCTTATCAGTCAAGTGATTCAGTGCCACACTCCTTCTGGCCATATCAGCACTTTCTTCCTGAATCTCCAGACCAATCAAGTGTGCCGCCTGTGTCTTAGCTTCCATCAAAATGGGAATGATACCGGTGCCGGTTCCCAAATCCAGCACTTGATCCCCCTTTCTTGCTGAGGCAAAACCAGACAAGAGTACCGCATCCATACCAAAACAAAACTTCTCAGGATTCTGTATGATCCGATAACCGTTTCTCTGCAACTCATCCAGACGTTCATTTTCTTTCAGTTCGATTGTCATGGCGCCTTGGCTTTCCTTCCTGTCTTTCTCTGCGTTCGAAACGCTCCGGCTTTTCCTGGTGTTCGCCTTGCTCCTGTTTTTCCTTTCGATCCTGGCGGTTGTTTCTATGTCTGTCACGTCCGCCTCTCTCGTTTCGATTTCCCCTGTCATGGTAATCGGACTTTTGCCCGCCCTTATCACTGCGGTTTCCGCGATCCGGACGCTGCAGCGCGTTTTCCTGCTCCTGATTATCCAGCTCTTCCTGCTTCTCCAGCATTTCCAGTTCTTTTAATTCTTCCCTTGACAACTCCTCAGAAGCCTTGTCCTCTCTGATCGCATCCTGCTTGTCTTTCTTACCGTGACGTTTCTTAAAGGTGAGCTTGTCTGTCTCATACTCTCTGATTTCTTTTTCATCGCCCACTTCCACGATCACTTTGACCAGCTGCCGAAGCACGTTGACACTCTGCACCTCACCCTTTAAACCGTCCTGGGTCGTCACCGTGTCACCTACGGAAGGAAGCTTACGATTCAATTCCTCATAAGTCTCTTCTTCATGTTTGAGACAACACATCAAACGACCGCAGACACCCGATATCTTCGTGGGATTCAGAGACAGGTTCTGCTCCTTCGCCATCTTAATGGATACCGGTATAAAGTCAGAGAGATAGCTGTGACAGCACAGAACCCTTCCGCAGATGCCAATGCCGCCCACGGTCTTGGTCTCATCCCTGACACCGATCTGACGCAGCTCAATCCTTGTCTTGAATACACTTGCCAGGTCCTTTACCAGCTCTCTGAAATCAATCCGCCCATCAGCAGTAAAATAGAACAACACTTTATTATTATCAAAGGTGTACTCTGCATCGATCAGCTTCATTTCCAGGCCGTGCTCCCGGATCTTCTCCAGGCAGACCTGGTAAGCCTCTCTCTCTTTCAGCTTATTGGCAGCCTCCTGCTCTTTATCCCGCTCACTGGCGATACGAAGAACCGGCTTTAGGGGCTGCACCACCTTCTCGTCTTCTACCTCTTTGATCTCTCCTACGACGGTGCCAAACTCAATTCCGCGCGCAGTCTCTACGATCACATTGTCTCCTTTTTTTATCTCAAATCTTACAGGATCAAAAAAATAAATTTTTCCTGCAGTCCGAAATCTTACTCCTACTACTCTAGTCATCTATATACCTCCTTGGCTTTTAGCCATTTTCTTTCATTTCCAGTAACAATAATTCCATCGTCAGCTCAAAATTTACGTTGGCATTTAAGCGGCTCTTGGCCTTGTCCAACGCTTTGATGACGGATTCTATGCCTTCATAACTGCTGCGCCCGGCAGCTTTACGGATCGCCTGTATCTCCTCATGGAAGATCAGGGAGTTGGCATCCTTTGTGGCCTTGAAAAGCAGGATGTCACGATACCAGATAGCAAAGAGATCCAAGTAATCGTTTACATCCAGCTTGTAATCGCCGATCTTTTTGATGGCAGCCACCAATTCATAAAGCTCCATATCCCGGATATTCTTTAAAAGAGCCAGGGCCTCGTTCTTTACATTTTCAAACTCTTCACTGGTTGCCAGAGATTTGGCTTTTCCCACATTGCCTCTGGCAAAAGCCACACAGACCTCTGCCTTGTAATCCGGCACCTTAAGCTGCTCCATCAAATACTTCTTCACCAGCTCATCCGCTACCGGTTTCATATTAAGAACCACACACCTGCTGAGAATGGTGGGCAAAAGGGAATTTAAATTGGTGGTAAGCAACAGGATCACCGCGTACGCCGGAGGCTCCTCAAGAGTCTTTAGAAGGGCATTCTGGGCCTGAGGTGTCATCTTCTCCGCCTCAGATACAATATACACCTTATAAGGGCTTTTGTAGGGCTTAATAGCTACATCATTGTTGATCTGCGTGCGGATATCATCTACGCTGATCGTTCCCGGCTTTTCGTGCAACACCTTAATGATATCCGGCTGATTGGCGCCAAGCGCCTGTTTACAGGAGTGACATTCCTGGCATGGCTTAACTATGTCATTTTCACACTGCAGAGCCATAGCAAACACATTTGCAATAAATTCCTTACCGGAGAATTTTTCACCATTGATAATATACGCATGGGAAACCTTCTTCCCAGTAAGCGCATTCTGCAAATGCTCCTTAATCTGTTCCTGCCCTACAATATCATGAAATCCTGCCATATGTATCACCTGCCTTTGATATAATCTTCAATTTCCTCCAAACATTGTTTCAGATCTTCATTGTAAAATCTTTTCGTGATCCCTGCCTCCTTGATCTTGTCTTCCGCAAAATCCAGGCTGTCTGCCAAAAACCTTCTGCACATCTCTTCATAACGGGGCTTATCCTGCCTGCGCTCTCTTTCCAAAGCCCGCATAAGGCGTACGCCGTCGTCCAACTCGATCAATACCGGAAGCAGTACCTCATCCCCGAAATAAGCCTTCATTTTCTCATATCCTTCCAGGGTACCGATCACAATATAATCATTCTTTGAAAGATCGATCTGGCCGTCATCGACCGTAAAATAGCGCCACAGGCCATGCATCGTATGATACTCTCTGTGCTCTATGATCCTGCCCTGGGAAAGAAGCTTTTGAAAACCCTCCTCATCGGTAAAAAAATACTCTCTTCCATTTTGTTCCCCATCCCTGACGGGGCGGGTGGTATAGGGTACTATGGTGCGAAGCTGCAAAGTACCCTTTCGTAAAAGCTCTCTGAAGATCGTATCTTTTCCGCTGGAGCTTTTTCCACATAGATAAACTATCCTGCCCATGACTGTTATTCAACCTCAACTACTCTTATCATATTTGTTTTTCCGGCAATTCCTAAAGGAACACCTGCGGTGATCACAACCACATCTTTTGCCTTTATCAACCCAGCTTTCTTGCTTTCTGCGATCGCTCCGGCAAACAGCCCCTCCGTATCACTTTCCTGATTCATTAAAAGCGGACTGACGCCCCACAAAAGATTCAGCTGTCTGCACACCCTGTCATTCAGGGTACAGCCAATGATCGGACAAGTGGGCTTGTATCTGGAAATCGCCGCCGCTGTAAAACCGGACATTGTGACCGTAATGATGGCTGCAGCATTCAAATCCATGGCTGTGGTGCAAGTCGCGTAAGCAATTGCCGTAGTGATCTCTTTCTTGGCCTCAATGCCGATATTGTTCATCCGTCCCCGGTAATCAATATCATGCTCTGCACTTTCAGCAATCCTTGCCATGATCTTTACTGCCTCCACCGGGTAAAGCCCGGCTGCACTTTCCCCGGAAAGCATGATCGCCGTGGTACCGTCATAGATGGCATTGGCGATATCCGTAGCCTCCGCTCTGGTAGGCCTGGGATTCTTGATCATAGATTCCAGCATCTGTGTGGCTGTGATCACGTGCTTCCCCTGGGAAACTGCCCTTTTGATCATCTTTTTCTGTGCTACAGGAACCTCTTCTATGGGGATCTCAACACCCATGTCTCCCCTGGCAACCATGATGCCATCCGAGACCGCCAGGATTTCTGCCAGGTTGTCAATCCCCTGCATATTCTCTATCTTGGCAATCACTTTCATATCACTTCCATGGGCATCCAGGATGCTTCTGATTGCCAGAATATCCTCCTTGCATCTGACAAAGGAAGCCGCCAAAAAGTCAAATCCCATCTGTATCCCAAATTCAATATCAGCCTTGTCCACTTCACTGATATAGGGAATGGACAGCTGTGCGCCCGGGACATTCACGCCTTTATGATCGGAAACGACACCGCCGTTTATCACCCGGCAGATGATCTCTTCCCCCCGAATGGCTTCTGCCTTCATTTCAATCAGGCCATCATCCACCAAAATGGTGGTGCCTTCCTCAATATCATCCTTCAGATTTTTATAGGAAATGGCTGCCATTTGCCCAGTGCCCAGGATCTCCTTAGTGGTCAGAATAAAGGTTTGACCTGCCTTTAGTTCAACTCTGCCGCCTTCAAACTTTCTAAGGCGGATCTCCGGTCCCTTCGTATCCATTAGGGTAGCTACAGGAAGACCCAATTCTTTTCTGATCTGATCCACCCGCTCATACTTTACCCGATGCTCTTCATGGGTGCCATGGGAAAAATTAAATCTGGCCACATCCATACCGGCCAACATCAGCTGGCGCAGCTTTTCCTTGCTCTGACTGGCAGGACCTATCGTACAGATAATCTTCGTTTTCCTCATTATCAATTCCTTTCTGAAAATAATGGAAAGTGTTGACAATGGGCGCAAACAGCTCTTACCGAATCACGGAAAGATATGTTGTTGCGTCATATTGCTTTATCCCTTGTACGTTAAGACCGTTCTCCAAGCAATCCTTTATCCATCGTATCAGTGCATCATTTATCAGCTCACCCGGCACTGCCATGGGCACTCCGGGAGGATAAAGATTTACAAATTCACTAACTACTCTTCCTTCACACTCTGAAAGGGGACACCACTGCTTTTCTCCATCCCAGGCTTCCTTCAGCGGAACTCTCCTTTCTAACTGCAAGAGGTTGTCCGCGAAGTCCACTTTAGACCTCTCGGCAGACTCATTCGACAGACTCTCATCCATCTCCTCAAGAGCCTCAGTCAACCGGTCAAAACCTTCTTTGCTGTCCCCTATGGTAAACATGGCAAGCACATAGGTAGAAGTTGCCATTTCTAACTGTAAATGATACTCTTTTAATAGCATATCATATAATTGTTGTCCAGACAAACCTGTTTTTTTAACAGAGACTACTAATTTTCCGGGATCCTGCCTTCGATCCGGAAAAAGGATACGGAAATGCCGCATAGAGGACAGCCTCGTACACATTTCCTCCCAGTTGCGGATAAAATCCCCAAACAGTTCCTTGCCCTGTGCTTCAATCTGCGCTAAGGCATTTTCTATGCCTGCCATCAAAATATAGGATGGACTGCTGCTTTGATAAATATGCAAAAATCGCCGCAATCTCTCTCTGTCCACCAAAAAACCATTTACATGTAGCAGCGCAGTCTGCGTAGGAGCCGGAAGGGTTTTGTGAACACTGTGAATCACAAGATCTGCACCCCTGCGGCAACTATTATCACTAAGAGCCGAATCAAACCCCAGGTGTGCACCGTGAGCCTCATCCACGATTAAAATAATCCCGTATTTATGAACAGCTGCGGCAATCTTTTCCACATCAGCAATCCGCCCCTCATAAGTGGGGGAGACAATCAACACTGCATCCACACTCTCTCCCTGCGAAAATAAGGATTCCAGCGCTTCTTCTACCTGCCAAGCGGTAACAGCCTCACAGATATCGCATTCTTCCTTTATCTCCGGATATAGATAGGACACTGTCAGATTCCGAAGATAACAGGCATGATAAGCCGATTTATGGCAATTTCTCGCCATCAAAATATGTCCGCCCTCCGGTACTGCTGCACTGATCGCACTTAATATGCCGCAGGTACTTCCATTCACCAGATAAAAGCTTTCTTCTGCTCCATACAAGCTGGCTGCATGCTCCTGCATCTTTTTTAAAATTCCTTCCGGCTGATGAAGATTATCAAAACCCTCAATCTCCGTAATATCCATTTTAACAAATTCCCAAGGCAGCTGACCATACAATCGCCTTTTATGCCCGGGCATATGCAGGGGATAATAATCGGACTGCCCATATTTCTGCAGCTGTTCAGCCAGGGCTTCCTGCCGCTCCTTATTCCATCTGTTCATCGTTTCTTCCAATTATCAATAGTAATAGCAAATGATCGGAAAACCAGTGGACACATAGCCGTAAATAGCCTGGGCCTTATCCAGCGGCAGATTAATGCAGCCGTGAGATCCGTCTGTCAGGTAGATATCTCCGCCAAACTCAGATCTCCAGGTAGCATCGTGCATACCGATATTGCCGTTAAAGGGCATCCAGTATGAAACCGGCGTCACATAATCCCGGCCGCGAAGCACCGCATTGGTCGTCTTGTAGGTAAGTCTGTACAGACCGCCCGGGGTGGTATTGCCCTTTGCTATATCACCGGACACAAAATCAGTCTCCAAAACGATCTGCCCCTTCCAATGAACATACAGATGCTGATGGGTCAGATCAATTTCTATATAGGAAGGTCCGATATCATCTGCTCCCTTCTTAAGTCCTTTTACCCAAAAGATGGGCTCCCTGCTTACAACAGCCCCTTCTTTGATCAATTTGAGAAGTTCCTTGGTTTCCAGCTCTTTATCGGTCTTCCAGCCATATCCCCCGTTTAAGACAGTGATAGTCTCTCCCAGGGCTGTGGTAAATTTGCGGTGCTTACCATAGGTGTCGTTTTCCTTTGCCCGCGCGGCAACAAAGGCTGCAGCCGCTTCCTCATCAAGCTCCACCTTTGCCAAATAGTTCCCTTCCGGCCCTACTACATCCTCGTCTTTGATCCAATCTTTAATGATCTCACCGTCCAGGATCACCTCTGTACCGTTCCAGTCATACGTGATCTTGGTACGGAGCAAAAGATTTAATTCCTCACATTTCGCCTTCAATCTGGAATTATTGGCTTTCACCCAGGGAAGTTCATAGCAGGCTTCTTCCTCCAGATCCAAGGTCTCCGCACGTCCTTCCACTGCTGCAAGGATCCGTTCCATCGCTTTGTCTACCTTCAACGTATTGCCCCAAACTTCCGGAACAATCTTGTAGCCTTTCACATCCGGCTGATACTCACTGATGTAAGCGTCCTGTGGCGCCTCCATCTTCTCTTCGTCAAAAGCATCCCAAGCACTGACACTTTCCACTACCGCCTCTTTCTCATATTCCGTACCATAATCCAGGTCATGAATGCTCTCATAGCGCCCAATAAGAGAAAGGGGCCAGACATAAGGATTTTGTTGATCCAATATGTGTTCTACATGCTCCAATGTACTTACAAACTTAAGCCCAATATCCTTCTCATCCAGCTTGCCGACGACTTCGCCACCCTGACCTATGACGGTCAATTCGTAGCTCAAAGACTGCGCTTCCAACAGGGCAGAAACTTCGGATGCCTCCATTTTGTCACAGACAATCCCGTTTATCGTAGTTCCCGGCATAAATCGTGTTTTATAGTGATCGACCATGTAAAAGTAGACAGCCGCTGCAAGAGCAGCCAACACTAAAATCACAGACGCAATAATCACCCAGACAGGCCATCTTTTCTTTTTGCTTTTTTGCTCTTTCAAATCCGCAGATTCCTGCTTGATTTCTATGGTATCGCTCATATTTTTCTCCCTCTGTATACATTAACAATTATGTGCTTCAACAGTATAACACAAAATCAGCAAAAGCAAAACCACTTTTGCTGATTTTTATTTTCGATTCTTACATAAGTGTTACATTTCACACGTCGGTCAGGCGCGCCGCAGGCTGTCGCTTCAAGAAACAGGCGGTATCCGGGCTGTGTTTGTTTGACATCTGCAAAACTGCTAGAGTTACTTAGGGTT
>JAZSFW010000124.1:0-4745 GCA_045532445.1 Acetatifactor sp. | reverse complement strand
TTAGGAAGACCCAGATTGGCGTTTTTAATCTCTGCCGGCAATATGGACAGTTGCGTGAACCATTATGCTGTCTCCGGTAAGAAAAGGGCTTCTGATGCCTATACGCCCGGTGGAGAAATAGGCAAACGCCCCGATCATGCTACGGTTGTCTACGGCAATCTGATCCGTAGGACTTATCGCGATGTGCCCATCATAATAGGTGGGATCGAAGCAAGCCTTCGCAGGATGGCACATTATGACTACTGGTCAAACAGTTTTAAACGATCTGTTTTGCTGGACAGTCAGGCAGACTTAATCTCTTACGGAATGGGAGAGAAGTCCATTGTAGAAATTGCAGATGCCTTAAACAGTGGCATGGATATTAAGGATATCACTTTTATTCCGGGAACAGTATATAAGACAAAGAATATTGAAGGAATCTATGATGGCGTGGAGCTTCCTTCTTATGAAGAAATGAAGTCTGACAAGTCCCTTTACGCCAAAAGCTTTGGCATACAGTACCAGAACACAGATTTCTGTAATGGAAAGCCTTTGATCGAACCGTATCCCAATCAAATATATGTAGTACAAAATCCGCCCCAGCCCCCCCTTACCATGCAGGAGATGGACGATATTTATGCTTTACCTTATATGCGGACCTATCATCCATCCTACGAAGCCAAAGGCGGTGTTCCGGCGATCACAGAAATCAAGTTTTCCCTGATCAGTAACCGTGGCTGCTTTGGCGGCTGCAGCTTTTGTGCCCTTACTTTTCACCAGGGGCGCACGATTCAGGTGCGCAGCCATGAATCCATATTGGAGGAAGCAAAACTTTTAATCAAGGATCCTGATTTTAAGGGATATATTCATGATGTGGGCGGTCCTACCGCTAATTTCGGACATCCTTCCTGTGAAAAGCAATTGACCCATGGGGTATGTAAAAACAGACAATGTCTATTTCCTGAGCCATGTAAGAATTTAAAGGCTGATCATAAGGATTACATTGCATTACTTCGGAAATTACGGGAACTTCCGGGCGTAAAAAAGGTTTTTGTACGTTCCGGCATCCGTTTTGACTATCTGCTGGCAGATTCGGATGAGACCTTTTTCAAAGAACTGGTAGAGCACCATATCAGCGGTCAGCTGAAGGTGGCGCCGGAACATATATCCGATGCTGTGTTACGTCTTATGGGCAAGCCGTGCAATGCAGTTTACGAGCGTTTCGTGACGAAATATAAAAAATGGAATCAGAAGCTTGGCAAGAATCAATTCCTGGTTCCTTACTTGATGTCTTCCCATCCGGGATCCACCTTAAAGGAAGCTGTCAAGCTGGCGGAATATCTGCGTGATCTGGGGTATATGCCGGAACAGGTGCAGGATTTTTATCCCACTCCATCCACACTTTCCACCGTCATGTATTATACAGGGCTGGATCCAAGGGATATGAAGCCTGTCTATGTTTGCCGTAATCCTCACGAGAAAGCCATGCAGCGCGCTTTGATCCAGTACCGCAATCCCAAGAATTATGACTTGGTTTATGAGGCCTTGACTTTGGCTGGACGCACTGATTTGATCGGTTTTGATAAAAAATGTCTGATTCGTCCCAGAAAGCTGGCTGTCGAAAAGAGTAATAAACCTATGAATCACCGTCCTAACCAACCTCAAAAGGATAAGCCAAAGAAAAAGAGTACCATTCGAAATGTTCACAAGAAAAAATAGATGAAGATTTCCTGAGCGGGTTGAAATTACTTTATAAATATAGTAGAATTTTGAAAGGTGGCTTAAATGTCAAAAAACGTTGTTATCATTACGGGTGCATCCTCCGGTATTGGTAAGGAATTTGCACATCAATTGGATCCTTATTTTCAAGGCATAGATGAAATTTGGCTGATTGCAAGAAATTCGGTTCGATTGCAGGAGGTTTCAGACAGTCTGCAGCATAAAACGCACATTTTTGCCATGGATATTACGGTAAAAGAACAGATTGAACTGTTTCAAACTGAATTGGCAAAACAGCAGGCATGTGTGCGTATGCTGATCAATTGTGCAGGCTACGGATTGATGGGAGAATTTGCAAATTTGGATCAAGAAGGTTCAAAAGATGCAAGCGGTCAACTTGGTATGGTACGTTTAAATTGTGAAGCGCTTACCCATATGACTTACTGTTGTCTTCCCTACATGAGAAAGGGGAGTCGGATCATTCAGCTTGCTTCCAGTGCAGCTTTCTTGCCTCAGCCTAGGTTTGCAGTTTATGCTGCCACAAAGTCCTACGTACTTAGTTTTTCCGTTGCCCTGGGCGAGGAACTAAGAAAAAGGGGGATCTATGTAACCAGTGTTTGTCCCGGCCCTGTTGATACGCCATTTTTTGAGATTGCAGAAAAGAATGGAAGCACACTTTCCGTTAAGAAATACACCATGGTCACACCTGAAAGAGTAGTAAAGAAGGCTCTTAGAGACTCGTACCATAAGCGGTCTATGTCTGTATGCAGCCTCCCTATCCAGGCTTTTCTGGTGCTGACAAAATTTGTTCCACACAAGTTAATATTGACGATTATGAGATTTTTAAAATGATTTTTATGCTCATAGAAAGGTAAATTTAACCATGCAGATAAAAAGAATATTCAGTGCTGCTTCCTTTAAAGGAAACGCAAATTATCTGGATTCTCAAAAAAAATATGAAGTGATCAGAACATTGATCTACTTTGGCATTTCGATCAGTCTGTTTATCGCAGGCTGGGTCACAACGAAAACTAAGGTAAATCTTCTTACCATCGTTGCCGTTTTGGGCTGTCTTCCGGCAAGCAAAAGTGCTGTCCAGATGATCATGTATCTGCGTTATCGCAGCCTATCGAAAGAAGCCCGTCAAGTGATAGAAAAGCATTGTGAAGCTTTGAATGTATTGTATGATCTTGTGTTTACTTCCTACGACAAAAACTATTCCGTGGGACATCTTGTGATAAAAGGAAACACTTTGATTGGCTATACGGAAGATAAGAAATTTGAGGAAAAGTCATTTTATACCCACATTGATCAGATCCTCAAGAAAGATAAAATTACCGGCGTATCCATCAAGATTTTTCAGGATCTTAAGAAATATACTGAGAGAATGGAACAGCTGAAGGTGCTTGAAAGCGATGAAACTTTCACAGACAGTATCATCAGCACGCTGAAAAGTGTTTCGTTATAAGCAGGAATCTGATGAGGTGATGTTATGCAATCAGTGAAGATTGGCGCAAACCAGGCAGGCCAGAGATTTGATAAATTTCTTCATAAATATCTTCCCAATGCGTCTTCTTCCTTTCTTTACAAGATGCTTCGCAAGAAGAATATTACCTTAAACGGCAAGAAAGCGGAAGGAAAAGAGCTTTTGCAGGAAGGGGACGAGGTGAAGTTTTTTTTTGCAGAGGATACTTTTGCAAAGTTTGCCGGAGAAGTATTGGTGAAACAGGAAGATAATCACTTGACGCAGGAATACGAAAAAGCCTTTCAGAAATTAAAGGGCATTTCCGTTGTTTATGAGGATGACCATGTGCTGATCCTGAATAAACCAAGCGGAATTTTAACGCAGAAAGCATCTGATTCGGATCTTAGTCTGAATGAATGGATGATCGGTTATCTTCTTAAGGAAAAAAAGATCACAAAGGACGAGCTTCACACCTTTAAGCCATCTGTCTGCAATCGCTTGGACCGCAACACCAGCGGTCTGGTGCTCTGCGGCAAATCGCTTCCGGGCAGTCAGGCTTTGTCTAAATTGATCCATGACAGATCGGTACGAAAGTTCTACCGCACCATCGTAAGTGGAGTGATCACCCAAAGCAGGAAAATAGAAGGCTTGTTGATCAAGGACGAGAGAACCAATAAGGTCAAGGTGTTTGATCAAAATAATTTTGCGCAAAAGGAAGATGCCGAATGGATCCGCACCGCTTACACACCGCTTACAGCCCTTGATAATCAATATACCTATCTGGAAGTGGAATTGATCACTGGCAAAACCCATCAGATCCGAGCGCATTTATCATCTTCGGGTTTTCCTTTGATCGGAGACTATAAGTATGGGAATCAGCGATTGAACGAAAGCTTTAAAAAACAATATCAGCTTTCCAGCCAGCTGCTCCATGCCTATCGTTTGGAATTTCCCAAGCTGCAAGGGACGCTTGCCGGTTTAAGTGAACGTACCTTAACTGCACCGCTTCCGGCTGTTTTTGAGAAGATACTAAAGGATTACAAGATTGAGGTAAACTGATGGCTACATGGAATTCCAGAGGGCTTCGGGGCTCTACCTTGGAGGAAATGATCAACCGGACCAATGAAAAGTATGCAGAATCCGGGCTTGCATTGATCCAGAAGGTTCCCACCCCGATCACCCCCATCAAAATGGATAAAGAACATCACCAGATCACTCTGGCTTATTTTGAACAGAAGAGTACAGTGGACTATATTGGGGTTGTACAAGGACTTCCGGTCTGCTTTGACGCCAAAGAATGCGCCTCTGATACCTTCGCACTGCAAAATATCCATGAGCATCAGGTGGATTTTATGGGTAAGTTTGAAAAACAGGGCGGAGTTGCCTTCTTCTTGATCTCTTATACCCATAAAGATCTTCTTTATTATTTACCTTATGAGATGCTTCGGTATTTTTGGGACAGGGCAAAAGAGGGCGGACGAAAAAGTTTTCGGTATGAAGAACTGAATCCGGAGTATATTTTACCCAAGAAGCACGGAGTATTGGTTCCTTATCTGGACGTCCTGCAAAAAGATCTGGATGA
>JAZSFW010000289.1:0-6273 GCA_045532445.1 Acetatifactor sp. | reverse complement strand
CGACAGATAGTATTATTTTGCCTGCGACAATCGATTTTGATATGGTAACCTCGCAGCTGAAATATGCGGATGATCCGGAAAGACCGGAGTCGGTGGCGGTGATAGATCACAGTCATGAGTGTATGCCACTTGGAAGTGCCAATATTATTCTGGCACAGGATCAGCCAGCATATGATTTTGAATCTCCGAATGTCGTGACTGAACCGGGAATAGAAACGGAGAAGGATTCTGTGATTTTTATTAATGTTGCAAAAACGGTTTTGATAGTGCTGGGTGTTTTTGTTGCGATTCTTCTGGCTATATTCCTTATAAAGTATTTGAAAGAGTTCAATTTTTCTATGTTCCGCCGAAGGAAGTATATGTTTAAAGATCATACAAAGAAGTTATCTTACAAGATTGCAGAGAAAATCAGGCTTAATTCCGAGCGCAGAAAACGGCGTCGCGGATACAGAAGAAGAAAAAAATTTTAAAATGAGATAGACAACAAAAATAAATTGTGTTAATATACGTTTTGCGGGGTGTTCATAAAATGAACGCCCGATGCAAATAACGGCGTGTGGCTCAGCTTGGTAGAGCGCTACGTTCGGGACGTAGAGGTCGCAGGTTCGAATCCTGTCGCATCGACTTAAAAAACCTGATTCATAAAGATCAGGTTTTTTTGTTGCAAAAAATTTACTTAGATTTTACTTAGAAATGATGTCAACTTTACAAAAGAAATGATATAATTTTATAAAAGAACAATTTTAATTGCTTAAAACAAAATGTAAGGAATGGTGTTATATGGATATTTTATCTTTTGTGAGTCAAATGACAGCAAATCCACTACTGTTTATTGCAGTGGCACTCACACTTGGTGTTATTTTGGTAAACGGATGGACTGATGCACCGAATGCTATTGCCACCTGTGTTGTCACAAGATGTATGCCACCAAAAGCCGCGATCCTCATGGCGGCAGTATTTAATTTCCTCGGTGTTTTTGTAATGACCATGATCAACGCAACCGTTGCAGAGACCATTACGAAAATGGTGAATTTCGGCAACGACTCGGATATGGCGATCATCGCACTGAGTGCCGCACTCTTTGCCATTGTGCTTTGGGCAACACTTGCATGGGTGTTTGGTATCCCCACAAGTGAGAGCCACGCCCTGATCGCCGGCCTTACCGGCAGCGCTATTGCAATACATAATAGTTTTGAAGGCGTAAACGGTGCGGAATGGATCAAGGTCGTTTACGGAATCGGGATTTCTGTTACCCTTGGTTTTGGCCTGGGCTGGATCGTATGCAAAGTAGTGACCAAGCTGTTTTACAAAGCAAACAGACCCAAAACCGAGCCCTTTTTCAAAGGCGCACAGATCACCGGCGCTGCAGCCATGGCATTTATGCACGGCGCCCAGGACGGTCAGAAATTTATGGGTGTTATCCTGCTTTGCGTGTATATGTCCCAAGGGCAGGCTTTGCCGTCAGATGTCTCTATCCCTATTTGGCTGATGATCGTTTGCTCTGTCGTGATGGCGGCAGGTACTGCAATGGGCGGTAAGAAGATTATCAAGTCCGTTGGTATGGATATGGTAAAGCTGGAAAAATATCAGGGCTTTTCCGCAGACATTGCAGCAGCGATATCGCTCTTGTTCTGCTCCGTGTTCAGCCTTCCCGTTTCCACAACACATGCCAAGACTACCTCTATCATGGGTGTTGGTGCAGTCAAGAGAGTCTCCGCCATCAACTTTGGTGTTGTAAAAGAAATGGTTCTTACGTGGATACTGACCTTCCCGGGATGCGGACTGGTAGGCTTTTTCATGACAAAACTATTTATGCTTATATTTGCCTGACAATATTTACTTAACAGAAAGGATGGAATAACAATGGCGAAAGGTGATAAGTTCTATTTTGATAATTTTATAGAGTGCGCAGCACTCTCCGAAAAAGCGGCCAACTACCTTGTTGACTGCCTTGAAAACTATGATGCGAATAATCTTGAAGCAATGCTTGTGAAAATGCATGAATACGAACACGGTGCTGATATGAAAAAGCACGAAATGAGTGGCGCACTGGCAAAAGCTTTTGTAACTCCCGTTGACCGCGAAGATCTTGATCTGTTGAGCCAGCAGCTTGACAATGTGCTTGATCTTCTGGAAGAGGTCATGCAGAATCTCTACATTTACGACATCAAAAACATTCAGCTGTCTGCAATCGAATATGCAAAGAATCTTGTAAAGAGCTGCAGCCTGCTTTGCGCTATCATGAGTGAATTTGAGAATTTCAAGAAGTCAAAAAAGATTCATTCCCTTATTGTAGAATGCAACGATGTGGAAGAAGATTGTGATAAGCTGTATCTATCCTCTATGCGGAATGTTACCAAGAATTGCTCTGATACCCACGAAAGATTTTGCTGGTACAAGATCTATGATTGTCTGGAAGCTTGTGCAGATGCCTGCGAGCATGTCAGCGAATGCGTTGGTTCCATCATTATGAAGAACACCTGATGCGACGTCAAAACGGTTGAAAACTTACTATTCTAGTTTTCAACCGTTTTTTGAAAGCTCAACCTTATAACCGGTAAATATCTACTGAATTCCAAAAAGGATACTCTTAAAAAGTTTTGCAGTCTTTTCCTCCCCAAAGGCCTTTTTAAAGACATCTGTTGAGGGTCCGCCGTTTGTCAAAAGACCTTCCACATAAAAACCGGCCTTTTGCTGCTTGACAGCCGCATCTTCTACAGGGGAACCCGTGGACAAATATCCCTCAAAATGCTTTAAGGTCAGTTCATCCAAGCGCGGCGTCTGCGCTTTTTTCCCTTTTTTAGAAATGCTGGAAGACAGTTTTATGTCATCATACCAGTGAGCACCGGGATCTCGTTCGGGAAGATCACAGTACTGCTCTTTTACTTGCTCTAAATGTTCTTCCGCATAGTCCCCCGAAAGCGTATCATACAATTCAACAATAAGGGTGTCATTGCCTACAGCATAAATGCGATCATAAGAATAGAGAGGAAGATCTACTTTTTGGGGATTGATGATCAAGGTATCCATTTTCATAAGGCCAAAGAAGCCTTTTGCCTCCATCACAGAAACATGTCCCAACCCCTGCGCTTCATAAGCCTTCACAGAAAACTTCATCCCATTTGCTTTCAGAGCTGCCATATCCTTGACATCTATTTCCTTGAGGGTATATTTTTGACTGATTATCTCTAAAATTTTATTGATCATGCCGTTTCACCACCCTGAAGTTTTAGCTTGCTAAGACCATTTTTATGAAGCAGGATTACACCCCATAGAAGAGCTCCCTGACCCACTACATTCACGCCTTCCGCGATCCAGTTCATAGATGCCTGTGCAAAATCCTGGGAGGAAAGATAACCCATGCACAGAGAGCAGACAAAGGAAAGGGCGAACAGGGCGATCACTCCCGGCTTCTTAAGCTTTGCTGCAAGAATGCAGAGTACCACATCCATAATGCCGAGACCGGCTACCATAAGTCCCACAAAGACAAAGGTTCCGCTAAAAACAGGAGGTGCTGCTGCAAATGTAGCGTTCTTTGTCTGCTTGTGACAGATCATGGCTAGAATACCGATGCCCGCAAGCAAAAATCCAATGGACTGTACCGGGAAGAACATAGCATTGAGCGCCTCAAAATCACATATGCCCAAGGCATAAAGCAATTTGTAAGTGGCCTTCAATGCTCCTGCACAGGTAACGTTTATGGTGCCTGCGGCAAACAGCGCAAAAGCACCTTTACTCATTTTGTTATAAAGATCCCGCATTAATACAACTGCAGCGGCTGCAAAAAAGATTACAGGAATATAATCCACCAGTGCCATAGAAACAGAAAAATCTTTCATCTCTGACACCTCCCGCTTATTTCTTGTTCAAATGATAGATGGGCACAAGGGGAAGAATGATTGGCGTCTTATTGGCGTAGTTATTGTATTCTTCATTTTCTCCGTAGCGAGCCATCTGACGTTTTTCCAGGCGCTGTGCTCCATTGAACATAATGTAAACAATGCAGATGTACGCAAGAATTGCAACGATCCACTGCCCAACAGTAGCATATGTAGTCAGACCGCTAATGAAGATACCGGTCCAGAAAATGATTTCACCAAGATAGTTAGGACAGCGAACGATCTTATAAAGACCTTCGGTTGCAACCATATCGGGACGAACCTTTTTCTGCGCAGATTTCTGACTGTCTGCGATAGATTCCAGAACCAGCCCCAGGATAGAAACCACAAATCCCACAACAGGAACTGCCAGATCAGCCGAAGCATTGGTGTATCTGAAAAGCATGGGAGAAACTTGCGCTACATAAAGCACTGCAACACAGATCCAGATGGTTGCAAGCACAAAAACAGGCATTTTCTTCTCCTTGTTTTTGGCAAGGGTATCTTTGGCAACATCTGTTTTCTTAAAGGAAATGTTTTTCAGCTCACGCACAAGCAAAAAGCCGGAAAGGCGTGCACCGTAAGCCACAAACAAAACAGCCTGGATCAAAATGATCCAAAGAGGGGTTGCGGTGGGATTTATCAAATACATAACAAGAACAGCAATACCGCCCCCGGCTACCGCAAAACCATAGCCGATAGAAAGGAAGTAGACAAATTTATAAAATCCCACAGCGCACATCACTGCGCACACAATAAGAAGGATCCCAAGAAGCGACCAAGGCATGATTATTTACCTTCCTTTCCAAAATATTTTTTAATGTATTCTGCAAAACTTCCCTCACCGGTGGTAGTGTCGCCCACAAGGTCATGGCTGAGGGTCCATTTTGAGAACAGAATGATATCGTGCTTACCTGCTTTTTTGATCTTAGGCAGATTTGCAAGAATTCCGAAAAGCCAGATAGGTGCCCATTTGATCTTCAGGGGCTTTCCTGCCGCTTCAAAACACATGGCAGCCATTTCTTCGTAAGTGTAGGTTTCCTTGCCGCCCACATTGTAGGTAACATTGGTGTCGTTCATATGAGCAATGATAAATGCGGCAAAATCAGGACAGTCAACCACATTGGCTCTCACTTTGCCATAGCCCTTAAGCAACTGCATTTCTCCATTATCAACATAAGGCTTAAATACTTTGGCAATATCATAAAAATAACCGGTGGGACGATAGATTACGTATTCCATCTCACCTTTTTTGATCTCTTCTTCCACAAGATACTTGGCGTGAAGCATAGGAACCTTTTCTGCACCCAACTCATCACAGGAAATCACGGAAATATAGTTGAATTTCTTCACTCCTGCACGTTTTGCCTCTTCATAAAGATTCAGATTGCCCTTATAATCAATATCATAGGAGGTAAATTTCGTGGATGCGCCGGTGAGACCCACTGTGGAGATTACAACCTCTGCACCCTCACAAAGTCCTTTTAAGGTCTCAGGGTTGGTCGCGTCAATCTGTTTGAAGGTATATTTTCCGGCACAGCCTTCTACAGCAGTTTCTCTTAAGTCTGCTGCCACCACTTCATGTCCCTCTGCCACGAGACATTTCAAAATATCGGAACCAAGGTTACCGAATGCGCCTGCAAGTACAACTTTCATTTTTCTGCTCTCCCTATTTTTTATTTTTTTCTTTTGCTCGTTTGTCATTGATGATCTGCATATGCTCAGCAGTGATCAGCTCCACATTATTTTCCTTTGCCCAATCCACACAGCCCTTCAATACCACGGACAAGAACACGCGGGGAACGCCCAAAATGGTCATAAGGGCTTCATCAGTAAATTTAATCTTGTCGTCCACACGGTCTGCCGCATAGCGAACGGATTCTAAGGAAGCTTTGCGCATCTGCAGAAGCTCTGCTCTCATTTTCGTCTTTCTGTGGAACCAGAAATTTTTACTGTCGCGATAGCCGTAGTCAACCGGAAGGGGAGGAAAATCCTTTGCTTTTACCCCGTTGATGATGGCGTCGCTGTATTTCTTCTTCAACAGGATCTTATCTACCCGAAGGATAAAGTGGGCACCAAATTTGCTGGTAATACCGTTAAAATCATGGTAAGGGCCTTCATAGCCGTTCAGCTCTCCCGGCATATCCTTGTCAGCGCCGTCCAGCTCGCGCATCCAGGTACATTCAATGGCCTCGATAGCGTCTGTCAGAACCATCGGTCTTTTCTCCCCCGTCTCTTCCTCAATCAGACTCTTTTCCAGCTTAAAGTTGCATTTCGGCATCTTATCTTCCGGCTTATCGCCCGGCCAGGAAAGCTTAACTGCCTCTTTAAAGGTCTTGGGCTTGTCGTCAATGAAGTTGAGGGTGCATTTTCCGTTGCGCAGAATATTCTGTGC
>JAZSFW010000067.1:0-5907 GCA_045532445.1 Acetatifactor sp. | reverse complement strand
ACACTTGCTACTGCCGTAGTATTGATCGCTACGTTAATCTCTCATTTTACCGGCTATATTATTGACGGCTATTGCGGTCTTGCAGTTGGGCTTTTTATCTGTTATGCAGGAATCAATGCAGCCAAAGAAACCATCAGTCCTTTGCTGGGTCAGGCACCTGATGAAGATTTTGTCAAACAGATTGAAGAGATCGTCATGTCCTACGACGGCATTATCGGCATTCACGATCTGATCGTTCACAACTATGGCCCCGGAAGAGTCTTAATCTCTCTCCACGCAGAAGTACCGGCAGAAGGTGATATTCTTTCCATGCATGACATGATCGACCTGATCGAGCACAAGTTACGGGATACGCTGCACTGTCATGCAGTCATTCATATGGATCCGGTCTGTATCAACGATCCGGAAACCAACCGGCTGAAAGAATTGGCACTTTCCTATCTGGCCGATCTCTCACCCAAACTTTCTTTGCATGATTTTCGGATTGTGACAGGTCCCACTCATACGAACATCATCTTTGACATTGTAATCCCCTTTGATTTTCAGTTATCTGACAAGGAGATCGTAGAAAAGCTCTGCACTCGAATTCACAAAGAAAACCCCAATTACTATGCTGTAATAGAGGTTGACAAACAATTTTCCGGACAATCCTGATATGCAATCTCTGATAAGATTTATATACGTCCGAAAAATATTTGTGGGAATTATTCACGCATAGTGAATAATTCCCACAAGTTCACCCTGTTCTACAGAGATAATTCCCTGCTCCCCAATAAATTCATTGCTGATTCCGATTGGGAAATCATTGCACATCGTATAATCCTCCAGCAAATATTTCATACCGCGGATACTCACACCCTTTGCTTCTTTTCCCAGAGAAAACAAAGACAAATACCCTTCCATGGAAGGCTGAAAACGTACTTCTTCATCCTTCATCACAAAAATCAAAGAGGTACCATCACATAAATATCCTTGGGCTCCTTGCTTTTTTAAAAATAACAGACATTGGATGTTTGCCAAGGTATGATCCAATCTCCCTCCGGTTCCCCCATAGATCCGAAAAGAACGGAACCCTTTTTCCAGCCCAAGTTTCAAGGCTGCCAGCATATCCGTCTCATCTTTTTCCGGCTTTAACCAAATGACACGTTCCGGAATCTGCAAAGAAAGTGCCTCAACAGCCTCCTTCTCTTTCTCACTCACAGAATCAAAATCACCGATGATCAGATCCGGCTCCAATTCCAAAATTTCACAGTAGGCCAAACCGCCGTCTACCGCGATCACATAATCTCCCTCTTTCCGCTCGATCAAACCCACTGTCAGATCACCTGCGCCTATAATAATACACTGATTGTCTTTCATATACATGCTCCTATCTATTAATAGACTTATGATAACATTTATTACTTTACTTTGCAATTCTTTCATTGTATACTGAATGTGATCATCCAAAAAGGGGAACAAGCATGGGCATATTTGACTCCGTCAATCAAAACATAAAAAAAGCCGAGTCTCAAAGACTTCTGGTGATTGAAAAAAGATACCGCAATGCGGCAAAGGATTATTTTTCCAAAAGAGTCGCATTTTATCACACACTCACCGGAGGTTCTTTCCAAACCATCACAGTCCGTGACCAGAAAAGCCGCTGGGGAAGCTGTTCCTCCAGAGGAACTCTGTCTTTTAATTACCGCCTACTTTTTGCCCCTCCCAAAGTCCTTGACTATGTGGTGGTGCACGAACTATGCCATTTGACACATATGGATCATTCCCCAAATTTCTGGAGCATGGTCGAACAGATCATGCCGGATTACCGTGTGTACAAACAGTGGCTGAAAGAACACGGGCATGAGTTAACTCTGGAAAATCACCTGAGACGCAAAGGGATACCGCTTTCCATTGATTGACCCATCCCTATATCTTCTTACAGATTTCTGCCATGTGTTCTCTCGGTGAAACACACATTTCCTTCTTAAAGACTCTTGAAAAATATAATGAATCTTTATACCCGCACAAAAACGCAATATCCTTAACGCAGGTAAATCCTTGCTCCATCAGCGTACAGGCATGATGAATGCGTGTGATATTTAAATACTCTGTGATATTTATGTGCATTTCCTTTTTAAAAACTCTGGAAATGTACTTTTTGTTATAAGAGAGCTCTTTTTCCATCTTATCCATGGAAAACTCTGCATCTGAGAAATGATCGTCTATATATTTCTTAATTTCTGAGACCAAGGCAAATGCCTTTTTACCCTCCTCTTCCTCCTGTAGGATTTTAGCCCCCATAACAGAGAACGTATACAACAGCACACTTTCACTTCTCAAATCAAAAAATGCCGACGTTTCCCGCAAAGAATCCATCCAGAAGGTAAGCACTTCCTCAAATCCTGAAAAAACACAATTCTGATCCGTAATGCGAAGCTTGTCCATAATTTGATTTGCACGCGTACCGATATAACTAATGTACATATATTCAAATTGTTCTAGCGACTCAATCGTAAAAGGAACCGCCGGCAATACAAAAAAGATATCCCCTTTTCTTAATTCATAGGAACATCCCGGCGTATACAAAATCCCTTTCCCGCAAGTTACCAGGTGCATACGGTATACAGAACTTATTTTCAAACTTTCATACTTCTGCTGTTTTCTCTCCAACACAAAATTGATCGTGTGAATTGCTTCCAGATCATTGTGCCTGGGTATAAATCGACAAATATTATTTTCTTCCATAATATCTTTCCCCCTTGCTAATCTTATATCATTATTTCAACTTACAGTCAAGTAAAAGTAACTCTTGTCCATAAATATAAGGATATCATCCATTGTGTTTTGTCTGGAACAGTGCTATTCTGGAACCAACAACAAATTATAAACTGTCATTTCATAAAGGAGAATCGAAGATGCAAAACAGGAAAATAAAGATCGGGGTCATAGGCGCCTATCGCGGAACCAGCATGATCAACTACTGCAAAAATGCAGGAAATGCCGAGCTTGTCGCAATCTGTGACAAATGGGAAGATGCCTTAAATCGCCAAAAGGAACAAAATAAAGGTCTGAATATCACATACTATGATAATTTTGAGGATTTTATCAAGCATGATATGGACGCTGTGGTACTGGCTAATTATGCCAACGAGCACGCTCCCTTTGCCATAAAGGCCATGAAAGCCGGCAAGCATGTCTTCTCGGAAGTCCTGCCGGTTCAGACCATGAAAGAGGCGGTAGAGCTTGTAGAAACCGTGGAAGCCACCGGTATGACCTATGCTTATGCCGAAAACTACTGCTATATGGCCGCCCCTTATGAAATGCGCCGTCTATACCGTGAGGGTAAGATTGGCGAATTTGAATATGGTGAAGGGGAATATATCCACAACTGCGAACCTATTTGGCCTGGCATCACCTACGGTGACAAAGACCACTGGCGCAACAACATGTACTCCACCTTCTACTGCACTCACTCTTTAGGTCCTATCATACATATAACCGGTCTTCGTCCTGTATCCGTCACAGGATTTGAAAGCCATAAGATTGAACGAAAGCTTAGATGCGGTGCCAAAGGTGCACTGTTTGGCATGGAGCTTGTAACCCTGGAAAATGGCGGCATCATAAAGAGTATTCACGGTGACTTATACCGCGACTCGATCTGGTACTCTATTTACGGTTCCAAAGGAAGAATGGAATCTGCCAGAGAAGATGCGTCAGAAGAAGCTGTAGACCGCATCTACGTTCATGCAGATGATTTTTCCGGCGAATACAATGATAAAAAGCCTGAAACCTATCTTCCCAGAAAAGGTATGGAGGATGAATTTAAAGGCTTTGGCCATGGAGGTTCCGATTACTATTCCATCTATAACTTTGTGGAAAAGCTTTTGGGAAATAATCAGGCTGATATTATTGATGTGTATGAGGCACTTGACATGTTCCTGCCGGGCATGTTTGCTTACCGCTCAATTTTAGCCGGCGGCATCCCCATGGAGATTCCTAACTTAAGAGACAAAGCGGTCCGTGAACAATATCGAAATGATACAGCCTGCACAGATCCTAATGTTGCAGGGGACATGCTTCTTCCCACCATGTCCCTGGGAACACCGGAAATTCCGGAGGAGGTCTATCAGTTAATGTATGACAAATGGCAGCAGGATCTGCATTCCGATGATGGGTATACTGCTTTGGCGTTCTCCCAGGGGGACGGCAGCAGCAAAAACAAATAATCTTATTCTAAACAGGGAATGTATGATACTTCTTGTGGCATCAACATTCCCTGTTCCAATTCCCTATCATTTTAGGCTACTTCCCAAGAAGATAACCATAAGCCGCAAGAATCTTGTCTGCCCTCTTCCCCTCAATAAAATAATAGTCCATCTGTTCTCCTTTTGCCTGCGCATCTTCCATGTACAGATAGGAACCGTAAGTGGGAATATCGCAGTACATGGCTGCGCCCTCACAAGCCAAGAGCATTCCATAGCCCCTATCCGAAAAGATAAAAGGCAATTGGGGCTCCACGCCACCTCGTGATATATATCGGGCCTTACCCCTGGGATTCTCTTCTATCTGCTCTTTTGCATTCAAGCTGTATAGTTTCTCGCCCTTCTGCCAATCCAGATAGAGCCAGCCGCATCTTTTTGTTCCGGACAGACTTTCCAGCTGTCTGCTGACTTTGCTACACTCTTTCAGCAATAACTTTTTATCTCTTGTCAGGTACTGAATGGCTCCTGTAGCCTTATCCACCTGAAGAAGGATCTCATCTGTGACAAGCTCAACTGTTTTGGTTGATTCTCTGTACATCCAGGCCCGATAAGTGTTTCTCACAGTAATATGAGGATGAAAAACATCAGTAATTTTGTTTCCTTTTGCAAAGGTAATGCGGATGATATCACTTCCCACAGGGCTTAAACGCAGCACACCATAACGGCTTTGCAGGTATAGCCCATCCGGTTGCTTTAATACCCAACGAACAGCCAGGTCAATCTTTGTATGACCCATAGGGCGCAGCTTTTCTGCTGTAGGCAGATCACCAAAATCCACGCCAACACCTGAGCTTTTAGGCAAATTCTTTGTCGGTTCTACAGTTGCTTGCATCAAAGGTTTTGCCACTGACTGTATTTTGGATCTTGCAGCAAACGCGGATGAGATCATGTCGGACTGCACCATTGGTCTTACAGGAATCGTCGGGCAATTGACTGTCTGAATTCCCCTATGCCTTGCAGCGACTTGCTCACGCTCACCTGCTCTCTCCGGCATAGGATCTGAGATCAGTCCTGTCAGATTCCCTGTATGGAGTACGCACAGCTCATGAAGAGCACGTGTGGCAGCCACATAAAGAAGTTTGGCATGCCCATCCTCCACCGGGTATTCTTCCCTGGTAGGATTCAGAATGAGCACGGCATCAAATTCCAATCCCTTGGTATATTCCACCGGAAGCACCAGGACTCCGTTTCCAAACTCAGCCTCTTCCAAATCACTTTCCATGATTGCTACATATTTCTTTAATTCCTGTGCAGCTCTGGCTGCAGACTTCTGATCTCTGCAGATTACCGCTATCGTATCAAAGCCGCTCTTTTGCCATTCTTTACAGACTGAGGCAGCCTTTTGTATCAGCACATCTTCGTCAACCGTTCTGTTTGTAACGCCATCAAACACACTGCCAGCTTCATTATCGGCCGCCTTGCCACCTCCTACTTGAATCACTTCAACCGGCTTACCATGACGAATAATGGGCTCCACCGGATAACTGGAAAACCTCCCATGATGCAGAATTCTCGTTGCAAAGTCTGAGATTTCAATGGTGTTTCGATAGCTCTTTTTCAAAATGCAGAAACTGGATTTGGAATCTGACAAATACATGGTCTTCAGCTCTTCCCAGTCATTCAATCCATAGCCAAAATGAATGTTCTGAGAGACATCTCCCAT
>JAZSFW010000041.1:0-10396 GCA_045532445.1 Acetatifactor sp. | reverse complement strand
ATACATGCTTTGCCGTGCTCGATCCAGAACTTTCTGGTCTCTTCATCAGGGCTTGTGAGGGTCATTCCATCCTTTACTTTACTGTGAGAAAAGAAGGTAGGGTTAAAATCAATACCCATATTTCTCTCTTTTGCAAACTCTACCCATTTCTGGAAGTGCTTGGGCTCTATCTTATCTCTGTCCACATACTCGCCGGGCTCAAAGATAGCATAACATGCATGGAGGTTGAGCTTCTTCTTACCGGGGGTCAAAGACAGTGCTCTGTCTAAGTCTGCCATCAACTCTTCCGGTGTTCTGGCCTTTCCGGGATAGTTACCGGTTGTCTGGATACCGCCGGTCAAAGGACCATCCTGATCAAAGCCCTTCACATCATCTCCCTGCCAGCAATGTACGGCCAAAGGAACATTTTTTAATTTGGCAATCACAGCATCTGTGTCAACTCCGTAGGATGCAAAAATTTCTCTTGCGGATTCATATCTTGTGCTCATTTTATGTACTCCTTTAATACTTATCTATGCTTTATAAGTTTTTACAGCAAAAGAATCGAAAATACAGTCTCTTGCGCTTTCCAGATCACTCAGCTCACCATTTGCCATCATCTGAACAATCAGGTTACCAATAGCTGTCGCTTCGGTAGGACCTGCATATACCGTCCTGCCGGTATATTTTGCTGTCAGCTCATTTAAGTACTCTGCATTGGCACCGCCGCCTACGATGCTGATGCTGTCGTAAGTCTTGCCGGTCATCTCCTGAATCTCTTCAATGGTGTCACCGTAACATTTTGCCAGGCTGTTGTAGATGACAGACGCAATCTCGCCGTAGGTCTCCGGAACCGGCTGTCCGCTCTCGGCACAGGCTGCCTGCACTTCCTTGATCATATTCTTCGGTGCCAGGAAACGATTGTCATTACAGTCTACCAAAGAAGGAATGGTCTGTTTGGATGCCTCCTCACAAATCTCTCCAAAGGACAGATCAAGTCCTCTTTCTTCTTTCAGCTCTTTCTTCACAGACTGGATCATCCAAAGACCCATGATATTCTTCAGATAGCGGAAGCGATACTGATAACCGCCTTCATTAGTAAAATTGTGTGCTTTACTTTCCGGACTGCAATCAGCTTCCTTGCGCTCTACACCCATCAAAGACCAGGTACCGGAGCTGATGTAAACGGTATCCGGATTGTTGCTGGGCACTGCCAATACTGCCGAGCCGGTATCATGTGTTGCAGGCAGAACAACCTTACAATTAAAGCCTACTTCAGCCTGTACTTCCGGTGTCAGGTCACCCAATGCCGTACCGGGCATTCTGATCTCCTGGAAAATATCTGTAGGATAACCCAATCTCTCAATCATCTCCAGATCCCATACCTTGGTCTTGGGACTTACCATCTGACTGGTCGTTCCATCTGTGTACTCATTTGACTTAACTCCACTCAGCAAATAGTGGAAATAATCAGGAACCATCAAGAAAGTCTTGGCTTTCTCAAGATATTCCGGGTGCTTCGTCTTCACTGCCATCAGCTGATAAATGGTATTGTAAATAGCCTTCTGAATACCCGTTCTGGCATAAAGCTCATCCTCCGGAAGAATCTTGTACAACTCTTCATCCATACCCGTTGTACGATCATCACGATAACCAACAGTATTGCCCAATACCTTATCATTCTCATCAAGCATTACAAAATCGACCCCCCAGGTATCTATACCAACGCTGACAGGTGCCTTTCCTGCATCGTTACACTTCTTAAGACCTGCCTTGATCTCTGCAAAAAGTGCATCAAAATCCCAGCACATCTCACCGTCCTTCTCGCTCATGCCGTTGTAAAAACGATGCATCTCCTCTAAAACCAGCTTGCCATCCTCCATATGACACAAAATGTGGCGGCCGCTGGATGCTCCGATGTCAATTGCTAAATAATATGCCCCCATTTCTTTTCTCCTTTCTCTCAGTTCATAACCTTGTTCACAAACCTTTATCATATTCTTTATCCTATTTATATCAGTATAAATAAGTACTTCTGGTATCTATCATATCACATTTCATTGAAAAAGAAAAGGACACTTTTTGAATTAAAAAGTGTCCTGATTTGCAATTATGTCTATGACAAAACAATATGCTTTCTATTGTCTTTATTGCTCTTCTTTTTTCTTGGGCTTTCTGAAGAATGCGCCAATTGCAATGATCACTGCATAAACGATCAGATAGAACAGTACAGGGAAGCTAAAGCTTCCATTTGCCTTTGCCTGCAGATAGGGAGTGATTCCATGCGCATACACTGCTGCAAATACCATACAACAGCAAGCAACCAAAGCAGCAATCGGGAGCACATAACGCTTAAATACGCCCAGATCCTTCTCCTTCTTCATCCATGCAATAAAGATGGGGATGTACATTGCGTAAATAGTAATAATCGGCAGCTCAGAGGAATCGAAATTAAAGATTCCGAACCATCCACTTGTCAAGTTTGCGCCATAGAAATAAATCAACCATGCAGCACACACAAACACACCCCAGATAGAAGAGTTGGTCGTCATGTTGGTAGATTTGTCAATCTGAGAGAACATCTCAGGACGAGGACCCTCATTGCGGGCTGCAATCGCATACATACCGCGGGTTGCACCTACCATCAGACCATTCAGGGTACCCAGACAGGAGATAACAATACAAACGTTTAAGAATGTTCCACCCACGGTGCCGAACACATTGGTAAATGCTGTGGTAGCACCTTCTGCCATCAATACGTCATTTGTTGCGCCGCCGGCTACACCTATGTAATACATAATATAAACAGCTACTACAATCAAGGAACCGATCACCAGCGCAAGGGGAAGATTTCTCTTGGGATTCTTCAGCTCTGCATTAATGGAAGTCGCCACGATCCATCCCTCATATGCAAATACAGTTGCCACGATCGCTGCAAACAGTCCTGCAGAATTTCCACCGGCTACTTCTGTCACAACAGTGGAGAAATTGGTAGGCAACGTGCCGTTTACCATACCCACGATCGTTCCTACAACAGCCATCAAAAACAGGGGAATCAGCTTGATCACGGTAGAACTAACCTGGAACTTACCGGCCAACTTGGGAGAAAGTGCATTCATGGAGTAAGAAGCAATCAGGAAGAATCCTGCCAATGCCAAAACTTCCGCACCAACCATGCTCCATCCAAAAAGAACACCAAAATATCTTGCAGACACCCAAGCCAAAACAGAGGTCATACCGGGATAATAAATATTAGCCATAAACCATGCCAGATAATAAGCATATCCGCCGCCGCAGGTAGCTTCCGCATAGTCTACTACACCGCTGACCTTTTCATACTTTGTCGCCATCACTGCAAACTGCGCGGAACAGATGATCATCAAAAATCCTGTGATCGCCCAAGCTGCAATACCAAGAGGCATATTGCCACCGGTAGCATTCAACACGTTCTGCGCCTTAAAGAACACACCGGAACCGATAACAGTTCCCACAACCATACAAATACCTGTTAACAATCCATACTTTCTCGTTAGTTTTTCCATACCTTGTACTCCTACTCTAAAATTTTTAGGTACTATAGATACACTATTGCATTATTATATCATTAATCAAAAACCCTGTAAATCCAGAATAAAAAATTTTTTAAGAATTTGATTACATTTCATAAAGTGCTTCTGCGTTAATGCAGTCAAACTCTTCAGGGGTGCTTTCATAGCCGGCAGTAGCAATAAAACCTATTCTACCGATACACAACCCCTTAATGGCTCTCACCTGTTCTTCCTCCTTACGCATCTCTTGCAATCGCATTGGCCAGGAATAATATTTTACTTCATAAATATCATAAGAATCCTTTCTTTCAAGAACCACATCAAACTCGCCGTTTGTTCGCGCAGCACTATTATCATAGTAAAAGGTTCCGATATTTGAAATCCCTCGCATTTTACGTTTTTGCACGCAGAGTGAAAAATATGTCCGTGCAATTTCTTCAAAACGATGCGAGATAAAAGTCACGATGGAATGCTCTATATATTCTTCGTAAAATGCCTCTGCACCGAGCATTTGCAGAGCACTCTTGTTTTTATAGATATAAGCATAGTAGAAACGAAGCAGATTGTCACGAACCTCATAAGAGATTTTTTTCTTATCATCCGGTCTGTTTATTGGATACACCTTGGCCACGATCTCCATGTTTTCAAGCACAGCAAGCTGTTTGGAAAGATTGCCGTTTGCTTTCAAACCCAATATCGCTTCAATCTCACCATACTTTTTATGCCCGTTTGAAACAGCATGAAAAATACGTTCTGCATTTATAGCATTGGCATAATCAGAAACAAGAAGGTGTTCTGCGTAACTATATACATAACTTGTAGGGTTAAGCAGGGTAGCTATAATATTTTCTTTCAGGGTCTTTGTTTCGTCTATTGCTCCGTTGATATATGGTGAACCACCAAATACCGCGTATAAAGCTATTTTATCATATGCAGACTTATTCTTATAAAACTCCGCGGCAGTTATATAATCAAGTTCCTTCAGGCGAAGTGTAACTGAGAACCGGCCGTACAAAGCATTTTTTTCCTCAAGCAAATCTTTCATCATACCTATGTGAGAACCCGAAATGAACAAGCGAATGTTCTTAAGATTGTTATCAATAACAGATTGAAAGATGGAGTCTATCGTTTCAGGCCTGGTAAGTGCTTTCAAATAAGGATACTCGTCAATAACAACATTAAATGTTTTTTCAATTGTATTAAGATATGCAAATACATCACCAAACGATTTAAATGAAATCTGCGTGGGAAGAATCTTTTCAAGCACAAGCATCCCAACAAAGCCGTCTATATTCTCCTGCAAGGGAGCCTTTATGCATTCATAATATACAAACTTATCCGTCGATGCTTCAAGCGCTTTTTTAATAAGCGTAGTTTTTCCGACCTTGCGTTTTCCATAAATCATCGCACTTGCAAAGGGTTTATCAAGCAATTCGCTTATTATCTTCAATTCTTCCTGACGTCCAACAAACATAATCTCCTCCTATAGCACATTATACTGAATGTGATTTCAGTGAAATTACATTCAGTATAACCAATATTCCTTATTTTGTCAAGCTTGTGTTGATTATATGCACAATACGTTTAGAAAAGAGCGGAAAAGTAAGTATTAGACCCCCCAACCACAACATATCTGCGCGCATAGCGCAGGCTTTGTGGTTGGGGGGTCTGTCATTAACTTTTATTTCTGTCTTATGTGATTACTTCTTCAGATACTTTACAACTTCAGCTGCAACCAGCTTGGTCAGCATCTCTACATCCATAGAGGAAACGCCACCACTTACGCGGCAGTCTGCCTTGCCGTCACTGCTGAACAGTTTCATCTTCTTGCTGGTCTCCTGCTTAACAGCTTCTACAGCTGCAGGAATCAGATCAAGGATACCCTTCTCCATGCTGGAGAACCTCTTGAACTCAGCCTCTACTGCTGCCACATTAATATCGGTAAAGATATTAACCTTGCTGATACCTTCCTGGATAGCCTTTCTGAAGTCATTGTCAGTCAGACCGGAACCGCCGTGCAGTACCAGGGGAACATCAACGGTATTATTAATCGTGCGGATTCTTTCAAAGTCAAGCTTAGGAGGAAGCTTGTATGCTCCATGAGCGTTACCAACTGCGATTGCAAGCGCATCCACACCGGTTCTGTCCACGAAATCCTTAGCAAGCTTAGGATCTGTAAAGAATGCACTGGGATCTGCCATATGGGAGCTTCCCTCTGCAGAACCTTCATTGTCACCTACATGACCCAGCTCACCTTCGATGGTTGCACCGTAAGAATGTGCGATATCAGCCATCTCTTTTACTTTGCGGATATTCTCCTCATAAGTATCGGTAGAGCAGTCATACATGATGGAGCTGAAGCCCAGCTTCAATGCCTGAATACAAGCATCATAAGAAAGACCATGATCCAGATGTACTACAACTGGAACAGATGCCTTCTTAGCCATAGGGATCAAATAATAAGAAACTTCTTCCAAAGGACAATAAGGGAAGAAAATCTCTGCAGTACCCATGATAACAGGGGATCTGGTAGCTTCTGCTGCATTGATGATACCACGTGCCAGTTCCATGTTAACTGCATTAAACAAACCAACTGCATAATGATTCTTCTTCGCAGGACGAAGAACTTCATTCAAATTAACTAACATTTGTACACCTCCTGAGTATGTATCAAAATATCTTTCCTTTATCATAACACTTATGTGGGATTTTGTCACGCTTTTTCTTAAAAAAATTCAAAAACACTTCAAAACCCACATAAAAATTCAAAAACCCACATTAAAACTCGTTTTTAGCCCATCCGGCCTTGATCTTGGCTTCCAATTCTTCAAAAGATTTCAGTCCGCTGAGCGCATCATAAGCTGCCACACAGGAAGCTCCTGTAGCTGCTGCCAGATGCATGGTATCTTCCAGAGAATACCCATCCAACATTGCTGTCAGGAATGCTGCAATACTGGTATCGCCCGCACCGGTTCCGGACAGGATTTTCTCGGGAACATAGCTCTTCTCAAAGCCTTCTTTATCAGCCCATTTGTCTAAATCCAGCTCTACCTTTTCACTGATACCGCGAAGCGTCAGCTTGTCTGCGGTTCTATAGTACATACCCGGTGCACCGCACTTAATAAGCAGTACCTTGGCGCCAAAATCCATACACTGGTCAGCCAAAGGCTTCACATCCTTCTCAATATCCAGGATCTCTGTGATATCTCTGCCTGCTGCACGCTCCTGCCACTCCTGGAAACGATCCTTATCCAGCATGTAGCACAATTCCTCTACACTGGGTACCAGGAAATCCACATAAGGGATTACATTTTCCAAAATTTTCTCCCAGTCTGCTGCTCCTGCCTCAGAGTTGGGGTCAATGGAGGCAAAATCAAGAGAGGTGGCTGCGCCACAGTCTTTCGCACGCTTCATAAGCTTAATCAATTCCTCTCCGTCATTTTCATACATAGACTTCATCAAAGGCGGATATCCAAAGTGGAACAGCGCCGCCTCATTCAGTGCTTCCACAGGAACATCCTCTGCGCGGAAAGAGTTATTAGCTCCACAGTTATGTAAAAACATGCGATCTATTCCGGGGATTGCCAGGATCACAGAGTAAGAAGTAGATTCTTCCTTGGAAACCAGCAAACCATTGCCTGCATCATATTTATCTAAAATATTGCGAACCATCTCACCAAATTCATCGGCTCCCACTTTACCCATCAGGGACACATCTGCGCCCAGGATCTTCATACCCAGTCCTGTATTGGCTACAGCACCGCCTGTATGAACATCAGCTTCCCCTACATTGAGCAATTTTCCGGGGGAGAGAATATCGCTCAGCTGATTTACTTTTTTGCCGGGAAAAACCGGTGTAATATCGATACAAATATGTCCGGCTGCAATTACTTTCTTCTTCATGATTCTTACCTCCTGTCTTTCATATAAATAAATTATACTGGAAACTCACCTGTCAAAAAGTACAATCTTGCGATTTACTGCTTGCATTATTGTGAAACCATGATTATACTATTCTTATAAAGCCATAACAGGAGAGTTGACAGATGAACACCCAGGGACAATTGGAAATCGTCAGACACACAACCACCAATCATTTAGAGATCTTTCTCATAGAGATGAATGCCAAGCAGCTTCACACGCACAGTGATATGGAGCTGGGCATTTTACTGCAGGGTCATCTGACACTTTTTGTGGAGCAGGAAAAATATGAACTGAAGGCAGGGGACGTTTATCTGATCAATCGCAGCCAGCTTCACTCTTTTTTAGGTCCGATCGGGCAGAATATCATTCTAACGTTTCAGGTACATACTGATTTTTACCGCAAGATCAGCCCTCAGCTGGAATACTTGCGTTTTCAGCAGAACGTTTTTTGTTCCGGTCCAATTTATGATCAGATTTATTCCATTTTGATGAAATGTGCAGATTATTATTTTAAACCCGACTTGTTCAGTGAGGTCAAATGCTCCTCGCTTTTTCTGGATGCCCTATATATTTTTCTAACGCAGACTCCCTATATCATGGCTAATGAAAAGGAATATTCCTCTGCCCAAAACAATGCCCTGAGGATCAACCGCATTACCAGCTATATTCTGGAGCACCACCAGGAGCATATTTCTCTGGCAGATATCGCTGCTTTGGAAAATATTACTACCTTCCACGCCTCTCATTTTATTAAAAAAATGCTACAGATTTCTTTCCAGGAGTACTTAAATAATGTGCGGTTTGATCATGCACTTCAGTTGATCCACCAGACCAACTTAAGTATTCTTGACATCTGCTTAGAGTCCGGTTTTTCCAGCAGCCATTATCTGAACCAGATGTTTTTAAAGACCTTTGGCTGTACCACCAAGGAATACCTGGCGCGCAAAGCCACACCGGAACACATAGAAACAGCGCCTCCGGGTACTGCGATCCAGAAGCGCTATACTTATGAGAGATCAGCGGGGCTGTTTGAAAGGATGGCAAAGGAACAATGCCCCAAATCAACTTAGCCCGGTTTCCTTTACTTCACAAATTTCTTACCAACAACACTGCCGCCGTCAACGAGCACGTCAACACCTGCCAGGTATCCGTTCCTTTCATCTGCTACGGTAGCAATTGCGTATCCCAGTTCGTCCGGTTTACCCATTCTCCGCTCAGCCGTTGTGTTGATCAGGCTTCCGCCTTCTTCTGCCTCCAGATTACCCATGTCTGTAGCGATAAGCCCGGGACTCAAAGAGCATACACGAATTCCTTTGCTTCCAAATGCATAAGCACATTTTGCCGCATACCAAATTACAAATTTCTTGGAAAGACCATAGGCAAGCCCGGATGCCTTATAACCTTTTAATTTATTTGGCAAGCCCAGAATCTTCTTCACAAACATCTCTTCATCCTGATCTGCAAGCGCAAATGTCTTCTTATTGGCAAGAAAATCTGGTAAGATATACGCAGAATTGGAAGAAATATCCACGATCACACTTCCTGCATTCATGAGCTTTGCAAACTCTTCATTTACATACACGGTACCAAGCGCATTTACACGGATCAGCTTCTCCGGATCTGCCATGGCCGGTGATAAACCTGCTGCGTTAATCACATTCTTGATCTCGCCCAGACCTGCTGCATACTCTGCAAGCTCACGCACCTGCTGCCGATTGGAGGTATCGCAGGTTTTGGCATAAGCTTCGTAGCCTAACTCCTGCAGTTCCTTCACTGCTCCTTCCAGCTTGGACATGGTACGTCCCGTTACGACTATAATTTTATCCTTAGGCATATTCTTAGCAGCCGCTAAACCCATACCGCTGCCGCCACCGGTGATTACACAAACACTCTTCATCTTTTTGCTCCTTTCCTTTTTCCGTAGTAAAATAAGTTTCGTACAAATTGTATCAAAAAACAGAGGTCTTGTACAGTGGGAGTTTCATATGTTTTTTGAATACCTTGCCGGTATCATTATAGCGATACCTAAAATTATCGCTAAGTTGGATCTTTTTGAGATATCACTTTGCGTTTTTCTACAATGCCTCTTGCAAAACCTACCAGCGTAAACGTAATGCAAAAGAGGATGTGCTTTTCTGAACAGAACCGGTACAGATAATCAAGAAAAATGGGATACCCCGGAATGCTGTGCAGAACACTGTTTCTATTTCCCAAGCCAGATATTGCAAATATACAATATTGTATCATAGAGATATTTATTAAGGGGATGATCCAGCGATTCCATTTTCCTTTTATTAAATTTCTGCCTAACAGTGTCGTTGTAAATCTCGTGCTCCACCAGCCCGAAAAAAACGCTACAGCCGGATCTAAGAAAAAATTCAATATTAAGTAAGGGTATGCAACAAAATATCTGGATGAATACCATGTGGAAAAGGAATGTAACATATCTAATATAATGATAGAAGTAAGGATAATGAATGCACCACTCCAGGTTCTTGGTGAGATAGATTTGCTTTGCAGATGACTTTCGCCATAAAGCAGATATTGTGCATCAACCTCAAGTACAGATGCTATTTTTTTTATCATCTCCACATCGGGCTTGGACCTGCCTTTTTCATAATTGGATATGGTTTGTCGTGTTACGTGAAGCTTATCGGCAAGTTCCTCTTGCGTCCACTGCTTCTTTTCTCTTAATGTACGAATATACTCCCCAATGTCTGACATAAATGTTCTCCCCTCCTTTTTCTTGAAAAAATGATAGCATATAGGCGAAAAAAAGTCACGCAAAGATTCTTTGCATGACTCTTTTTCACCATTTCCTGGTTTAGATCTCTACAACGCTTAATCCGGCATAATGTGCATAGAGCTCAGGTATCGGAAAACTTTTGTATGATCTCTATAGATACCATGTCCTCAAAGGGAATTTTTGTATTAACTATCTTAAG